>JANNFX010000102.1:0-53765 GCA_031380225.1 Hyphomicrobium sp.
ACGAGGCCGAGAAACGCATCGGCCACCTCTACCCCAAGGTCGAGGTATGCGTCCTGTCGCAACGGCCTTTGCGCGTGACTCAGCGCTTTTCGCACATTCGCTTTGCACGTATCCGGACTGCAACGCAGCCGCCATGCCGCCGTGGCGTTCGATGTCCTGGAACAACGTCCAGGCTTTGGCGGCCAAATCGTTGGTCAGGTTTTCGATGTACCATGAGCCGCCCGCTGGATCGGCGACGCGGCCCAGATTGCTTTCTTCCTGGCAGACGATCTGGATGTTGCGTGCGACGCGCTTGGCGAACGCATCCGGCTGGCCGAGTGCGGCTGTGAACGGCACCACGCAGATCGCATCGGCGCCGCCGAGTGCGGCCGCGGTGCAGGCAATCGTCGTCCGCAAGATATTGGTCCACGGGTCGCGCTTGGCCATCATCCGCATTGAGGTGGCGGCGTTGAACTGTATCTTGGCAACCACGTCGCCCGCGCTGCAGGCATCAGCCACGCGCCACACCAGTTTGCGTGCCGCCCGCAGTTTGGCCAGCCCTATGAATTGCTCGTCGTCAACCGCGAGACAGATTTCAATTTTCGGCAATGCCTCAGCTGGAGCAATGCCAGCCGTCTGCAGTGCGCGGAGATAAGCGACCAGCGTTGATAGCATGGCGGCGAGTTCTTGCGCTTCGGTCGCGCCGGCCATGTGATAGGGCACGCCGTCGGCGCGCAAGGCCTGGATATGCGGGAAAGTCAGCGCACTTTTCGCGAGCCCAGCCGCATCAGCCAGAGCTTGATCGAGCGGCTTAGTTGAACGTCCCGTGCGTGCGAGATCGCCTATCGGATCGGCGCCATATGCTGCATGGCGTTTGTCAGCTGGGATAGCCTTGTGGTCCCAAATCTTGACGAGGCTCGCTGCCGCAGCCGCAACTTCGTCTCCTGCCACAAACGATACTGGCACGTAGTCGAGGAAGACGCCGTTCAACGCCCTCGTAAGCGTGGCTTCGTCAGCGGCGAGGCCGAGGCCACCATCAGGCGCGATCTGCAAAACGACCGATGTCACGCCGCCTTCGAGGTCGGCCATGATGGCATCATTGACGGCGGCCGGATCGGTGCCAATGTGCATCTGGCGGATGTCCCAACCGGCGCCGTCGCGCTCGGTGCGGGTGCCGCGTTGGAAAGGTGCTTGACCGGGACGCGCCGTCGCGGCGTCAGACGTGGCGTCAGCCGCCGTATAAAGAGGTTCAACGCGCAGACCATCGGCAGTTTTAGAAACCATGCGTTTTTCGAAGTCAGCGCCCTTGAGAGCCTTATCGACAAGCGCCCGCCATTGCTCGCTGGTCGCCGGCGCGAACTGATCGGCAAGTTTAACGGGATCGGTTGGTCCGGCGGCCGGCATGGGCACCTCAGATAGACTCGAATAGTGTGATCAGCAGCCGCGAAGCCGTCTTGACGATGTCTGCTGTCTATAGGGGCAAGGCCCGGATCGCGCACCCGAAAATGGCCTAAAACGCTCGCGGCACGGCGACACGCTATCAGATGCCAAAAGCCGGTTGCCAGCCCCTAAGTTATCTAACAGTTTCAATCAGTCGGCCATGCAACCGGTCTTTGCAAAGCCATGCCGCCGTGCCAAGACGGGGCACAATTGCGCCACACGAATCGCCGCGATAGCCACTTTTCGAAATCGCGGATATCCAGGAGTTACGACCTATGAGCCAGTCAGTTTTGCAGGACGACAAGCTGTTCATTGGCAAGAGCACCAAGCCGGAATATTTGACCCTCAAGTTTGCCAACCGGCACGGCCTGGTCGCGGGCGCGACTGGCACCGGTAAAACAGTGACCCTGCAAGGCCTGGCGGAAAGCTTCTCGGCAGCCGGCGTGCCGGTGTTCGCAGCCGACATCAAAGGTGACTTGTCGGGCATCGCCGCAGTCGGTGAACCCAAAGATTTCCTCGTCAAACGCGCCGCCGAAGTTGGACTCGGCTCAGATTGGGTCCAACGCGCCTATCCGACGATTTTCTGGGACGTGTTTGGCCAACAGGGCCATCCGATCCGCGCCACAGTACTCGATATGGGCCCGCTGTTGTTGTCGCGCATGATGGAATTGAACGAGACCCAAGAGGGCGTGCTCAACATCGCCTTCCGCGTTGCGGCCGATGAAAAAATGCCGGTCCTCGACCTCAAGGATCTGCGCGCGCTGATCAACAGCGTTGCCGAGCGGTCCAAGGAATTAATGGCGCAATATGGCAACGTCGCCACCACGTCGGTCGGATCCATTCAACGCCGCTTGCTGGTTTTGGAAGAGCAGGGCGCCAATCAATTCTTCGGCGAACCGGCTCTTGATATTCTCGATCTGATGCGGGTCGCTGGCGACGGCCGGGGCGTCATCAACATTTTATCCGCTGAAAAGCTGATGGAAAAGCCACGGCTCTATTCGACCTTCCTGTTGTGGATGCTGACTAAGCTCTGGCAGATATTGCCGGAAGTTGGCGATCTGCCGAAGCCGAAGCTGGTGTTCTTCTTTGACGAAGCGCATTTGCTGTTCAGCGAGGCGCCGAAAGCCCTTCTCGAACGCATCGAGCAAATTGCACGCCTCATTCGCTCCAAAGGCGTCGGCATCTATTTCGTGACCCAGAACCCCCTTGACGTTCCGAATACAGTCTCGGCTCAGCTCGGCAATCGCGTGCAGCACGCTTTGCGCGCGTTCACGCCGCAAGAGCAGAAAGCGGTGCGCGTCGCGGCCGATACATTCCGCAAGAACCCGGATCTCGATACCGAGAAGGTGATCATGGAATTGAAGGTCGGCGAGGCGCTGATCTCGACCCTTGAAAACAAGGGCGAGCCATCGATGGTGCAGCGGACACTGATCCGTCCGCCCGAAGGCCGTATCGGACCGATCTCTATCGACGAGCGCCGCTCGGTCATCGAATACAGCCCGGTCTATGGCAAATATGAGGAAACCGTCGATCGCGAAAGCGCTTATGAAATGTTGACCAAGCGCACCAATGCAGCCGCCGAAGAAGCCGGTGCTGCGGGTGGCTCGGGCGGCTGGGGCGATATTATTTTTGGCGGCGGCTCATCGTCAACCGGCACCAAGAAGACCGCTGGCCGCAAAGCTCCGTCGATGGGCGAGATGGTCGCCAAGGACTTGCAGCGCTCCGTTTCGCGCACGGTCGCCACGACGATCAAGAATATTATCGTCGGTTCGTTGAGGGGCAAGAGGTAGGGGACGCTGGCTCTCTGTTCACGGGTTAGAGGCACCAGTCATGACGCGTCATTTGCTTTGCTCGGTTACCACGATCAGCCTCGCGCTATTGGCTGCGTCGCCATCACACGCGGCGCCGATTGAGGCGTTGCCGTGGGCGCAGGGCTCTAATTGCACGTTCAAAAGCCAGAACTGCGCAATCAAAGTCACCTTCGGCAGCGTGTGTTGCGGGCCGGACGCCGAAACGTCGGCCAAAGTGTTCGCCTATGTGGCCGCGTCATCGGACATCAAAAAAGCTATCAAGTGCAACTACGGCAAGGAAGGCGATCACGTGCTGTGCCTCGTGATCCCCAATTCGTCAAAGACGCGCTCGATCTTCAGTGCCATCAAGCACATGATCCCGCCACGCGGCACCGGCCCCTCAAGCCGCGGCGTTACGTCGGTCGCGGTTGAGGGGGAGTAGGGGGCTGTCGGGGGGCGGAGCACGCTTCGCGTCACCCAACCGCTCCGTTCATCTCGTAGCATTTGTCGATGTTGCGGTGCGAAACACAGTGCTTTCCGAATTCTCTGACATATGATTGAATGTCCTCGGGAATTGGGGGGTGTTATGAGTAACGTACCGGATTGGGCCTGGTTCGCACTGACAATTTTTGGAACAATTCTCGGGGCGATGTTTGGCGATACGATCAAAGAAGCCAAGGACAAAACTCTAGGATACTTCAAAGCACTTTTTTCAGCGACAAGCCGGTTGCGACGGGCAGAGCAAGCGGTCGAAGATCGTAGCCCTGGCCTTTGGCTTGCGCCCTCTATTCCGGTCGAAAAAGCGCCAATTGATTACGAGCGCGCACTCAAGAATAGCAAACCAATTATTGTGGTTGCAAATCTGAAGGGTGGTGTTGGGAAAACGACGACTGTTGCCAATCTCATCGCTCACTATGGATTGGCGAAGGGTAAGAGGGTTCTAGCAATTGATCTGGATTTCCAGGGCAGCCTAAGCGCCGTGATCCTAACAGAAGCCGATTACAAGAACGCTCTAGAAAAGCAGAAGGATGGCAGCCCGAGTCTTGCAGCACAACTCGTGTCTGGACGCGATGCTGAATGGGTTAGGGATACATCCCAAGCCGTAGATGGTGTCACAGACGCTCGTTGTATTTCAGCGTATTATACACTTTCCGGCATGGAAAACCGGGTGATGGTGGAATGGCTAATCGGAAAACGCAAAGAAGACATTCGGTATGCGCTTTCAAAGACGTTACATGACAATATTATCCAAGACCGCTTCGACATTATCATCATTGATGCTCCGCCCCGGCTCACAACCGCAACAGTTCAAGCTCTCTGTGCGGCTACACATGTATTGATCCCCACAGTGCTTGATGAATTGTCAGCGGAAGCAGCGGGAAGTTTTGTCGACCAGCTTGTGACAAACCAAACAATTTGGCCGCATCTTAAGCTTCTTGGGGTTGTCGGCAACATGACCAACACCCTGACATCTGATTTTGAAGGCAATGCGGTCGAAAACCCTCTTGCAGATTATGAGGCAGATGCACGGCGAACTGCGGAGGATACTGTTCGTGGGGCGCTCGAGACTGGCAATCATCCATTGCGTTTAGCTCAAGCCGATCCGATGTTCCCTATCCACTGCTTTATACCGCAGAAGGCCGAACTTGGCCGTTATGCGGGCCATCGAATCGCGTATCGAAGCTCGAACGGCAGTCTGCCAGTTCAGCAGATCAGCCGGGCATTTGACCGCCTCGGTGATGAAATCGACCGGCGGATTCTGGCCACAAGAGTTTAGTAACCAACTGACCTGCCAAGTCTAATGGGCTTCCGGCGCTGTTGCCGGCGAGCTCGGAATTTTGTAGATTGGGTCATTGGCCGGGTGGTCCGGCTAAGGAATGGCAATGGCCAAGCGCCCAAAAACTGTTGCGTCTGCGTTTCGTAAAACTCGCGAAAAGCGGAGACCAACTGAAATGAACGAAGAAATTGTTGCATCGTATCTCGCGAAGCTTGAAGCCGCGCTGGGTGACGATAGGGTTTTTTTGCCCGTCTTCGAAGCGCTGAAGGCTGATGACCGCGTGAAGCAGAGCGAGGCAGTCGCACTTGCATCGCGGTTTGTCGCTCCGACAACGGCCAGTACGGCGCGCGCAAAAGCGCTAGAGCGTATTCTGAAACGGCATTCGGCGCTTGCTACGTTCCGGCTTAAGCAACGGGCCATGGCGGGCCGGTCGGCGGCCTAATCGTTGCCCCCCGTCACCCCGCCTTCACCGGCCAGCCGTTGACGGTCAGCGCGCCGTCGCGGACTGAAATCTTGACGGTGTCGCCGTCTTTGATGCCACCGGCTAAGATTTGCTCGGCCATCGGGTCTTGGACATAACGCTGGATCACGCGCTTTAATGGACGCGCCCCATACGCCGCATCGTAGCCGCGGTTCGCGAGCCACGAGCGTGCTGTGTCATCCAATTCGACCGTGATCTTGCGGTCCGCCAACAGTCGCAGCAGCCGCAGCATCTGAATGTCGACAATCGCACCCATCTCGGTGCGCTGCAGCCGGTGGAACAGGATCACCTCATCGAGCCGGTTCTGGAATTCAGGCCGGAAGCGGGATCTGAGTTCAGCCATTACTTCGTCGCGCACGGCTTCAGTGTCTTCGCCTTCCTTCTGGTTGACGAGATACTCCGAGCCGATGTTCGACGTCATGACGATCAACGTATTGCGGAAATCGACGGTGCGGCCCTGGCCATCGGTGAGACGCCCATCATCGAGCACCTGCAACAGCACATTGAACACATCCGGGTGGGCCTTTTCGATTTCATCGAACAGCAGCACCTGATACGGACGGCGGCGCACGGCTTCGGTGAGTGAGCCGCCTTCCTCATATCCAACATAGCCCGGCGGCGCGCCGATCAAGCGCGAAACCGAATGCTTTTCCATGTATTCGCTCATGTCCATGCGAACGAGCGCGGTGTCGTCGTCAAACATGAATTCGGCCAGCGCCTTGGTCAATTCGGTTTTGCCGACGCCGGTCGGACCTAAGAACATAAAGCTGCCGATGGGGCGGTTGGGGTCCTGCAAGCCCGCACGCGAACGGCGCACGGCGGTCGAGACGGCAACCACGGCCTCGTGCTGGCCGATGACGCGTTTGGCGAGCGCCGTTTCCATTTTCAAGATCTTATCGCGTTCGCCGGCCAGCATCTTATCAACGGGCACTCCGGTCCAGCGCGAGACGACGCCGGCAATTTGGTCGGGCGTCACGGCTTCTTCGACCATGTTGCCAACAATCGATTGACCCTCGACTTCGGCCAGGCGCTTCTCAAGCGCTGGAATATCTGAATACTTAAGTTCACCGGCGCGGACCAGGTTACCCTGGCGTTGCATCTTCTCAAGTTCGCTGCGCTTGAGATCGAGTTCTTCTTTGATTTTTTGGGCCGCGCCGAGTTTCTGCTTTTCGCTCTGCCAGCGCTGGGTCAGGGCCTTGGACTGCTCTTCGAGTTCAGCGATCGTCTTTTCGAGTTTTGCCAGCCGGTCTTTTGAGGCCGCATCAGTCTCTTTGCGCAACGCCTCGCGTTCGATCATGACCTGCATCAGATCGCGGTCGATGGTGTCAAGTTCTTCGGGCTTGCTGTCGATTTGCATGCGGAGCCGCGACGCCGCCTCGTCCATCAGATCGATGGCTTTGTCGGGCAGGAAGCGGTCGGTGATGTAGCGGTTTGACAACGCCGCCGCAGCCACCAGCGCGCTGTCGGTGATGCGGACGCCGTGATGAAGCTCGTATTTTTCTTTGAGGCCGCGCAAGATAGAGACCGTGTCTTCGACGCTTGGCTCATCAACAAACACCGGCTGGAAGCGGCGGGCGAGTGCGGCATCTTTTTCGATGTGCTTCTTGTATTCGTCGAGCGTTGTCGCGCCAACGCAATGCAATTCACCGCGCGCTAACGCTGGCTTCAACAGGTTGCCGGCGTCCATGGCGCCTTCGCTTTTTCCAGCGCCGACGATGGTGTGCAACTCGTCGATGAACAGAATTATGCCACCCGCCGCCGACTGAACTTCAGAAAGTACGTTTTTGAGCCGCTCTTCGAATTCGCCGCGATACTTGGCGCCTGCAATCAGCGCGCCCATGTCGAGCGACAGCAGTTTTTTACCCTCGAGGCTTTCAGGAACGTCGCCTTTGATGATCCGCAATGCCAAGCCTTCGGCAATCGCCGTCTTGCCGACGCCCGGTTCACCGATCAACACAGGATTGTTTTTCGTGCGCCGCGAGAGGACTTGAATGGTGCGGCGGATTTCTTCGTCGCGGCCGATCACGGGATCAAGCTTGCCGGAGGCGGCCGCTTCGGTCAGGTCGCGGGTATAGCGCTTCAAGGCGTCATAGGCCTGCTCGGCGCCAGCGCTGTCAGCGGTGCGGCCTTTGCGGATTTCGTTGATGGCGGAATTCAGCGCTTCGGCCTTGACGCCAGCGTCGGATAAGATGCGCGCCGTGTCTGTGCCCTTTTCAAGCGCCAGCGCCAACAGCAGCCGCTCTGCGGTGACGAACTTGTCGCCAGCCTTTTCGGCGATCTTTTCGGCATTGTCGAAGGCCCGCGCCAGATCGGGCGCGACATAGACCTGACCGGCACCGCCGCCTGAAACCTTCGGGCGTTTTGCGAGAGCAGCTTCAACGGCTTTTAGAGCATCGCGGTGGCGGCCACCGGCGCGGTCGATGAGGCCGCTGGCGAGGCCCTCGGGGTCGTCAAGCAGCACCTTTAATAGATGCTCAGGGGCGAACTGCTGATGGCCTTCACGAAGTGCCAAGGATTGCGCCGACTGCACAAAGCCCTTGGAGCGGTCAGTGTAAATCTCAAAATTCATGGGTCACCTTTTCAGCGCGCGGCAGGTAGCTTCGAATGAAGCCTACAAATCGCGCCCAACTCATGGAACCCACCCTCGGACCCAAATGGCATCCGCGGTGGACTGAGACTAATATAGGAAGGCCATGGCGCTGGGAAAAGGGGTCAGACCCCTCACAAAATTGATCCAAGTCAATCTCGGACTGTCGTGTGAGGGGTCTGACCCCGTCGAAACACCCACTCAACCTTCTCTAAACGCACTGAACATGGCGTCGACCAGCGGCTTGGTCAGATAACTTAGCATCGAACGGTCGGAGGTTTCGATATAGACCTCGGCTGGCATGCCGGGCAGCAGGGTGTGGCCGCTGCCGAGCCGGATTAATTCCGATTGAGCGATGCGGACTTGAACCGTGAAGAATGTGCGGCCCTGGCTGTCGGTCACCTGCGCCGGCGATACATTGATGACCGTGCCTTCAAGCCGCGGCGTGGTCTTGGAATTGAAGGCCGGGAAGCGCACGGCGGCCATCTGGCCTTCATGGACCTTGTCGATGGCATTGGGCTGCAGCTGCGCGTCAACAACCATCGGTTCGTTTTCTGGGATGATCTGCAGGATCGCAGCGCCGGGCTGGATCACACCGCCGATTGTGTGGACCGCCAAGGCGTGGACGCGTCCGTCATGTGGCGCACGCACTTCAGAGCGCGCAACTTTTGTCGTGAGCCCAGTCATCGTTTCGCGCTGCTCTGCGAGACCGGCTTGCACCTTGCGCAGCTCATCCGTGACTTGGCTGGTGTAATCTTTGTTGACTTGCGCCAAACGAAGTTCAGTTTCCGAGACCGCACTCTTGGCCTTGGCGAGATCGGCACTCAAGCGGCCCATTTCACCGTCAATTCGCGCGCTTTCACGCTGCAATGACGTTAGCCGCTGTTGGTTGACAAAGCCACGCTCGAACAGCGGCGTGACGTTGCCAAGTTCTTTGGCGGTGATATCGCGCTGGCGCTGCATCGAGCTGGTTTGAGCTTCATTGGCGGCGAACTCGCCCTTGACCTGTTGCAGGCGTTGGCCAAGGACCGAGAGCTCGCCGAGATGGCTGGCGCGGCGGGCTTTGAACAGCGCTTGCTGGCTCATGAATATTTTTTCGACGGCGCCGTCGCTGGCTTTGAGACCGGCCGGGAGCGAGAACGACCCCTGATTATCGCGCTCGGCTTCAAGGCGCGCTTCCTGGATCATCAAGTCGGTGACGCGGCCGGTCGTGACTGCCAGATTGGATTGCGCGTCGCCGGCAGACAAGATCACCAACGGATCGTCTTTTTTCACGCGGTCGCCATTTTGGACCAGAATTTTTGCGACAACGCCGCCTTCGAGATTTTGGACCGTTTTGTAATTGCCTTCGACGCCAACTGTGCCTTGCGCTACGACGGCGCCGGAGATCGAGACCAACGCCATAAACAAGATTGTGCCGCCAAGCAGTCCGTAAACCGTGCGGTTGCCGAACGACACCCACGGCGAACTCGCCTGCCAGTCGGTTTGCGCTGGGTTGAGGCTCTTTGGTTTCATAGCGGCGATTGGGGCTGCCATGATCAGGCACTCCGTGGTGGTGTGGCCGCGGCGGGTGCGCGCCGGTCGACGGCAGGGGCCTGGGCAGCGTCTCCGCCACCTTGGAACAGTTTCATCACTTCCTTGCGGGACCCGAAGGCGCGTTGCACGCCATTGTCGATGTAGAGAATAAGATCGGCTTTGCCGATCGCCTGCACACGGTGGGAAACCAGCACGATGGCCTGGCCGCGTTCGCGCATGCCGTCAATGGCCGCAGCCAAGGCCTCGTCGCCTTCGCGGTCGAGATTGGAGTTTGGCTCATCAAGGACAACGAGCGGCGGATTGCGGAACAACGCGCGTGCGAGTGCTATGCGCTGGCGCTGGCCTGATGACAAATAGGTGCCGAACGCGCCGAGCGGTGTCTCATAGCCCTGCGGCAGGTCCATGATCAGATCGTGAGCGTGGGCGGCGCGCGCCGTTTCCATAATTTCGGAGTCGGTTGCATCGGGACGAAAGCGGGCGATGTTGTCTCTGACCGAGCCGGCAAACAGTTCAACGTTTTGCGGCAGGAAGCCGATATGCTGGCCGAGCGCTTCCGGGTCCCATTGATCGAAGCGCGCGCCATCGAGGCGGATCATGCCAGAAACGGGCTTCCATAAACCGACCAAGGTGCGTGCCAGCGTTGACTTGCCAGATGCAGATGGGCCGATGACAGCCAACATCTGGCCGGGTTCGACGTGGAAGTTGACGTTACCCAAGATCAACGTGCGGCTGTCGGGGGCTGCAACGCGCAGTCCTTCAACTTGTAACAGGCCGCGCGGCTTCGGCAATGCTGTACGTGTAGGCACTTCCGGTGAGCTTGCCAGCAGGGCATCGAGACGCTTGTAGCTGTCGCGGGCTTTCAGGAAGCCTTTCCATTGTCCGATGACTTGCTCGATGGGCGCTAAGGCACGGCCGAAAATAATGGTGCCGGCGATGATCGAGCCGGCACTGATTTCGCCTTTGACGGCCAAAGCCGCGCCGATGGCCAGCATGATCGATTGCAGGAACAGACGCAGCGCCTTTGAGAACGACGCCATCGAACCGATGCGGTCGCTGGCCAGCAACTGCCATGACAACGACTGCGCGTTGACCTGACGCCAGCGGTCGCGGAAGGCACTGAGCATACCCATAGCAAGAATCGACTCAGCGTTGCGTTGACCGGTCTCGGCCAACTCGATGCTTTGCGCTGCCGTCTTGCCAGCTTCCATCAACGGCGCCTTGCTGCGCGCGTCGCTGGCCCAGGTGATGACGAACAGTGATGCGGCGCCGATCACGGCTGCGAGCCCAAGCGTCCAGTGCACGATAGCGACCACGAGCAAGTAGACCGGTGCCCACGGCAAATCGAAGAATGTCAGCGGGCCTGTGCTCGCGAGGAACTGGCGCAAGTTGTCCAATTCGCGCAGCGCTGGCATCGAGCCCGATGGATTTTCGACCGACTTTCTGAGCGACGCCTCGAAAATGCGATTGGAAACGCGCTGGTCAACTTCGATGCCAATGCGCGAGATGATACGCGTGCGCGCCAGTTCGAGCATGCCGATAATGCCGTAAGCGGCCGAGGTTATGATCGTCAATGCGAGCAGTGTCGGCATACTGCCGGAACTGAGCACGCGGTCATAGACCTGCAGCATGAACAGTGGCCCGGCCAGCATCAGCAAATTGATGACAAAGCTATAGAGACCAGCGGCCATGAACGGTTTGCGGCTCGCTTCAAGCGCTTGCCAGAGTTCGCTTTGTCCTGGCTGGACGGGGCGCTTGCTCTTGACCAGTTCCGGCTCAGCGGCTTTCCCGCGGACAGGGGCGGGCGCCGCTGCCGGTTTGCCTTCGACCAACGATGTCAGGCGGCTCCTGACCGTCTCAGGCATGTGCCGGAATGATGTCTCGGGAGCTGTAACGGGGGCCGGTGCTTGGGTTTTGACGGGTGGTGATTTTTGAGCGGCAGCTGGAGCCTTTGACTGCGGCTGGGCCAATGGCGAGGCCGGTTGCGGCGTTGGCTTCGGGTCTTCGGCGGCCGCACTTTTCAGCGCGCGGCGCCTGACTTGGCGGACCGGATCGTTATAGCGTTCAGCGTCCGGCGCGGGCGGAGTTGCGGTTGGCGGGGTTTCGGCAGCGTTCAAAGTTGGCTCGATCCGGGCTTCAAAGCCGGTCGTCGGGAAACTCTCGTCGGGCGTATAATTGGTGGTGTCGCGCTGGGCGCCCGGTGCCAATGGCCTGACAGTAATGCCAGGGCCGGCGTCGCGCAGCAGTTCTTCCAGCCGGCGCATCGCTTCTGCGTTGCGGGCTTGTTTACCGTCAGACTTGTCACTGTTCGAACTGGTCACTGACTCGGGTCCGGCGTTTAATCCCGGCGGAGAACAGTCCGCCAGCCCTACCAGCTATGCGGGAAGACGATGACCAAAGCCTTAAAGACTGCCCTGTCGAGGCACACAAACCTGATACCGGCGCGCCAAAGTTTTGACTGTTTCATTTCTAGATGGCGCGCCGGTATCGTCCTTCGCTTTGCGCGCGGCGACACGCGTTCCCCCGCAAGGGGACTTCCAAGTGGTCGCGCGAGCCGGCCGCCGCGCGCTGCCAATCTCAAAGTGCGTTAAGACATTTGACCGCTGATATCAGCTTAAATTTGTTTGCCGCACAGGCGATTTACTTAGTAATTTCTTATTGGCTTTCGGCAAAACTATCAGCAAGTTGTAATCTCTGCGTAACGTTTGGAGTTAAGTATGCGTAACCGCTTTATCATGGGCCTCAGCGCCCTGATTTTGGCTCTCGGCTTCGCCGCCCAGACGCCGGCCAGCGCCACAGGCTGCTGGCGCAATAATTGCCCGCCTTCGGGCTGGGGCCACGTCCGCACCGTGCAGCACTGGGGCTATTATCCACGCTACACCCACGTTTACCGGACCCATTATGCCACCGACCCCTACGCCTACCACTACGAGCCGCGGGGCTATTATCCCTATTACAACTCGGGTTACTGGCGTTCGGCGCACGAAATGCGTGTTCGCCGCGCCCACATGTACCGGGATACGCCAGATGTGCCTTACTATCAGGCCTGGGGCGCGAACCGCCGCGGTTACCATCATCGCCGCTGGCATTGCAAACACCACGGCGGTCATCACGTCGGTCATTGGTAAGAGTTTTCACTTTGCGCGCCGGGTGGCCGGCTCTCCGAAGGAGAGTCGCCTGGCGCACTTTAAAATTGCGCATGGCGACTTGCGTTCCGCAAGCCGGCCGCCATGCGCGCCCGGCGAAATAAAATGCCAGGCTCGCCGGATTATGCCGATTCATTTTGCTGCATCGCAATACACATATATCTGAGTTTTTTTGCACATCCTATAGCTTCCAGTCTGGAACTGGACTAATGAAATTGTGCGCCATAAAATAGCGCAAAATCAAAAACAACGGGGCCGTTAGGTTTTTTGCATTCGGAGTGTCGCAAAATTTTTGCTGCTCCCAGTTCTGAACCGCAGTCTCCAATAAAATCTGGAGGAAGCACATCATGATCTCGAAACTTCAAAAACTTGCATTCTCATTCGCGGCGATTCTGACGATGGCTGCCGGTCTCGTGATTTCGCCAGTGGTGGCTGCTGAAGAGGCGTCACTTTATGATCGTATTGGCGGGTATAAGGCCGTCGCTGCGACGGTCGATGATCTCGTTGACCGCATTTATGTCAACGGCACTTTGAACAAGAATCCCATTCTGAAGTCGGTTCACGACCTCAATGAACGGGCTGCATTTAAGCTTATCCTCGGCACCTGGGTTATGGAAAACACCGGCGGGCCCAAGGTCTATTTCGGCCGCACAATGAAAGACGGGCACAGCGCCCTCAATATTACCAATCTTGAGTTTGACGTGATCCTGCATGAGTGCAAGGAGACGTTCTATAAGTTCGCTGTTCCGGCAAAGGAAATGGGCGAGTTGATGGCGGCCCTTGAAGGCCTCCGTAAGGACATCGTCACGAAGTAACAATCAGGACCCATCACCTGGAGCCGCGTGCTCCAGGCGATGGTTCCGTTTGTCCGTGGTTCTCAGTATCCAAACAGTATCATGGCCTTGAGCTTGGTATGTGGGCCGCTCGTGACCCGTTCAGATCAGCTGCGACATAAGTAGCGGGCGGTTTGAACGGCCGCCCGTGAGGTGCTACTTAGAGCCGTTCTAAAGTCAGCCAAAAAGGTTGCGCGCATGGACTACGCCGGTCACTTCAAAGCCGCTCTCGATGCCATCCGGGCCGAGGGCCGCTACCGGGTTTTTGCCGACGTGAAGCGCCAGCGCGGCGCCTTCCCCGAGGCCAATATCATGACCCGCGACGGCACCGCACGGCCGATTACGGTTTGGTGTTCGAACGACTATCTCGGCATGGGCCAACACCCGGCCGTGCTTGCAGCCATGCACGAAGCGCTCGATACCGTCGGCGCCGGCTCAGGTGGCACCCGCAACATTTCCGGTACCACGCATTATCACGTCGCACTGGAAGCCGAGATTGCCGACTTGCATGGCAAGGCCGCGGCGTTGTTATTTACGTCGGCCTATGTCGCTAACGATGCCACGCTGTCAACGCTGCAAAAGCTGTTGCCAGGCGCGATTGTGTATTCGGATGAAAAAAATCACGCCTCGATGATCGAAGGCATTCGCCGCGGTGGGGGCGACAAGCGCATCTTCCGCCATAACGATCTCAGCGACCTCGAAGCCAAGCTAAAAGCCGCGCCCGCGGGTGTGCCGAAAATCATCGCATTCGAGAGCGTTTATTCGATGGATGGGCACATCGCTCCGATATCTGAGATCTGCGATCTTGCTGAAAAATATGGCGCACTGACCTATCTCGATGAAGTGCATGCGGTTGGCCTTTATGGCCCGCGCGGCGGCGGCATCGCTGAACGTGACGGCGTGATGCATCGCGTAGATATTATCAATGGCACACTCGCCAAGGGCTACGGCGTCATGGGCGGTTATATCGCTGGTACGCGCGATCTCGTCGATGCGATCCGCAGTTACGCGCCAGGCTTCATCTTCTCGACGTCGCTGGCGCCTGCAATAGCGGCCGGCGCTTGCGCCTCGATCGCGCATTTGAAAATCAGCCAGTTCGAGCGTGCCCGCCATCAGGAACGCGCTAAGACTTTGAAAGCTATGCTCAAGGCTGAGCGGCTGCCGGTTATGGACAATCCGAGCCACATCGTGCCGGTCATGGTTGGCGATCCGGTCCACTGCAAAGCGGTCACCGACACGCTGTTGAACCGGCACGGCATTTACGCTCAGCCGATCAATTATCCGACCGTGCCGCGCGGCACCGAACGCATTCGCCTGACGCCATCGCCACAACACACCGACGCGCAGATGGCGCACCTTGTCAGCGCCCTGACCGAGCTATGGGCGGCTTGCCCAGTTTCGCATGGAGAAACGGTTCGGCTGGCGGCGGAGTAATCAGGCGGTATGTCGAAATTTTCGAAGCTTCTCGCATTGATCCTGCAGGGAACTTCGGACACCAATATCGATTTTGATGATCTACGTGGACTGCTGGAGCGGCTTGGATTTGAGTGCAGGATCAGCGGCAGTCACCACGTCTTTCGCAAATTTGGCTTAGAAGAGAGGCCAAATCTGCAGCGGGATGGGAAACACGCAAAACCCTACCAAGTGCGCCAAGTTCGCGCTATAATTCTCAAGTACCGGCTTGGGATTGATCGTTGATGCACAAATACGAAATCATCATTTATTGGAGTGAAGACGATCAGGTTTTCGTGGCGGAGGTGCCAGAGTTGGCTGGCTGCATGGCTCATGGCGCCACGTCGGAAACTGCCCTCAAAGAGGCCAACTTAGCCATCACGCACTGGATCGAGACGGCCAAAGAATTTGGCGATTCGGTCCCTACACCTAAGGGACGCAAACTGGCATTCGCCTAACCAAACTGCCGCAGTTTGGCATTTTCATCATCCACTGTCCGGACCAGTGCGTAGCAGCGTCGCGTGGGGGTTCCACCGGCTGTTCCCCGTTATTCGACCATGGTACATAGTCGCCACGTGAGGCTGTCCTGGGCGGCGGCTCAGAGCGCCAATCCCTTAACCCTATCCGCGAGGAACATACGAATGTTCAGCTTCAAGCAGTCAGCGACGCCGGCTCAGACAGGCACACTGGCTCGTTTTTTCAATGCCCCACTCGCGGAGACCGATCCGGAAGTCGCATCTGCCATCGCCAAGGAATACGGCCGTCAGCAAGACGAAATCGAGTTGATCGCGTCTGAAAACATCGTCTCGCGCGCGGTTCTTGAAGCGGCCGGCAGCGTTTTGACCAACAAGTATGCTGAAGGTTATCCCGGCAAGCGCTATTACGGCGGCTGCCAGTACGTTGATATTGTCGAAGAACTCGCCATCGAACGCGCTAAAAAGATGTTTGGCTGTAACTTTGCCAACGTTCAGCCGAACTCCGGTTCGCAGGCCAATCAGGGTGTATTCCAGGCCCTCGCAAAGCCAGGTGACACCATCCTCGGCCTGTCGCTCGCCGCTGGCGGGCACTTGACCCACGGCGCGCCGGTCAACCAGTCGGGCAAGTGGTTCAAGGCCGTTTCATACATGGTCAAGCCGGACACGCATTTGATCGACATGGACGAAGTCCGCAAGCTGGCGCACGAGCACAAACCGCGCATCATTATCACCGGCGGTTCGGCCTATCCGCGCACCATTGATTTCGCCGCCTTCCGCAAGATCGCCGATGAAGTTGGCGCACACTTCCTGGTCGACATGGCGCACTTTGCTGGGTTGGTTGCGACCGGCCTCTATCCGAGCCCATTCCCGCACGCCCATGTTGCAACGTCGACGACGCACAAGACGCTGCGCGGCCCGCGTGGTGGCATCATTTTGACGAATGACGAAGATCTGGCGAAGAAGTTCAACTCGGCAATCTTCCCTGGCATTCAGGGCGGCCCGTTGATGCATGTCATCGCTGGTAAGGCGGTCGCGTTCGGCGAGTGCTTGCAGCCGGAATTCAAGACCTACATTCAGAACGTCATCACCAACGCCAAAGCGATGGGCGATGTACTGGTCAAGAGCGGCTATGCTCTTGTTTCAGGGGGCACCGACACGCACTTGATCCTGGTTGACCTGCGCCCGAAAAACTTGACCGGCAATATCTCGGAAAAGGCGCTTGGCCGCGCGAATATCACCTGCAACAAAAACGGAATTCCGTTTGATCCGGCCAAGCCGATGGTCACCTCGGGCATCCGATTGGGTTCGCCAGCCGGCACCACGCGCGGTTTCGGTGAAGCCGAATTCCGCGACATCGGCCGTATGATCGGCGAAGTGCTCGATGGTCTTTCAAAAAATGGCGAAGCTGGCAACGGCGCTGTCGAATCCAAGATCAAGGCTGAAGCCACCGCTCTCTGCCGCCGCTTCCCGATCTATTCGGTGTAATCGCCGGTCTTGCGGGTTGATCGCGGTTCGATCTCAGTTAGGGTGCCCGGCAGTGTTGCTTGGCACCCTTTTTCGTTTTTGAAAGATATCAATGCGCTGCCCCTATTGTGCGTGTGAAAATACGGCCGTCAAAGACAGCCGCCCGACGGACGAGAACGCCTCGATCCGCCGCCGCCGCGAGTGCCCAGATTGCAGCGGCCGTTTCACGACGTTCGAGCGCGTGCAATTGCGCGAGATGACGGTCGCCAAGCGCTCGGGCCGCAAAGAGACGTTCGACCGTGACAAACTCTTAAAGTCGATCAACGTCGCGATGAGGAAGCGTCCGGCGGATCCGGATCGCATCGAACGCATGGTGTCAGGAATCGTGCGCCAGTTGGAAAGCCGTGGCGAGAACGAAATCACGTCAGCGGTCATCGGTGAGATTGTGATGGAAGCGCTGCGAGGGCTCGATCCGGTTGCCTATGTGCGCTTCGCGTCTGTCTATCGCGACTTCCGTGAAGCCGCCGACTTCCAGGACTTCCTCGGCGAAATTGCGCGCGACGAACAAGCCATGGAAATTTTGAGCAGCACAAGTCTGGCCAAGAAGCATTGATCAAGAAGTATGGATGAGGTGACGTACCGCTATACCATCCCCACAGCTGTCATCCCGGGCCTTGTGCCCGGGACCCATTCATCCGCAGGGGTAATGACGGACTGGAGCATGCCACTGCCACGAGCACGATTACGCATTCACGCATTCCGCAAAATGGGTCCCGGGGACAAGCCCCGGGATGACAATCGTAAGTCCGGGGGCGGCAGTGGGCACCTTCGACACTGACATGATGACCATCGCATTGCGGATGGCCGAGCGCGGGCTTGGCACGACGGCGCCAAACCCATCTGTTGGAGCGGTGATTGCTAATCAACAAACCGGCGAAGTGATTGCGCGCGGCTGGACGCAGCCTGGCGGGCGTCCACATGCGGAAGCGGAGGCCTTGGCGCGCGCAGGAGCGCGTGCGAACGGAGCGACGCTCTACGTTACGCTCGAGCCGTGTTCGCATCACGGAAAGACGCCACCATGTGTGAATGCGATTATTGCCAGCGGCATCTCGCGGGTTGTGACCGGCGTCCGCGATCCCGATCCGCGCGTGGCAGGGCAGGGCATCTCGAAGCTCAATGCTGCAGGCATCGACGTTACTGAAGGCGTGCTGGAAGCGGGCGCGCGCTGGCTCACACTCGGGCATATCAACCGCCTCACCAAGTCACGGCCATTTGTGCAATTGAAAATCGCCGTCAGTGCGAACGGCATTATCCCGCACGCGCAAAATGGCAAGCCGTTGTGGGTGACGGGTGATGAAGCCCGCGCGCGTGTGCATCTGATGCGCGCTGAAGCCGATGCGATCTTGACCGGCACCGGCACCGTGCTCGCTGATGATCCGCTATTGACCTGCCGCTTGCCGGGAATGGCGCATCGTTCGCCGGTTCGTATCGTGCTCGATACAGACCTTCAAATGCCGCTGACGTCCAAGCTGGTGCTATCAGCGCGCACCGTTCCGCTGTGGATTGTGTGTGGCCGCGATGCTTCGATGGACAAGCAGGCTGCACTCAAAGCCGCGGGCGTGCTCATCGTGGTTTTGGCTGAGCATAGCATAGCGAATTTGCTCGAAGTTCTCGCCGGCGAAGGCGTGACGCGGCTGATGGTTGAAGCTGGTCCGCGTGTGGCGCACGCCTTCGCCGGTGACACATCTTTGATTGATGAGATCGTGCTGATGCGCGGCCCGGCTGATGTGCCGTCAAGCGCTGGAACGCCGCTGAGTGATGTTCTTTCGAAGCCGCTTTTTGAAGCACTTGCCCACAGTAAAGCATTACGTCTCGGCTCCAGCACCGTGCAATTGCTCCGCGTGGCAACTTGATCGAGAGATAGCGTGGAATGACGCGCAGCGTTAGCTCAGATGACGCCGCCTGGGGCCGGCTTTGGGCAACTCTGTTGGCCCGCTCTGTTAGCCCGCGCCATCCTTTACGAGCTTGCTTTTGAGGCTAAGGATCGACTGAGGATTAGTCTCAAAAAATTTCCCAAAAAGTTATCCCCGCGTTGGGCGGCGCGCTTAACCTAACCAGTTCGGCAGATTTTGACGGTTTGCGGGGCTTTAACCCCGTTGGATCGTCAATCGTTGCCAAATGGTTAGCGTGAAGGATGCAATTTGATTGTCAAAACTCACCATTACAGCTCGCGCGTTAACCAAAGCCTTTGTAATCTCAGGGATGATGGTCCCGATTGGGCCGCAGGTTGAGGCCCCGACCTTGCGTGGAGGCGTAACAGCCATGGCAACGATTTTGTTCGCCGGATTGGTTCTAGCCGCGATGATGGCGCTTGCCATGTATCGCGCGCCGTTGTGGCTGTGGGCCGCGAGCCTCGGCGTGATTGGGCTGCTGTGGACGTTCGGATTATTTCCGGGTGCAGAACCCGCCGCGCATGGGCTACTGTTTTGGGGCTTCTGGATCAAAGTTGCAGTGCTCGGCATTTTTTCAGTGCCCGATGTGCGCCGCAAATTGGTGGTCGGGCCGGCATTTAAACTCGTCAAGGGTATTTTGCCAAAGGTCTCTGACACCGAGCAGCAGGCGCTCGACGCTGGCACGGTTGGCTTCGATGCTGAGCTGTTTTCCGGCCGTCCCGATTGGACCAAGCTGCGCGCCATCCCGCCGGTCGTTCTCACTCCCGAAGAGCGCGCGTTCCTCGATGGCCCGACCGAAGACTTGTGCAAGTTGATCAATGATTGGCAGGTGCGCCACGAACGCCGCGAGATTCCCGACGATATTTGGACTTTTGTAAAAAAGCACGGCTTCCTCGGTATGCTCATTTCAAAAGAGCATGGCGGTCTTGGCTTTTCGGCGCAGGCACAATCGCTGATCCTGGGTAAGATCGCGTCACGGTCGCCCGATGTGGTGACCATCGTCATGGTGCCGAATTCACTTGGGCCGGGCGAGCTTATCGAAAAGTATGGCACCGATCAGCAGAAGCATTACTACCTGCCGCGCCTGGCGCGGGGCGATGAAATTCCGTGTTTCTCTTTGACAGGACCCACGTCCGGCTCGGACGCCGCAACGATGCGCGATATCGGCCGCGTCGTGCATGGCCAGCACAACGGCAAAGAAACGCTCGGCATCAGATTGTCGTGGGATAAGCGCTATATTACGTTGGGTCCGAAGGCGACGCTGGTTGGCATCGCGTTCAAACTCTTGGACCCAGATAAATTGCTCGGCAAAGATACGAGCGATATCGGTATTACGCTGGCGTTGGTTCCGGCCAATCATCCCGGTATGAATATCGGCCGCCGGCACTTGCCGAGTGGCGCCGCGTTTCCGAACGGTCCCAACTGGGGCAACGACGTCTTCATTCCGATGGAATGGGTCATCGGCGGCCAGGCGATGGCTGGCAATGGCTGGCGCATGTTGATGGAGTGCCTGTCAGCCGGCCGCGCGATCTCGCTGCCGTCGTCGGCAACGGCCGGAGCTAAGGCGATGCTGCGCGTCTCGTCGGCATACGCACGCATCCGGCGGCAGTTCGGTTTACCGGTGTCGCGCATGGAAGGCATCGAAGAGCCAATGGCTCGGCTAGTTGAAACCGCTTACGTCAATGAAGCCGCGCGTGCTGTCACGGCTGCGATGGTCTCACGCGGCGAAAAGCCAGCCGTAATTTCAGCGCTGATGAAATACCAGACCACAGAGCGCATGCGCACCGCGGTCAACGATGCCATGGACATTCACGGCGGCCGCGCCATTTGCGATGGCCCGTCGAACTATCTGCAATCGGCGTATCAGATGGTGCCGGTTGGCATCACCGTTGAAGGCGCTAACATTCTGACGCGGACGTTGATCACATTTGCACAAGGTGCGCTCCGCTCGCATCCGTTCTTGTACAAAGAAGTGCAAGCGGTTCAGGACGCCGATCTTGCCCGTGGCCTGGCAGCCTTTGAGCCCGCGTTCCTGGGGCATATTTCATTCGCGTTTTCGAACGTGGCTGGTGCGTTGTTCCACAATTTGACCATCGGCATGTTCGGCAAGGCTCCTGTCGAAGATCCGGTGACCAGGAAGGTCTATAAGCAACTCTGGCGCGCGAGCCGCAACTTTGCGCTGGTCGCCGATATGACGGTGGCGGTCCTCGGTGGCGGTCTCAAGACCAAGCAAAAACTAACCGGACGTTTGGCTGATGCTTTGTCGGAACTCTATTTGTTGAGCTGCGTCTTGAAGCGGTTCGAGGATGACGGCCGCCAGCCGTCCGATCAGGCGATCGTCTCGTTTGCGGCTGCCAATAGTCTCAACCGCTTTGAAATCGCGCTCCGCGGCACCATCGAAAACTTCCCGAACCGGTTTGTGCGTGGCATGCTGCGCGTGCTCGTGTTCCCGCTCGGGCGGCATTACTTCCCGGCCAGCGACAAGCTTGGTAGCGTGCTGTCACGCGCTGTCACCATGCCCGGAGCCTTCCGTGACCGGTTGACACGCGACATCTTTATTTCGAAAAATCCCGCTGACGCGACCGGCTTGCTTGAAGTCACACTCGAAAAAGTCATCGCCAGCGAAGCGGCGGAAAAGAAGCTCGAAAAGGCAATCCGGGCTGGAACAGTTGAGCGCTATCACGGTCTCGATTGGATCGGCGACGCTGCCAAAAAGGGCGTCATCACCAACGACGAGGCCAAGCTGCTCAAAGAAGTTGAGGATCTTGTCGCCCGCGTTATTGCTGTCGATCACTTCGATCCCAACGATCTCAAACCCAACTACGGCACCCGGCCGGCGCCGCTTGGTCATAACACAGGTGTGGCGGTCCATCCCGCCGCTGCCGAATAACTTTTGGTTCAGGAAAGTCATTACGCATGTCAGACGACGCTTTGAACCCCCACGATTGGAAGTATTCTGTCGACCGCGAGCAAATTGCCTGGGCGACCTTTGATCGCGAAGGCCAGAGTGCCAATGCGCTCGGCCGCCGTCCGATTGAAGAACTGGGCAAGATTATTGAGCTGGCTGAAACACAGGCCAAGCAAAAACAAATCATCGGATTGGTGCTGCTGTCGGGCAAGCCGAAGACGTACATCGTCGGCGCGGATATCAATGAATTCGAATTGTTTGAGAGTGAACAGCAGGTCATCGATGGCTTGCGGCCGATGAATGCGCTGCTCGACCGGATCGAAAACCTGCCGGTACCGGTTGTCGCTGCCTTGCACGGCGTATGTGTTGGCGGTGGGCTCGAACTCATTCTCGCGTGCCACTACCGCATTGCCACTCGAGATGCTGGCACGCGCGTTGGATTTCCGGAAGTGAAACTCGGCATCTTCCCAGGCTTCAATGGCACCGCGCGCTCAATCCGTCAGGCGGGTCCTGCTGCTGCGATGCCACTCATGCTGTCGGGCTCGATGATTAGTGCGTCCGCGGCGCGTGGCATGGGCTTGATCGATGAACTCGTCGCAGAACGAGACAATCTTTATTGGGCGGCACGAAAGGCCGTGCTGCAGAAACGGAAATCTAAACCAGCATCTTTCGTCAAATCTGCACTTGGGCAATGGCCGGCGCGCTCGTATCTGGTCAATAAGATGCGGACTGAGACGGCGAAAAAGGTGCGCGAAGACCAATATCCGGCGCCGTTCCGCTTGATCGATTTGTTCGAAAAGCATGGCGGCAATCTTGCCGGAATGAAGCGCGCCGAAACGGCGGCGTTCGCGCCGTTGATGGTTTCGGATCAGGCAAAAAGTTTGCGCCGTGTCTTCAAGCTCACTGAAACTTTAAAGGCCCAGGCGCCGAAAGGCTTGGATTGGAAACCGCTGCGGGCGCATATCATTGGTGCCGGCACCATGGGTGCTGACATCGCCGGTGTGTGTGCTGCGTCGGGCATGGAAGTGACGCTGCAAGACATCTCGGCCGAGCAACTCGAAAAGGGCATCAAGGCCCAAGGCAAACTGTTCTCGAAAAAATTCAAGACCAAGGCGTTGCGCGATGCGGCCAAGTCGCGCTTGATTGTCGACCCCGAAGGCCGCGGCATCGCGCACGCTGATGTTGTCATTGAAGCCATCGTCGAACGGCTCGACATCAAACAAAAGCTGTTCGCAGACCTTGAAACGAAAATGAAGCCCGGCGCGGTGATGGCGACGAATACCTCATCGCTGAAACTCGAAGACATTTCGGCGCCGCTTAAAGACAAGGGCCGCCTGATTGGTCTGCATTTCTTCTCGCCGGTTCCGCAAATGCCGCTTGTCGAAGTGGTGCGTGGCGGCGGAACTCGGCAGACGGAAGTTGATAAAGGCTGCGCCTTTGTCACTTCTATCGATAAGTTCCCGCTGATTACCAAAGACGTGCCGGGCTTCCTCGTCAATGCCGTGCTGACACCTTACATGTTCGCGGCCATGAAACGGCTGGAAGCGGGCGAAGACAAAGAAAAGATCGACGCCGCCGCGCGCCAGTTCGGCATGCCGATGGGGCCGATTGAATTGGCTGACAACGTCGGCCTCGATATATGCGCGCACGTCGCAAAAACGCTGGGTCGTGGCACGACCGAAGGCTCGCGTCTCGATCGATTGGTGGCAGCCGGCAAGCTCGGCAAGAAATCCGGCGAAGGTTTCTACGTTTGGAAAGACGGCCAGCCTGAAAAATCCAAGACCGAATATTCTTCGGCCGAACTCAATAATCTTGGCCGTGACCTGGTGGCGCCGATTATCACCGAAGCCAAGCGCAGTCTCGATCAGGGTGTTGTTGCCAATGCCGATCTGGTCGATGCCGGCATGATTTTCGGAACCGGATTCGCGCCGTTCCGCGGCGGCCCGCTGTATTGGGATGCGAAAGCGGCGAAGACGTAAATTGGGTTATCCCGCCGTGGGGTATGGTTTGCAAACGGATATGGCTCCGGGCGTAACCTGACGATCTTTTACGAATCACTATGTTGGGTTACGGCCCCTAGCCTAACCCAACCTACGAGCCCGAGAGTGGGCGAGACAAAACTTTTGGAGCGGCCGGCAGATGACAAAGTCCCTTAAGCGCGTGGCAATCGTCGGTGGCACGCGGATTCCGTTTTGCAGGTCGAATTCGCTGTATGCCGATCTGTCGAACCTCGACATGATGACGGCAGCGTTGAATGGTTTGGTCGCCGCCAACAACCTCAAAGGCCAGCACATCGGCGAAGTGGTTGGAGGGGCGGTCGTCACGCATTCGAAAGATTTCAATCTGACGCGTGAAGCTCTGTTGTCGACGTCTCTGGCGCGCTCAACGCCGGGCGTGACGATGCAACAAGCCTGCGGCACCAGCTTGCAGGCCGCGCTTGGCATTGGCGCCAAGATCGCGTCAGGTGAAATCGACAGCGGCATTGCCTGCGGGTCCGATACAACTTCGGATGCGCCGATTGTGTTTTCGAAAAAGATGGCGACGCGTCTTGTGCAGCTCGGTCAGCAAAAGACCTTCATGGACAAGTTGCGCGTGTTCAAAGGTTTTGGCCCCGGCGAACTGACGCCGCAGCCGCCGATGGTGCGCGAGCCGCGAACCGGTCTCGGCATGGGCGAGCACTGCGAATTGATGGCGCAAGAGTGGGGCATCACGCGCGCGGATCAGGATCAGTTGGCATTTGAAAGCCATCAGAAGGCCGCTGCCGCCTATAACGACGGCTGGATGGATAGCTTGATTGTCAGCTGCGCTGGCGTATTTCGCGACAATAATATGCGCAGCGACATCACGCTGGAAAAGTTGTCGACCTTGAAGCTTGCCTTTGACAAGGGCGCCAAGGGCACGTTGACGGCTGGCAACTCAACACCGCTGACAGACGGCGCGTCTGCTGTGCTGCTCGCCAGCGAGGACTGGGCCAAGGATCGTGGTCTGCCCGTGCAGGCGTATCTGACCTTCGGTCAGCACTGGGGCAACGACTTCGCGGCCGGCGAAGGCTTGCTGATGGCACCAACAGTCGCGGTTTCAAAGATGCTCGATCGTGCTGGACTGACGCTGCAGGACTTTGATTTCTACGAAATCCATGAAGCGTTTGCCGCTCAGGTTCTGTGCACGTTGAAGGCCTGGGAGAGCGCTGACTATTGCAAAAAGCATCTCGGCAAGGACGCTGCGTTGGGATCAATCGATCGCTCTAAAATGAATGTCAAAGGTTCGTCGCTGGCGGTCGGCCATCCATTCGCCGCCACCGGCGGCCGCATTCTCGGAGTTCTGGCAAAGCTGTTGTCAGAAAAGAAATCCGGCCGCGGCCTGATCTCCGTCTGCACCGCCGGCGGCATGGGCGTCGCCGCGATTCTTGAGGCAGCGTGAGCTTCAATACAATGTCCTGGTTCCCGGAAGACGCGCCGCGGGGATCTCGAGGCAGTTTGGGGATTTTGGATGGCGTGGCATCGAAGTTGATTTCATCTGTTGCGCAACGCAGCGAGAATGGACATGCGTTTTGTTATCATAAATTTGTTACTTGCTCCGCAGTTGGAGGCATACCATCATGCTGAGCTGAAGTTAGACTCTGCGTCTAACATATTTGAATTTTTTTCTGTTGCCCTGTAATTTTACGGGAGGCTCAAGTGAAGGCAATCTTTTTTTCCATAACTGTTTCCGCTGCTGCATTTTGCGGATCAGGTGCGGTTGCGCAAGAAGATACTGAATTTCAGCGCATTATCGTCGACGCTCAAGAGTTTGGATACCTCGCGTCTGGCAGGGTCTGGAAATTCGCCGATGGAGAAGAAAAGCGGATATTTGTTTGTTGGGAGAATCCATCAGAAGACGTTGCTACTGAAATGGGTTGGGTCAAAGAGTCCATTGAAGGTTCATGGAGCAAGCACACACCGCTGACGTTTCGCGGTTGGAAGGCGTGCGCTGCAAACAACCAAGGCATACGAATTTTGGTCAAGGATGACAAAGATGATGGCCCACACACGAAAGGTCTCGGCAACGCACTAGACGCGAAAAAGAATGGGATGGTTTTGAATTTTACTTTCCAAAACTGGGCCAAATCGTTTGCCGCCAAACGAGAGTTTTACATTCGCAGCATAGCTGTCCACGAGTTTGGCCATGCTATCGGTTTAGCCCATGAACACAATCGGGCCGATACGCCAGGCGAGTGCACTAGAGCAACGCAGGGGACAAATGGAGACATGCTGCTGACGGAATACGACCCTCAGTCCGTAATGAACTACTGCAATGAGAAGTACGCAAACAACGGGCAGCTAAGTTCAAAAGACATTGCTGGCATTCAACAAGTATATGGAGCACGTTGATGTTAGCAAATAGGTGCGCCTCCCTTGTAGGATTCATGGTTTCAATTTTTGCTGCTGATTCGGCGAGTGCTGATTCTCTTGAGAAGACGCTTTCCCCACTTGCGAAGAAATCGATAGTTTATGTTGAGGCGAGTTATGTCGATCAGACTGATGGTGCGGTAAGGCCCTTTGTTGGGACTGGGTTCATCATCTCTGAGGGCGGTTATGTGCTGACGGCATATCATGTTGTTCGAGAATGGCTCAAGCAGAGCACGGCAGACAAAAAAACTCACCAGATGTTTGGGTCGATCGGCGGGAAGTACACGATTTCAAAATACCCGCTTGAGATAGTTAATCACGATGAAAAAGTTGATGTCGCGCTGCTGAAGTTGCAATTTTCAGACGACATCAAGCTTTCGCCGGCACCATTGTGTCTGGATTACCGGCCGGCATCAGGGGACCGCTTTGTTGCATTCGGATTTCCCTTGGAAAGTGACTTTCAACCGACGCCGGGAACGATCGGTAGTACGACTGGCGAGCATGGAACTTGGACGGCTTCGAGTGATTTTACATATGGTATGAGTGGTGGGCCAGTGTTTAACGCCGATGGCATAATAGGGTTGGCCAAAGGCGGTCAAAAGGGTGAGCCTGCCTTGAGATGGGTCATACCGATCCGCCATGCGCAACGTCTTATTTCGCTATCGGATGAGGCGCCCAGAGCCTGTACCATTAAGGCCGCTACGCAAGAGGCTGTAAGCAGTGCCGCAACTCTCAATTCTTTCGCCCGAACATGCTTATTTCAGATTGGTCCGAAAAAGGACCGCCGGGAGATTTTTCCAATTTCTGCGCCGTCGATGGTTGGGCAACCTTGCCAAGACGGGGTTGGTAGTATGGGTCAAGTTGTGCCCGACGATAGCAAAGCGTTGACGAGGTATACGTCGACTTGCGAATTCCTGATGGGTCCAAAAGCCGGACAAACTGGATCGTTTCCAGCAGCTCCAAAATTTTTGGTAGAACAAATGTGCTGGGACGGCATCAACAGCTACGGGCTTGGAATACCTGAGTAGCACGAAAACGGGATATTATGCGGATCGCGGGATCTAAATTAATCTACCCCCTTCTCTTCTTCGCTTCCTCTTCCTTCAATTCTTTTTTCGATAGCTTGCCGATCATGGTCTTTGGCAGGCTGTCGCGGAATTCGATTTCGGACGGCAATTCGATTTTGGACAACTTGATTGCCAAGTGGCGTTGAATGTCGCTGTCGGTTGCGGTCATGCCAGCTTTGAGTTTCACGAACGCCTTTGGCGCTTCACCGCGGTATGGATCCGGGATGCCAATCACGGTCACTTCTTCGACAGCTGGATACTCTGCGATCGCTTCCTCGACGCGCCGTGGATAGACGTTGTAGCCCGAGCATATGATCAGGTCTTTGATACGGTCGACGATATAGAAAAAGCCGTCTTCATCCATAATGCCGACGTCGCCGGTGCGGAAATGCGGGCCCGTAAATTGCGCCGCCGTTTCGCCCGGTCTTTTCCAATAGCCCTTCATGACCTGCGGTCCGGATATGCAAATCTCGCCCCGCTCGCCGGTCGCCACTTCTTTGCTCGGATCGGAAGGATCGCGCAGTGTCACCAAAGTTCCGGGCAGCGGCAGGCCGATCGATCCGTTCTTGACTGGCCCGGATGTAGGATTGCAAGTCGCGACGGGCGAGGTTTCCGACAGACCATAACCTTCGACCAGCTTACATCCTGTGATGCGTTCGAAATTGGTCTTGATATCGAGGAGTAACGGCGCCCCCCCCGAAAGGCAGAACTTCAGCGACGTCATATCGATGTCTTTGACACGCGGGCTGTTGGCGATGGCGTTAAACAGTGTTGGCACGCCCGGCATGATTGTGGGCTTGTGGGCTTTGATGAGGTCGAGCGCGCCGTTTAAATCAAAGCGCGGCATGATGATGATGCAGGCGGCCTTGGCGATCCCGAAATTCATCACCACCGTCATTGCGAACACGTGGAAGAATGGTAACACGCCGAGCACGCGCTCCTCCGCCTGTTGAAGGTCATCGGTCCAAGCGATAACTTGCAGAGTGTTTATGTAGCAATTGGCGTGCGTCAGCATTGCGCCCTTGGGAGTGCCCGTCGTGCCGCCGGTATACTGCAGAACGGCGAGGTCGGTTTCGGGATTGATCGCAACCGGTTTCAAGGAGGGCGCACCAGCGAGCAACTCATGCTCTGACACGATATGAGCCCGGTTTGCGGAGGTCCCAATGCGCGACCGCTGCTTGAATTTAAAGACCGGAAATAGCGCCGATTGCGGAAACGGCAGCATGGCCGAAAACGGGGCGACGATGGCCCGTTTTAGAACGCCGTCGCCGAGCAGCGTATCGACTTTCTCGAACAACACCTTGAGATCGAGGGTGACCATGATTTCGGTGTCACTATCGCGAACCTGGTAGGCGAGTTCTTCTGTCGTGTAGAGCGGGTTATAGTTAACAACGACACCACCAGCTTTGAGAATGGCGTAATAGTAAACGATGAACGCCGGGCAATTGGGCAGGAACAATCCAACTTTGGTGCCCTTGACGACGCCCGCACGTTGCAAGCCGGCGGCCGCCAAATTCACCTGCATCCAAATGGAGGCATACGTTGTGGTCCGGCCCAGAAACACGGTGCACGGCCGGTCGGCGTAGTGGGCTGCGGCATCGTCCAAGAGGTGGAACAGTGGGGCGGCCTTGAAGGTCGCGTGCCAGTCTGCGTGCTGTGGGTAGGCCTTAAGCCACGGATGGGCCGCGCTACTAGGCTTATCTCCGAATTCCGGACCGTCTTGCGGTGACGTCATGGCAACCCCTGCCGCGACGTCGCTGGCCGCGGTTCGACCCCTATTTCGCGTCATAATACTCAAGAATTGTAAATAATTCAAAGGTCTAAAGGAGCCCGGCTAAGCTGGCCTGGATTTCCTGCGGCATAACGGTTGGCTGTCAGCCGCGGCACGCATCTTGTATAGTGAGTCGGCCCTCTGCCTGGACGTCTGAAGCGTTTAAGGATATGTGACAGGGCGGACCGTTGCATCCCGTGCCCCAATACGTTAGGGGCGGCGAGACGACGTGCTGCCCATTCTAATATTGCACGCTATTGCGACTGGCGCAGAACTAGGGCGCAGAGACTTGAACACAGAGGCCGGTCAGCGGCCTCGTAAGTACAGGGGCCGGTCATCGGCCTTAGAAACAGAGAGGCCGGTCATCGGCCTTAGACCGGCGCTAGATACTGAGAGCGCTGGCACGTTGAGGGTTTGGAGAGTTCAACATGGACGAAGTCGCAACGAAGATCGTCGACATCCTTAAGAAGCACATGAAGGAGCCGAGAGACGATATCTCGCTGACGACGGCCTTGACCGATCTTAAAATCGAATCTCTCGATCTGGCGATGATCGTATTCGATATCGAAGATACCTTTGGCGTCGAAATTCCCTACAACGCCAATGAAGACGTGCAGGACTTTAAGACCGTGGGTTCTGTGGTCGAGAAGGTCAAAGGTTTGATCGCGAGTAACGCGGCAGCCTAACTATTGGTTCGAATCAGGTATCGTTCCGGCGTAAGCGCGAACCCACAGTTCGCGCTTCGTCATTTCAGGACAATCTAAGCAATGGCACAAACAAGCGGCGCTCGGCGCGTGGTCGTGACGGGTACTGGCGTTGTGACGCCAATCGGGACGACGGTTGATACGTTTTGGGCGTCGATGAAAGAGTCGAAGTGTGGCGTCACTGAGCTCGGCGGCTTTCCGCTCGAAGATCTCAAGATTCTGATCGCAGCACAAATTAAGGACTTCGATCCAAAAGCCCGGTTGAAGCATTTTCAACGCGACAAGATCGTGCTGCACGCCGATCGCTACTCATGGTTCGCCGCCGCCGCTGCTGACGAAGCCATTAAGCAGTCTGGCCTGCCGATCCCGTTTGAAAATGCCTATCGTTCGGCCTGCATCATCGGCTCGGGAGCTGGTGGATTGGTGACCTTCGAAAAAGCCTATCGCGATCTTTTCATTGAAAACAAGCGCGCTACACACCCGTTGACGCTGCTGCGGATTATCGGCTCATCTGCCGCCGCCCACGTTGGTATCGAATTCGGCGTCAAGGGCCCGACCTTTGCAACCTGCTCGGCATGTTCGACGGCCGCGCATGCGATCGGTATTGCTCGCGATTACATCCAACACGGTCTCGTTGATGTGGCCATCGCGGGCGCCTCTGAGTCCGTCATCACCTACGGCACCATGAAGGCTTGGCAGGCGCTCCACGTACTGTCACCAGAAGGATGCTTCCCGTTCAACAAGAAACGCAACGGCACCGTGCTCGGCGAAGGCGCCGGCATCCTAGTGCTCGAAGAATATGAGCACGCCAAGCGCCGCGGCGCCAAAATCCTGGCTGAAATCTGCGGCTACGGCATGACATCGGACAGCAAGGAAATGGTCAACCCGGACATGGAAGGTCCGCGCGAAGCCATGCGTCTCGCGCTGCAGGACGCCAAACTGCCGCCGATGAAAATCGACTATTTGAATGCGCATGGAACTGCCACTGCAATCAACGACAAGAATGAAACCAACGCCATCAAAGACCTGTTCGGCAAGCACGCCTATAAGCTTGCAGTGTCGTCGACCAAGTCGATGCACGGTCATCCGTTGGGGGCCGGCGGCGGCATTGAAGCCGTAGCCTGCATCAAGGCGATGCAGGAACAATGGGTGCCGCCGACCATCGGGCTCGATGAACCCGATCCCGAATGCGATCTTGATTACGTGCCGAACGTCGGCCGGTCGATGAAAGTCGGCTACACGATGTCGAATAGCTTCGCCTTCGGCGGCCTAAACGCGGTCCTCGTCTTCGGCCCGCCACCGGCTTGATCGCTGGACTCAATCCGGTCCTGTTGCCGGTGTGCATTTTTTCGGCGCCGGACAACCGGGGCCGCAGCTTTCACAGGCCTTCAAAAATCCGATTATTTTTGTTCTGACCCCGGCATCCGAAGTGCCGGCATAAGGTTGCATTCCGTGACCTGGCACGACCGCTTCAGGGTTCGCGATGAAGGCATCGAGCGTTTTCTCATCCCAAACAATGTTGGCCTGTTTCATCGACGGAGAATAATTGGAGAATTTCTCAATCGCTGCCGATTTGCGCCCGATAATCTTATGCAACGTAGGTCCGAGGCGGTTGTCGCCGTCGCGGATGGTGTGACACGTCCCGCAAGTTCCATTGAATGCCAATAGTCCGGCATCGTCACCCTCGGCTGGAGCTACGGTCTGGCCGATCGCGGCGTTGCCCGAAAAAACGACCGGGGCGAGTAAGAGAACCGTCAGCGCCGCAAGCCTCCGAGCTGACATTGATAGCCTTGATCTGTTATGTATTTTGGTCATTTGACGTCTCCTGGCCGACGATCGCCACTGGTGGAAACGCCATGATTGTCGCCGTGGTTCCGCTCAATCACACGGCATCGTTCGGATCGAGATGCCGATAGGGTGATTTCATCTTTCGTCCGGCCGTAGCCTTGCAGGAGAACTTGACCGTCTCGGGCTTGATCTCGCCGTATGATTGGGGTCCAAGTGCCCCATGCCGACCAACCTTTTACGCAAACTCGGAGACGCCATCGCGGGCAAGCGGGCCAAGGCCTATCCGCGACCTGACGGACCGCGCCATGTTGTGATCACCGCCGGCCGGGTTGCGGTTCGGGCTGAACTTCTCAACACATTAACCGCAGATCGGATTTGGTCGCAGTTGCCACTTTTCTCGACTGTCGAGACCTGGGGTGACTCGATTAACTTCGAAGTCACGGTCGAAACCGGCCGCGAGAAAACGGCAAAAACCGTGGCCGATCTAGGGGATATCTGCTTTTGGACCGAGGACGATAGGATCATTATCGCCTATGGCCCGACGCCCATTGCCAAGGCCGGAGAGGCCCGGCTGCCGAAACCCTGTAACGTTTGGGCGAAAGCGATTAGCGATACGACCCTCTTGAAGAGTGTCACGCCGGGTGAGAAGGTGTCTGTCAAAGCCGCCTGAGGGTAAACGCGCGGCCGGTAGAGCGGGAGTGTGTCGTGTCGCGTCATATCATGATCCAGGCCGGCAAGGTGGCGATCCGTGCCCGCTTGTTGGATACGCCGACCGCGGAGCGGATTTGGCAAGCGTTGCCAATCACCTCGTCTGCCCAAACGTGGGGCCGCGAGGTCTTCTTCGACACCGCGATTTCAAGTGCCACAGAACCCGAAGCCCGCGACGTTGTCAGCGCCGGTGAAATTGCGTTCTGGCCAGCAGGCGACGCGATTTCCATTGGCTTCGGCCCAACACCGATCTCACGCAAAGGCGAGATCCGCATGACCGGGCCTTGCAACGTCTGGGCGATGGCCATCGATGATGTCGCATTGCTGCAGACCGTCCATGCTGGTGAACACATCGCCGTTATTGAATCCCTCGACTGAGACGCAACGCAAAGCCGGGTCATTGGCCGAACGAGTTCATGGGTAAGACAGTTCTCCTGACACTCGGACGGCTGCCGAAAGCTCTTGAGATCGCACGTGCGTTGGCTTTGGCTGGTAACCGCGTTCTGATCGCAGATCCCTTTTCCTGGCATGTGTCGCGGCTTTCAAAATCAGTCGCCAAGACATTCACGGTTAGAGCGCCGCGCGAAAGCAAAGACCAATATCTCAATGACTTGCTCGGCATCGTCGTGCGCGAGCGCGTTGATCTCGTGGTGCCCGTCTCCGAAGAGACCATGTGTGTTGCCGGACTTCATGGCCGGTTGCCACCGGGTGTGATGCTCTATGCGCCGCGGCAAGACACGCTGTTGCGTCTGCATAACAAACGCACGTTCATTGACTACGCAAAGTCGCTCGGCCTCACCGTGCCAGATACGGTGGCGCTTGACGATCCGCGCGCATTGCACATTTCGGAAAGCGGGGCTTATGTCCTCAAGCCCGAGCATTCGTGCTCCGGCCATGGCGTCAGTATCTGCCCGCAAGGCACGCCGTTGCCGGCGGCCACTGCTGAGAAAATGATTGTCCAGCGCTTTTTGCCGGGGCGAATATGGAGCAGTTTTTCAATCGGCCATCAGGGCCGTGTTCTGGTGTCATCGATCTATAAGGGCACGGTGATGTCAGGCACTGTGGCCGTCGCGTTTGAACGCGTGGTCGGCGTCGCGGGGGTTGAGACATGGATCAAAGAGTTTGTTGCGCGCACCAATTATTCAGGCTTTGTGTCGTTCGATTTCATTGAAGACTCGTCGGGTGCCGTGTCGGCCATCGAATGCAATCCGCGGGCAACCAGCGGGGTGCATTTCATCGAGCCGCTTGATCTCGCGCGAGCGATTGCAGAGCCTCAAAATCCAACACCAATTCGGCTCAAGGATCAAAGGCTATTTCAGCAATTTTATCCGTGTCTGACCGAAACGCAGAAGGTATTCTTCAATGGCGCCAAGCGGCCAAATGCAGTCAAACATTTGTTAGGATCAAGTGACGTGACTTGGCGCCGCGATGATCCACTGCCGTTTATCTTTATGCCGGTAACGTCGTATCAAATTTTGACGCAAACGATTTTCAAAGGCCTGAGCTTCGGCGAAGCCGCAACGCGAGATATTGAGTGGAGAGATTGATCCGTAGGGCGGCTTAGGAGCGTCACTCGATGCTTCCCCATTGCGCTGTCTCTCTATAATGAGTGACACCACCAAAAGCAAAGCATCCGCCCCGCCATGAAAATCCCCTGGCACGTTCTCAAAAAGTTCCTTGAGCTTAACGTCCAATGCGCGAAGTGGGAAGTGACCGGACAATGTTTCTGCGCCGCAAGCACGTCCTACAGCCCTAGACAAGCGCCGCAAACCAGCGCAAATTCTAGAAATGAACCAGCTACTCCGGCCACTGCAGGTCTACGAGACAGACCTCATCACCACATTTGGGCATTGGCGACGGTTTGGGCTACATGGACCCGTCTACGAAATACTTGAGACAACCGCTCGGCCATCAGACCGCGGGCCGGTGGTTCGTGTGCGCGTGGTTGAAACGCACGAAGAGCTCGACTACCGGCTCGAAAGTCTGATTGACGATCCGCAGGAGCGCTGATGTTTGTGGTCGCGTTCGATCTCATCGTCGCTCAGGTGGAAGTGCGCCATTCGAAGGGCGTTCGCTGCAATAAGCGCGCTCAAGTCGCTGCAATGGTTTTCAGGCAGTGTCCGGGATATCCGCGCTTTCTGAATCGAGCAATGGTCCGGCTTCACTGGGTATTTCAAGTCGTAGCACCCCAACGTAGCCTTGTCCGAACCCCAAACAGCCCAACAAATCATTATTTTGTAAGCACGCTCCAAGTCCCTTGTTGCCAGTAGCTACAGTCCTAATATCATGAAACACTGACTCGACGCCAAAAGCCCGTAGCAGGAAGGAACAGGTCTAATGCTGGCCCCCCTCGAAATCTCCTTCAAAGGTCTGGAAAGCAGCCGCACGATTGAAAACAAAATTGCCGAACGTGCGACGCGCCTTGAAAAGCACTTTGACCGGATTACACATTTGCGCGTTGTGGTGGCAGCACCCAACAAACTCGCACACAAGGGACAGCATTATCAGGTCAAGCTTGAGATTGGCGTTCCGGGCAGCGCTCCAGTGATCATTTCAGAAGATCCGGCTGGCAATAACCCTCACACCGACCTCTTGATCGCCATCCGCGATGCGTTCGAAACCGCCGAGCGCAAACTCGACCAAATCAGCGATAAGAAAATGGCGGGCGCACGCGCCGAGCGTGGGCGCCGCCGTCCGGCGAAAGTGCCGAACGGTGCCGATGCCGGCCTGACCGACGACTCGGATGTGACCGACGACGTGGAGTGAGGGGCGCGCGCGCGTCCGTTTCGACTCGATGATCGGCAGCAGCAACTATTTACGTTTCTTGCTGGCGAGTGGTGGCGCGGTTTCTGCGGGCAGCGTTGCCGCAGCTGGTTCCGTTGAACCGGTCGTCAGCGGCTTCGGGGGCGGATCGATCACTTCAGGCGCGATGTTCGCTGGCTCGGCTGGCCGCGGCCACACCGCATCATCGGCGCGACCGGTGCGCGGCGCTAGGCGCTCGCCGCGAAACAGCACGCGGAAATATGGCGTCTGCGCTGCGGAGACCGTCTGCTGACCATTTGGCCCCCGTGTTGTTGACGCTGGCGGCGTGATGGAGTTCATGACCGAGAGTCCGCCGCTGATCGGTTGCACCAAAGTTTCCCCCATTTGCGCGGGCTTATCAGCGCTCTCACGCCGGGTCACCAATTGCACAACAGAAGCAGGAATAGCGGGGCGAACAATATCGATGGTCACGGTTTCTTCGCGGCCGTTGTTTTGCATTTTCAGAGTGATTTTGCCAGGATCGGCTTTCTGTTCACTAGGTGCACCCGTGCCGGCCTCGCCTGCTGCCGCGGTTGGCACTGGAGCTTGAGCAGCGGTTTCACCATTTTTCGGCAGTTGCGTTGACGCCGGATCGGCGAGCTTAACCTTGTCAGGGTTGATCTTGCTTTGCTCGGCGTCCGTTCCGGCCAAGGGAATATCGCGCTCGTTCCGCGCTTGGTTCAAATCGCGGCGCAAATCGCGGTCGACGAAGTGAGCAAGTTTGCGATAACCTGACATGGTAAAGTAAACGCCATCGCCATCGCGCAGCCGCACAATTTTTCCGGTTTCATCAGGCCCGTAGGCATCGTAACCGCCGCGTTCATCCAAAAAGCCGGCATAGGCATCAATGTATTTCATGCCGTTCAAGAACAGTTTTTCGCGGATAACATCGTTGATCATCTGCACGTCGTCGTTGGTATCAGTCCCGCGCACATTGGGCAGCCCGACCCAATAGACCGACGCCTTGACGCGTTTCAACGCTTTCATCAGCCGGTCGGCGCGCGCGCCATAATCAGTGCGCCATTCCGGTGAGCCGACGGGAATGCGTTTGCCACTTTGCGGATCACGAAGTTGAACCCGATCCCACGCTCCCAACATCACAACGGCGATTTGCGGTGTGTCTAACTTAAAGCCTTCCTCGAGGGTTTGCATTTTCTCCGAGTTGTCGGGCCGGTTGAGACCATTGAGAACAATGCGCTTCGGCTTCAGCGCGAGGCGGCGGTTTGCGACGAGGATTTCCGTCAGCCCGGCGTGGAGGCCATCGGCCATCTCATCGCCAATGACCGCTATCGAATATTGGTCGCCAGCTGGAAACGGTGTCAGAAAACTAGAACCAAACGGTTCATCGTCAGCTGCCAGTGCGGCAACGGTCATCACGGCGGCGGCCGACAGCCCCAGCCCAATGCTCCAAATTGCCCGAACCAGCCGCTGCATCGTCACTCCATATGGTCCAATGAATTGGTTCTATTGTGCCGCGTTCGCCCGCATATGCGCAAGTACTGCATCGGTCGGCCAACAATCGACCTTGAGACCATTGGCCTTTTCGTACTTGCCGATGTTCATCCGCGAATTGGAGCCGATCTTGCCATCAATTTTATCGACGTTATAGCCCAGTTCTTGGAGCCGGACCTGAATGTCTTGGATCGTTTTAGTGCGTTGGGCGGCCGTGCCCCACGGCGTCTCGAAATCACTACCGCCCGCGATGCGGTCCGCCAGGTGGCCGACGAACAAGGCATAGAGGTCCGATGTATTGTACTGGCGGATGACTTTGAAGTTGTCGGTCACCAGAAACGACGGTCCATTGCCGCCCGCTGGGCTCATCAAATACATCAAACTACTGAGCAGCGTCTTCGGCCACGGCTTGCCGCCAGCACGGACGAAACCTTGCGCGATCCAATCTGACAAGGGCTTGGCTTGCAGCGGTCCTTCGAGCGAACAATCGGAAGATGCTGGAATGCGGACTTCAAAGCCCCATGGCAGTCCTGCAACCCAACCTTTACCTTGCAGCTGTGCACCTGCAGAGCCGAGTGCATCAGGGACTGAGCGGAAGATATCTTTCTTGCCGTCGCCGTCAGCGTCGCGAGCATAGGGTGCATACTCACTTGGCATAAACTGCGTTAGGCCAACGGCACCTGCCCACGACGATTTCATATCAGCGCGCGCAACGCCACTTTCGAGCATCCCCAACGCGGCGACTAATTCTTTGCGGAACAGTTCCTTCCGCCGGCCGACGTAGGCCAACGTCGCCAGCACGCGCACCGCGTCCTTCGGCAGCGTGTAATTGCCATACGACGTTTCACGGCCCCAAATCGCCAGCAGCGAATATCGATCCACACCGCTGTCGCGTCCAATCGTTTCGAGTGCCTTGCGATACTTGGCTTCAAGTTGTTTGCCGGTCGCCGACAAGCGGCCCATGTAAGCCTTGTCGAGGTACTCCGACGGCGGCTTCGTGAATTCGGACTGACCGGCAGCGCCAGTCTTATCGCGACCTGGCAGATCGAGATCAGGGATCGTCAAATCGGGTTCCATTCCGCGGAACGTGCTGTCAAACGTGGCTTTCGAGATGCCGGCAGCCATCGCCTCGGGGCGAAAAGCTTCAAGCCATTTGTTGAACCCGTCATCGGCGTGCGCTGGCAGTGCCCCCACAACAGCTAATGCCAGCGCAAAGCCGTATCGGCGCGCCGAAGATTTCCAGAACCGCACGCCGCGTTCCATCACTCGTCCCACATCCACTATTGTCATCCTTGATTCAGCCCGGCTGACGTTTGCGCCGGAATTCCGGGGAAATTTAGATGGACCGCGTTCGGCTCCGGCGCAGAAAAAAGCCCCTGGGTTTCCCCAGGGGCGTTCCCAATCGATTGGTACGCTGATGTACTCAGCTGACGTTGGACCATGTGCCGTCGCCGTTGCGGCAAGCCGTGCCGCGCATAGCCTGCGGCTGGCCATCGATATAAATCTTGTGCGTGTAGTCACGGCAATCAGCGACGCCGCGCTTATAGGGTTTGCTTGGCACCATTTCGCCGTAGTGGCCGTTGTCGGGGTTCTTCCACTGGCGCGAAACACCAGACGAGCCGCGCTCAAGAGCATCGTATTCAGCCTGCTGCGCCAACATGCGATCCTGCTGGTCCATCGATTTCCCGATTTCACTGCCGACAATACCACCGACTACAGCGCCGATCGCCGTTGCAGCGATGCGGCCCGTTCCTCCACCGACCTGATTGCCGAGTATGCCACCTGCGACGGCACCTACGGCTAAGCCCGCATCGGCCTTATTCGGACCATTGGCTCCGCATGCCGCGAGTGGCAGCACCGCAGCAATGATCAGTAAATTGCGCAAGCTGCGCATGGAAGACCTCATGAAATTAAACCCGCCCCATCTTATTCCCGATGTGATCGATACTGGACCTCAGCGGCTTACCCGATTCCAGCGCCGCATAGCATATCGTTCTGCGTCGCATACAAGTTACCGCATGAATCCAGCGGATTCGGGCTAAAATTCGACCCCCAAGCGGCAGAAATACCCCTATTTCCCTCAAATTGCAGGAAGATCCATCTGAACGGACAGCCCCCCCCGGGCTGCGGCGCCAAGCGTTAACGTTCCGTTGTAAGACTGTACGAGGTCTGTCACAATCGACAATCCGAGCCCAGTTCCGGGTTTGGTTTCGTCCAACCGGATGCCGCGCTTGCCGATTTTAGCTCGCTGATCTTCGCTGAGGCCGGGCCCGTCGTCTTCAACTTTGATTTTGAGGCGCTTGGTTCTGTTGTCGCCAGGCCGGGTCTCAATGGCGAGCGTGACATCGCGCTTAGCCCATTTACAGGCATTGTCGAGTAAGTTTCCGAGCATTTCCTCGAGGTCTTGCTTTTCGCCTTGGAACTTTGCTCCTGGCGCGCAGTCAAATTTGATCTGGATGCCTTTGTCACGATTGATGCGCTCGAGCGCGCGCACCAGTGAATCGGCAACCGGCCCCACCTCCGTAATGCGGCCGATGACGCCAACGCCAGCCGCTACGCGCGCCCGGTCAAGGTAGAAAGTGATCTGGTCGCGCATGATTTGCGCCTGTCCGGCAACTTTTTTTGCAAACGGTGATTTGTCATCGTGGGCTTCGTTAGTGATCACAGCCAGCGGAGTCTTGAGCGCATGAGCCAAGTTGCCGACCTGGGTTCGGGCGCGGTCGATGATAGCCTGATTAGAACCGATAAGCTCGTTCAACTCGTGCTGCAGCGGCTCGATTTCCGCCGGCAGTTCTCCGTCAAGCTTTGTCGCTTTTCCAGACCGGATATCAGCCAGGCCCTGCTCGATTTGTTGCAGTGGGAGCAAGCCGAAACGAACCTGGAACAGCGTAGCAATAACTAGACCCAATCCTGTCAACCCGAGAGCTGTTGCCAGCCGCGTCAAAAACGATTGCAGCCGGCTTTCGAGCCAATCGAGAGGGCCGGCAACGATGATCGAATATTTAGGACCGCTAGCCGAGTGTCCGATGGTGTCGATAACCTCAACCATGCGCACGCGCTGGTCATTCGGGCCCGGCCCGTTAAGCCAGCGATTTCCGCCCGCATCCGGTTTGATTTTGAGAATAAAGGGAACGTCCAACTTATTCGTTGTCAGCGACGCTGACACAAGCGTGCGCGCATTTGGATCTTCAAGCGGCTTAATTTGCCAATACCAGCCAGAATTGGTCTCTTCGAATAGCGGCTCATAGCGGTTATTTGGAACAACCGGTTCAGTGCCGGCCGCATTCATACTGTCGAGCGCAATGGCATTGACAAGCTTTTCGAGCCCGCCATCGAATGCTGATTGCACGTCTTCTTTGTAAAGCCTATAAATCAGAAGTCCGGCCAACGGCAGCACGAGAAGCAACCAGGCTGCCGAGGTCGCGATCAGACGCGAAGCAAGTGAGTTAAGCCGCATCTGGTGACGTAACGATCCGGTAGCCGAGGCCGCGCACTGTTTCGATGACGTCTAACGGAATCTTCTTTCTCAGGCGTCCGACAAAAACTTCGATGGTGTTTGAATCGCGGTCGAAGTCCTGTTCGTAGAGGTGTTCAACCAATTCAGTGCGCGACACCACCCGGCCATTATGATGCATGAGATAGGCGAGCAGGCGGTACTCGTGCGACGTCAATTTCACCTGCTGCCCGGAACACGTGACGCGCGCAGTTTTGGTATCAAGGCGCAATGGTCCGCATTCGATCTCGCTCTTGGCATGTCCGGTCGCGCGGCGGAGTTGCGCCCTGACCCGGGCCAGCAGCTCTTCCATATTGAACGGCTTGGCCAGATAGTCATCGGCTCCAGCGTCCATGCCAGTGACCTTGTCACTCCAGCGGTCGCGCGCGGTCAGAATAATGACCGGCATATTGCGCCCTGTGCGCCGCCACTGTTCCAAGACCGAAATGCCATCCATCTTCGGCAGACCGAGATCCAGCACAACCAAATCATAGGGCTCTGTGTCGCCGAGGAAGAAGCCCTCTTCACCGTCGAAGACATGATCGACCGCGTAGCCAGCATCTGACAGCGCTCCCGTCAATTGACGGTTCAAGTCTTTATCATCTTCAACGACCAAAATTCGCACGGACCTGCCTCGGATCAACTTCTGTTCGAGCGCTTATACCGCGTAGAAACGGCGAGAGCCAGAGGGGCGCACAGGGGTAACGGCGGGCAATTGCGGCCACGAAACGGCGCCGCCATCGGAATGCCGCAGCATTTAATGCTGGCTGCGCGCCTGTCTGCTATTTTGCATCTGCTACTTTGGAAATGGCTCATGCGCGTCGACGGTAACCGTCTTTAACGAGCCCTTATTGCGGACCACGAGGCGGAAAACATATTTCCCACCCTCCTCGCAGAGCGTCGTCTTGACGATGTCGCCGGGGATCGAGGTTTTCGCGCCGCTGATCAACTTATCGACCGTGACCAGTTTTTCTGCCTCGACGATTCCGGCCGCGACCGACCAATCCGGATAGCAGTCGCCGTCAGCGGCTTCAGCAACAGGCGCGCCAGGAACGAGCGCTGTAAGGCTCAATATCATGATCGGCAGTCGGAGCACGGATAAAGTCCTTCATCGATGCTGTTTGTCCGGCACCTAAGTTGCCATACGCACCGCCCGCTGAACAGCCCATGAATAGTTGAAACCTGGGACACTGCGGCGGTCGCATAGCGCTTGCATCAGCATGCCAAAACCACAGTCAAAATCCGTTGTTACCGCCGAAACAGCGGCGCACAGCAAACTTGAATATTTGTTCATCCACGGCCCCTGAAGCCGCGAGGACTTCAATTTAAACCCACAATATTCGGAGACTTCAACATGGCTAAAAAATATCTCTCGAACGGCTCAGACTATTTTGTCGATCAAGACACTAGCAACTCGATCTTTGGCCTGATGGGCAACGACACGATCTTCGGCCGTGGCGGCAATGATAGCATCGACGGTGGCCGCGGTAACGACAAGCTGTTTGGTGGCACCGGCAACGACTACCTGGCTGGTAACGTCGGTAACGACGAACTCTATGGTGGTTCCGGCAACGACAAGATGTATGGCAGCTATGGAGATGACGCGCTGGTCGGTGGCGATGGCGACGACACAATGTCCGGCGGAACCGGGCATGACCGATTGTTCGGCAACGCCGGCAGCAATAAACTCGATGGTGGCAGTGGCGATGACTGGGTGAACGTCGGCACTTTGCACGGTGGGCGCTACGATACAGATGGCTCGGTGAATAGCCTTAAGGGCGGCTCTGGATACGACACGCTCGATGGCGGTCAAGGCTACGACACGCTCTACGGCGGCACTGAAGACGACAGTCTATTTGGCGGCGCAAACGAAGATGTTCTCTACGGAGAAGCCGGCAATGACATCCTAAACGGCGGCGTCCATAACGATGAAATGATCGGTGGCACTGGCAATGACACCTTCGTCTTTGCTGACGGCGACGGCAACGACATCGTCTGGGATTTTAATGCCTACGGCGAAAAAATCGACCTGCGCGGCGTCACCCACAGCTCAAATCCCTACACTTGGTTCCCGGCCGTCGATTCCTTTTCAGATCTTCATCTATCGACGGTCGCTGAAGGTACCCTTGTCGACTACGGCACCGGCACGATCCTTCTGGCGGGAGTTAATATGGAACAGTTAAATGCCGCCGACTTTATCTTCACCCAGTCTCCTGGCTACGAAGTGATCATGTAATACGACTTAGAATCGAAAAAGCCCGGCCGCACCGTCAATTTATGACGGAGCGGCCGGGCTTTTCGTATTTGGAATAGCGCTGACTTTTCGCGTCACAGCATCAGCGTCATCTGCCGCCGTTCGAGCGGCTGGCTGGCGCGCAAACGGCCGTAGATCGCCATCACAGTGCCGGCGAGCGCGACGATGGCTTGGATGGCTGAAGGGATCGCCGCACCGAGTTGCTGAATCATATCAGATGTCAAAGTGATGCCAATGAGTGGACCAAGTGCGGGCAGCACTGTTGCGGCAGCCGCGATCAACGCGCCCCAGATGGTCATTGATTGGCCCCACCATTTTGGCGGGCTCGCCAATGGCGCGGACGGCTGTGTCAGAGGATCGTTCATGGTGGCGGTACCTTTCAGTTGAGAATTGAGGCCGGTGGCAAGTGCCGTGGCTTTGGCGAGGGTCTGATCGACGCGCCTCATCCAGCCACGGCCGAAGCGCCAGAATGCCGGTAATGACCGGTAGCGTTGGCGGCGGAGTTCAGCGTAGCGGGCAAGAAGCGGTGCGCGCTCAGAAACACTGACAGCGCGCAGCGTTCCGGGACCTATTTCGCCATCAACCGTCACGCCAACGGCCTCTTGCAGAAGCCGGTTGGCGGAGCCCACGCCATGATTGACTGCGGCATCGAAGTGCATCAGCGCCAGTGCTGGCTGAAACTTTGACGCCGAGCACGGCTCCCAATAGCGCGCCAAATAAATCGCTCTGACGGTCGCTTCTGGAATGGCTTTCAGGCTGTGTTTCAAATCGGCGGCGTTCGCGGCATCAATTGTGACCCGCATCCACTCGGCCAACGTCTGCAGCGTGATGCCCTTGTTTGTAGGCCCGCCCGGATCAAACGGATCATCGTCGAAGCCGCCTTCCATTTCCAGCACGTGTGCGAGCGCGAGTTCGAAGATGGAGGAGTTCGGCAACGGTGCAGCCGGTGCCTCCGGCAGCGGCGCGCCTTTCGGAATTCTGAGACCTAACAGCCGGTCTTTGGAGAACGCGGATACTGAGACCGCGTCACTCTGATTGCCGCCAAGCACAACGACGCTATTGGCTGTCTCTCCCAACCAAAATGCGACATGCCCGAGTGATGGATCGCTGCCGCGTGAGAAAATCGCAACCGCGCCTGACGTTCCTTTAGCTATCGCCTCACCCCAATTGAGATAACTGCGCGCCATCAGCGAACCAGACGCCGCGACACCAGCACGCTTCAAAATGGCGCCAACATATGCCGCGCACCACGCCGTCTCATCGGCCGTGATGTTGGGGAACCCGGCGTCCCGGTACATCGCCACGATGTGGGGGTTATCACTGGCACCAGAACTTTCGCGTTGGCCGAACTCGCGCCACGCTTCGGCCATCCAAGCTGGATTCTGCATTTCGTTGACCTGATTTGAGTTTCAGTGAGATGCCAATGCCAACGATCGCGCTCGGACCGTGCTACCCATTCAGCCCGTCATCCCGGCCACGAAGGCCGGGATCTGTCGAGCCAATAGATGAAGGCATTCTTGATGCTTTTGGAGAGACAACACTGAGCAAAGTAGATGGTTGACGGATCCCGGCCGCCGCCGGGATGACGAGCCATGGATGCTGCAACAGTCGCGATAAATAAGTTACACCAATGCGGCCTTTGCAGTGCCGCGGCCGTAAAGCGTGCTCATTTGATAGAGCTTGATGCTGACAGACGGTTGTGCGGCGCCGAAGTCGATGACTTGATCTGCGGATGAGTAGAGGACTGAAGGCGTCAAGGACGACAGCGTACGCTTGATCGTTGCGCCATCTAATATGTCGATCTCGTAGCGCTCGCTGTCTTCGGACAGCGGCACCTCGGTTGTATCCCAGCTGTCGCCACCAATGCGGGTTCGCCGAGCCCAAGTGAGAGATACATCACCGGCCAACCGCGTTGCCTTGATTTGCGCGGGCGATAACGGCCGCAGCGCGACGCCGCCAAACGTGTGTACAGAGCTGGCATACGACGCTTCACCAATGTCGCGATTGGCCGGACCATAGCGCCAGTTTAACGGCAAACGTATTTCATCGAGGGTGACGTCAACTCGTTCGACTTCCCCACTCAGCAGCACAAACCGTGCGCCTGCCGCCAGCGGTGATCGCATCGCGGCTTCCGTACCGCCCTGCCCACGAAGCAATCCAATCAGCACATACGTCAACGGTGCGACGAGCGTTGCCGTCTCGAACTGGATGACTTCCCACTCGCCGGTTTCATTTTTGATCGCAGCCAGGTTTTGACCGGCCAACATTTGCAAGCGTGAGACCGAAAACAATTGGCCGTCGCTGAGTTGCACCTTGAGGCGCGCGGCGTAGTCAACGACAGCTAACGGACCTGCGGGCAATGGGTCGAGCGTCACGCCAATCGTCGCCGGCGCTGCAATGACAGACTTCAACGCATAGCCCGACGTTTCAGGAAAGCCATAAAGTGCCACGCCTGCCGGCCACGGCGCTTGAAACGCCGCCGCATACCCTGCCTGAGGTGGCTCATCACCGCGGAGCAACGGCAAATCTAAAAACTCAAGCAGCGGGCGTCCTGCTTGTTCGGCTGCCGGGTCATCGACGTCGCGAGCGTCAGCGGGAACCCCGCCGTAGACATCAGGATCGATCGCGCGGGCTTCGATATCACGCGCGCCATGGTCTCCGATTTCGGTAACGCGCACTAAGCGGCTTTCGGTTGGACGTTGTAATCGGATGACATCGCCGGGCTCGATTGCTAGCGCACTCGGCGGCAGCGCAAAGGATGCCCGCTCGCGCGCCGCCCACGATTCAAACAGCCAGCTTTCGGCCATTTCGGTCGCCCGCTCGGCCTCAATTACAATTGGAAGTTCTGCCAGCGCGACCCGGCCGCTGGCGCCAGTCAAACGCCGCGCCTCAGCAACCGCTTGGCGATAATCTCCCGCCGCAGAGATGTAAGAAATCTTAGCGGATGCCGGCAGTTCCGTTTCCTGGCCGCGCGTCAGTGTGATCAACGCATCTCCTGGACGCGCCTCGACCGTTGCATCCTCAAGGATTGTTTTGACTTCCGGCTCGGCGCCACGCTGGCGGAATTGAATGCGTCCGCCGCTTTCAATGCTGTCGAAGAAATAGGCGAGTTCCAAAGGCTGCAACGCATCGCGCGCGCTCATGATGTGATCGATCACATATCCGGTGACAATGCCTTGAAGCGCGCCGGACTCAAAGCCTGTGAAGCCGTAACCGTCGAGTATAGCGGAAACCGTTTCAGCGAGCGGCGCGCTTGAAAAGCGGCCATTCAACCAATGCCCAAGCCGCCAATTGGCGCCGTCACCCCACACACTGGTGCTGTTCGGAAACGCCGGGAACGGCCTCGCGTCCCAAGCATAAACATGCACGCGGTTGAGATCGAGCATGCGCTGGCCATAAACCGTCGAGACCGGATTGGCACCGGCGAGATAGCCAGTACTTGCCGGATCGAAGGCCTGGATGAAGGCCCGCAAATAGCGGCGCTGAATAAGGTCGTCGCGCGTTCCGCGCGAATAATAAGGCACGAACGATTCCGAGCTTTTCGGATCGACAAAGACGTTCGGCTGATTGGCGCCTTTATCCACGCACGGGCAGCCGACTTCCATCATCCAGAACGGCTTCGATTGCGGAACCCAGGCCGTCGGAGCGCCGCTTTGCGTACCACCTGGCCGGTTGAAATGCTGATTGAGCCACCACGACTTGATATCTTTATAGCGGAACATCCACGGCTTGCCGAGGCCGTCGGTTATGGGCGTGCGGGTCTGCGCATCGCGCGCGCCAGAGTTGGCATAGAACCAGTCATAACCTTCGCCAGCTTGAACGTAGCTTTTGAGATAGGCGAGGCTGTAGACTGATCTGGTGCCTGCTAGAAAATCCAAGTGACTGGTGCCGTCGCGCCAATCTGACAGCGGCCAGTACAGATCGATGCCAATGGCATCAATAGACGACGACGCCCACAACGGATCGAGGTGGAAGTACACGTCGTTGCTGCCGTCACCTGGTTGATAGCCGAAATATTCGGACCAGTCGGCAGCATAAGTCACCTTGGTGCCTGCGCCGAGGACGGCTTTAACATCGGAAGCCAGCGTCACCAGCGCATTGACAAACGGGAACGTCGAGGACGTCGACCTAACTCCTGTCAGTCCGCGCAACTCGGTGCCGATCACAAATGCGGTCACGCCGCCGGCAGCCTTCGCTAGATGTGCCTGATGCAACACCAATCGCCTGAACGTCCATTCGTTCGGCCCGGTGTAGAGAACCGAAGTCCCCGCAATCGCATAGTGGCTGACCTGCGCGGTGCCGATGAATGCATTGAGCTGGGCGGTGGCAGCCGCCGTTTTGTCGACAGTTCCGGGCTGACCAGCAGCCGGGCTGCACGTTATGCGGCCGCGCCACGGATAAGACGGCTGCGATGCCGATCCATCGAGCGGGTTCGGCAGCGTGTTACCATCAGCAATATCCATCAGTATGAAAGGCGTTAGCACGACGTCCATGCCGCGCGCTTTGAGATCCTGGATCGCCGCCACCACCGTTTGATCTGATGGAGTACCGCCATACGCGGGCCGGCCGTCCTTGAGACTGATGAGGTGAGCCGTCGTCCGATCGATACCCGCCACGCCCCAAATCAACGGCTCGGTGTCTTTTTCGAAGCGGTCAACACCGGGTTTGATTTGGCACTGTCCGCAGCGCAAATCATTGCCGAACCAGCTCACCGTCAATGACACTGACTTGGCATTCGGCAATGTGGTTTCGAGTTGCTTGAGCGATGCGTCCCAATCGGTCGCCGCTTCGCGGGTGTGAACGTTTTCAGTCAACCCGCGGCCGTCGCCGGTGATTTCAGTCACGGGCTCTGGTGAGTAGACGAACTCGCCCGAGCCTGGGATCATCACCACGCCCTTAATCTCTTCGCCGAACGCCTCGATGGCGCGATAGATCTCAAACGACAACTGCGGAATGCGATTGCCATAGGCGGCGAGTGGCATATCCTGAAAGACAATGTATGCGGTGCCGCGGTAAGCCGGTGCATTGGCGCCGAGGCGTTCTGCGATCAATGTGTCTGCGAGTTGGGTCTCAGTACCTTTGTGCAGCCGGTACGAGAGACGCGAGAGATTGATTTCGCGGCCATCGGCCCACACCCGGCCAATGCCGCTGACAACGCCTTCCGCCAAACCAACGGCGAAACTTGCCGAATAGCGGTATTCAATGCTGTCCGTCCCGGCAGGCGCTCCGCCGCCGCCAAGTCCGCCCTTGCCGCCGCCGTCGCTGCTGCTCGAACGCTTGATGACCCGCTCTTTTATGGCGTCAGCCCAGATGATATTACCGCCGAGCCGCGCGCGCCCGTAGAGTTTCGGGATCGGCGCGCCTTCCGTCGATGTCGTGATGTGGACATCACTTAGCCGCGGTCCCTCAACAGTGCGAGTCTGACCGGACGATCCAAATAGCGCCTGATCAACATACGAGCCGGCCAGCGCGCCAAGCTGAGCGCCAATCGCCGCCCCAGTAATCGTGGTGCCGAGCACCGACAATCCGGCTGGCAACAGTGCACTGCCAGCGGCCGCGCCTGCAATTGAGAGAGCGAGGGTCGCCATTAGTTCGCACCTTTTGGAAATCGAAACGCGGCTGCGACGCGCCGCTGCCACCACGGCGTCAAGGCCACCTCGGCGGCAGCACAGCCCTCGATCGCGTGAATAAAAGTTGTGTCTGTTGACTTGATGCCAGCGTGCTTGGCGACAAGCCCGGCGCGCAAGCGGAAGATCAAAACGTCGCCCGGCATTGCTGAGACCGGCGCGACTTCAATCAAATGCCGCCGTGCTGCGGCGAGCATTGTCTCGATGCCGGTTGCGTCCGCCCAATCCCGCGAGTAGGCGGGCGGCGTTTCCGCATCTTGCCCATAGACGTCACGCCACACACCGCGCACCAGGCCCAGGCAATCGGAACCGGTGCCGCGCACACTGGCCTGATGGTGATAGGGCGTGCCAATCCAACCCCGCGCTGCCTCGACGACTTTCGCGGCGATTTTGGCTTCTACTGTCATCGAAGCCTCACCCACCGGGACGCGATATTTTGGTCAGGAAGTCGTTGCCGGGCATGTGCGGGAAGCCGCGGAAGTTTTCGGCGTTGGAAAATTTGGCGCGGCAAGTCCCGATGGACTTGTTGCACCCGGCGGTGACTGTAAACGTTTGCGCGGCGGCCAGCGGGCCCTTCGGCACTTCCCACAAATCAACCGTGACGATGCCTCCCGCACGCGTGTGCATTTTGACTTCAATCGACGATCCATTGGCGGCCCCAGACGTAAACGTCAAAAGTCCGCGCGAGAAAAAGCCGTTCGCAAATGTTGCCAGACCGCTGGCCGTAAACCGGCGTGGTGAGAGCACGGACAGCACGGCGCCGGTGCTGCGGTAGGCTGCGAGCGCGAGATTGATTTTGCAACGTCCATCGCCAAGGTCCGCGTCGCAGGTATACTGGTAGATACGGCCTTTCGGCTGCTGTAAGTAGTGGGCGAGGCCGCGGATTTCAGCTGAGAATACCGGGCCCGCACGTTTGACTTCGCCGAGGCTGCCGGATCGCATCAAAACACGCTGATCGGGTGATTGCCAGTTGACACGATAAATCTCAACCGCGGCGTCATCATATAAGCCACTCGCAAGATCGGCTTCGGAAAGACGGTCGGATGTGACTGCGCTTGTCACTTCGAGGTTGTCGACGTTCAACCCGACGCTGTCTTTGATTTCGCTAGCGCTGAAGCCTGCCGCTGCTTCGAAGGTGGTACCATCGAAGATCAAATCACGGTCATGATCGGTGAAGCCGATCTTGGTGCTGTCGCGCCGCGTCAACCGCCAGCACCAGCAGAGCGTTGTAGCACCGGTATCGAGATGCGCCTGCATACCTGTAGGGAGCGTTTTCATAGGCGCACCTCGAGGATCGGAATGTTGGGAATGCCGCCGTGTCTGAATCCAGAAACGGAGACTTCGAGTTTGTCGGTATCGAAGCGGACCGGCACGTCAAATTCAAATCCGGCCGTCACGAGTTGACCAGGCGTGGGAATTTGGCCTGAAAGAAACGTGATGATCCCAGTCAGGGCGTCGAGCGTGAAGTGGGTGCCCGCTGTCTTAGCGACGCCTGCCACCGCAATCAAAACTGTGCCCGGCACCGGCTTCTTGATGTCTCTTGACCACGGTGCGTAAAGTGACCCGTAGGTCTTCTTCAGTTGATAGGTGGTGAGAACACCATTGCCGGTGCCGAGCGTCTGGTCCGCAGCGGCGGGGATGGCCCCCGGCGCGCACGATTTCCAATCCATATGATCGCGCCAACGGAAGCCGTGCAGCCGCCCGCGGCGTTCTTCGAAAAATGCGATCACCGCGTGGAGATCATCGAGCGTCTTGACGCCATAACCGGCGTTGTAGATCCGCCGCGAATTGGCCCATCGGCTGTTGCGCTCTTCAAAACCGGAGCCGAGCGTCACCACATCGGTGCGCCGCTCCGGCCCGCCTTGCGCGCCGCGCGAGATCGCCGTTGGAAATCTGACATCGTGGAAGGACATGATGAGACCTACAAATTGCGTTGGCCGTGAGAGACGGCGCGGGCCAACATGGCGCTGAGTTGTGATTCAGAACGGCGGAAGCTTTCGGCGTCTGGCGTTGAGACGTTGAAGGTCACATTGACCGCGCTACCACCGCGCGCCGCAACGCCGAGGCGGCCGTCTGATCCGCGTGACAGCGGCATGATCGCCTCGGGACCGCGTTCACCTGCGAGGCCCGTGCGGCCGCCGCTTAAGGGAAATGAAATCGGCGAGGCAATCACGCCACCAGATGCAAAAGGCACTGGCATGCCTTGCGAGATCACGCCGCCATTGGCGAATGCTGTGCCGCCAGAAAACAAGCCCTGAAAGATATTGCCTAGGCCCTGCTGCAACGGCTTGAACGCGGCCTGCAGCACCATCTTCGACATTTGCAGCGCCAGCGTTTTGAACACATCGCCGAGGCTTTTACCTTTGACCGCAATGCCTTCAAAGGCGCCAGTCAGAGCCGTTGAAAATTGCTTGCCAAGATTGGCCGCCGCCTTCAATTCGCTTTGTAACGCCGTGGTGTCGGCATCAATCGCGACCGTCCAGGTTTCAACCGGCGCCGTCGTTGTGGTTCCGTCCATTGGTGGTCCTTCGAAGGGTAGCGCCGGTATCGTTCTTCGCTTTGCGCGCGGCGACACGCGTTCCCCCGCAAGGGGACTTCCAAGTGGTCGCGCGAGCCGGCCGCCGCGCGCCGCCAGCCTCGAGGCAGTTTAAAACTATTGACCGCTGGTATCAGCTCGTATTTCCTCCGCGGAAAGACGTTGTGGGATCAAAGTTTGTGACGGAGTCCGTAGGGTGAGTTAAAGGCTGGCATGCGAACAGCATGAAGCGGCGTAACCCACCGTCTCGCGTCTGGTGAAAGCCATGGTGGGTTACGCCGCTTCATGCTGTTCGCATGATGCGTCTTTAACCCACCCTACAAGCAGCGCGAATGCGATGAAGCGGTGCAATTGTTCCCAGCCGCGTGATAAATTATCGGTCTTGATAGTCCGATGCCTCACCGTCTGGAAAGCGTCCCATCAGTTCGCTTAACTCTTGCGAGCTGGGTGGCTCAATCACTCCCGAGAGTCCCAGTCGTCCACGCAGTGCCGCATCCAGTTCCTTTGGCGTCATGGACCAGAAGTGACGTGGCGCCAGACCGAGCATGCCAAGTCCGGCCGCCATCACGCCGTCCCAGGGAAAGGGCCGGGATCACCGCCTTTGCTGCCGGAGGCTTTCGTGGAACTGCCACCGAATGTTGCCGAAAGCAGCCGGGCAACAATTTCAACGTATCCAGCGGCGCCATTTTCGGCCCGCATTACGCTGAGCGCGTCGTCGTCGACCGGATGTCCACCACCGCGCAGTCCTGCACCGATAATCCGCACGCAATCGCGCGATGAGATGCGGCCGCTTTCAAAGCGCGCCGTCAGTCCCATCATATCGTCGACGCCAAAAGCGCTTTCGAGTTCCGCAAGCGCGCCGAGCGTCAGGCACAGCGTGTACCGCTTGCCATCCAGCTGCGCTTCAATTTCACCACGATGTCTATTGGCCATTGCGGACTCCAAATGAATGCTGGGGATTCGACGGTTTGATCCCGGCAGCGGTCCCATTCCCTGATTCCCGGACGCTGCGCTTCACTAACCTCAAAGTTGGAAATGATTGCATCAAGCGCTGAGATCCGGGATCTTCAAGGTCAATGTTAATCAACACCGTTGCATTCCCACCGAACTTTAGCCGGTATAGATCTCGGATAGCCGCGCTTGCGCCGCTGCCTTCTGCTGCGCAAACTGTGCACCGCGGCTTCCGGGAACCAAGTATTTGTGATAGTGGGTTCTAGATCACGGTGAAGGTGAGTTCGCCGGCGGATTCGAGGCCGATGTCGAAAGCGACTTCGTTGTCGTGGCGGCCATTGAATTCCAGCGATACGATCTGGAACAAGCCCTGCACGATGCCGAAATCCGGAATGATGATCTGCCAATTGCGGATCGTTCCCGCAAACGCATAACTGCGCACGGTGGCGTCCGAGGCGGCGTCTTTAAAGACGCCTGAACCTGAAACGCGCGTATGCTTGATACCAGCGCCCTCCAGCAGCTCGCGCCACTGGCCGATGGATTCTTGATGTGTGATATCGACGGTCTCAGCGTTAAACGCCATCGATCGCGCGCGTAATCCGGCAACGGTCACGTAGGCACCGGCGCCTGTGCTATCGACCTTCAACAACAAGTCCTTGCCTTTTTGAGCAGCCATAGGTCAGTCCTTTGTCAATGAGAGTTGAATTGGGCGCGGCTAGACAGGTTCGGTAACCGCACGGTAGCGGACGATGCCGTGGATGGTTTCGCCGTCGCTATCGCGAAGCATGTCGGAGAATTCGAAGCGCAGATTGACCAGGCGATGGGCGGCAACTGTCAACGCCACATCGTGCAGGCCATCGCGAATGGAACTTATAATCTGATGTGCTTCGCGCTCACCGTTGACGCGCGACCAGACGTGCAGCGTGATCAGATGTTCGTAGCCAGGATCGGTGCCCGTGCTCCAATCCCGCAACGTTGATTGGCCGAATGTGATATAGGGTAATGACGCGCCACGCGGCACGTCATCATAGATCTTGGCGCCACCAAGCATGCCCGTGAGCGGCGCATTGGAAGTCAGCGCTGCATAGAGCGCCTTTTGCAGTTCATAAGCTGCGCTCGCCATGGCTACCTCGTTGGGATGTTCTGATGGTCAACTGGACGCGAAACCGCGCGATCACGAGCGTCGCGCTGACGCGAAGCCAATCGTGCAGTCAACACCGCAATGGCACGCGCGCGCAGACGTTCAATAAGCGTGCCATTGAAAACTGTGCCGGGTCCGCGCACGCCGGATTTGGCCGTCATCGCACGTGTTCCTCTACCAGACAGCGCAAGTGATGGCGGCGTTCGCCATAGTCAATCACCAGCCGGATATCGAAAATACGAGTGCCGAGGAGCAGCCGCATGTCAGGCGAAATGTTCGACCGGTAGCGCAGCCAAACTTCGTGCGTGACGCGGCCTTGAAGCCCGTCGGCATCAACGATTTCACTGCCAGACATTGGCTCAATTGAGCCCCACAGGTTGGTGACCAGCGTCCACGTCACGACCGCACCGCCCGCTCCGTCAGGCGCGCGCGCCGCTTGTTCAAGCCGCATGCGATGGCGGAGCGCGCCGATGGTGACACTCATATTTGCACCACACGAAACGGAGACAGCAGATCTGAGACAGCCTTTGGAATGGTGGTATCGCCAGATCCAATTTCGATCGGGTCGCGGTGTTCGTACCAATGCGCGACCAGCAACAACAGCGCTTGACGGATCGGCAGCGGAACATCGGCAGCAGCGGGTCCAAAGCCGGCCACAAATGAAATTTCGACGCCGGCCGCAGCCCGTCCCGGGATCGGCCATGTCAAACCGGTTCTGACAAATCGCGGCGGTACACCTTTGCCTTCAAGGATGTAGTCGGACGCCACCATGTTTGTTGGCGTGCCACTGGCTGAAAGAACGCGGGCTAGCGTGATCGATTGAACCGGACAGATCGGCAGCTTGACGGTTGAGCCCATCGGCCAGGCGTCGCGGATCAGCGTCCAGTTCTGACTGATCAACGCTAAGCCGAGCGCGGCTTCGACATGCAGCCGCGACGTCATGATTAAACTGGAGATCAACGCGTCTTCATCGCTGCCATCAATGCGCAAATGCATCTTAGCTTCGGCAACAGACACAGGTTCGAGCGCCGGCGCGCTGGTAAGCACGAGAGCCATGGGATGATCCGCGATGAGGGTTTCAAAAAAGCAGGGCCGCTGGCGCCGGGCTCGCGCCCGCGCTCAAACGGCCCTGCAGCATCCCGCCTCAGGGGAGGAGCGAGGCGGGGATTGGGAGGAGTTGTAGGGTGGGTTGCATCTTTGATTAGGGCCGGTCTTGCGGCTCCGGCATTCCGGAGAATCAGTGAGACTAGCCCCGTTGCTGGGAT
>JANNFX010000154.1:0-1731 GCA_031380225.1 Hyphomicrobium sp.
TCAACCAGCAGCACGCGTCCAGAGGCTTCATCGCTTTCAATCTTCACGACTGCGACGAGGCGGTCGTTCTGCTTCAGCAATGCGGCACCACCGGCAGCGCTTTTGAGATCGACCTGCTTTCCGTCGAGTGTGTAGTACTGACGCTCAATTTTGAAGCCCTTGGAGATGGACGGTTCTGTTACCAGTGACGCGCCGATGACCGAAATCACCGCGTCGACGCTGCTGTCGCCGTCATTGGATACAACGAGGCCCTTCGCGAGATCTTCAACCGTCAACGAGCGCATAATAGAGCCAGTGACAGGATTGCCGCCGATCGACAGCTTGGTCGCCTTGCTCTGGTCCTGCAGAGCGTTGGCGGCCAAAAGCATCCACGCCTGTTCTTGCGTCGAGGTGTAAGTGCGGTTGAGATAGGCCTTGGCAATGACGTTGACCAGCCGCGGCGCCTCGGATTTGACGAAACCGGTTTCAGAGGCCAGCGTTACCAGCGCCGCGCCGTCACGCAACGATGAACCGTAGTCGTTCCGGGCCAGCGATTTTCTCTTTGCATCATCAGCGTCGAACATTGCCAGTGCGGCCTTGAACGCCCGTTCCGCCCGGTCCTTGTCGCCGATCATAGCGAGCGCGGCGCCGAGCTGCGCCTTCGCCAATGGCGTCGAGAAGCGTTCGAGGCGCGTGTCAGCGTAGTATCGCAGTTCACCCGATGGCGCGCGGGCGTTGCGTGCCAGCACGTAAAGGGCATAGGCGCGCGCCTCGCCGCCGCTTTCGAAATCCTGGGCGTTGTTGACGTAGTTTTGCAGCTTATCGAGCGCCTGATTGAACGGGATCGGGCGTACAGTGAAACCGCCTTCTTTTGCGCGAGTGAGGAAGTCTGTGACGTATGACGTCAGCCACAGATCACCCTCGCCGCTGCCCCAGATGCTGAACGCACCCGAGCTGTCCTGCATTTCGAACACGTGTTCGATTGCTTTTTCGATACGTGCCTTCAGGTCTTTGTCTTGAGCTATGCCAACTTCGGCGGCGACTGCGTTGGCATAGACCAGCGGTAGCGCACGCGAGACGGTTTGCTCGGCGCATCCGTATGGATAGCGATCAAGCGAGGTGAGTAGTCCAGGGACATCGAGGCGGGCTGCCGGGCCGACGCTGACGTTGACCTTGGTGCGGCTGGCTATCATGCCGGCCACGAGGTCTGGATTGAGGGTCAACTTGCCGCCATTTGCGGCAACTGTGGTCACAGTCGTCCGCTTGATGTCGCCTGCAGGCGGTAACACGTTGAATGACAAACGGCGGCTGACAGAAAGATTGTTGTCGCCAGAGACGCGCAACTCGTAGGTCACAAGACCAACGTCCGTGGGCTTGACGGCAAACCGTTCGCCAATACGTTCACCGGCTTTGAGTGACAGCGGCCGGTCAGCGACTGAGACGGCTTCGCCTTTGACAAGATCCAGCGGCTGTTGGGAAACCGACAGCCGATAGTCGCCTGCCGGTGCCTCAAGGTTGTGGATCGACATATCAAGCGTGGCTTCATCACCAAGCGTGATAAACCGTGGCGCAGAGGCTGTCAGCGCAACCGCATCACGGACAATGACATCGCTGGTGCCGTGGCCGAGCTTGGATTTACTCCATGCCACCGCCATCACCCGCACGGTGCCGTTGAAGTCTGGCATGTCGAACGTTACCTCGGCCGTGCCGTCTGCCACTACGGTCACGATGCCGGACTAGAATGCAACGGTG
>JANNFX010000195.1:0-5961 GCA_031380225.1 Hyphomicrobium sp.
TTTCTTTTTAAAAGCATGAAGAACATAGATCGCATCTGCAAAGCGGACAGTATAAACGCTGCGATACGTATCACCGAAATGAATATCAGCCAGTTCCAGGACGCCACCACCTAACCCCTTGAACGGCTTGGCTGAAGGAGGGTGCTGTCCAGTTTGAGCAAGAAACAATTCGAAACCAAAGCTATCCTGCACCTCGTCTGGGAACTCCATGAAATCATCTCGGCTGGACCCGATCCATCTCAATGGCTTCAAAGGACGGGCAATGCGAGCCATAATCGAATTTATGAGTAATAACTCATAATTGTCAAGGACGAATAGTGGACAGAATTGCACTCCTAAATTGCGCTTAGGTCGCGCTGCATCAGCGTGATGTCGAGCAACTGGCCGTGTTTTTGGCCGACTTGGGTCAACCGGCCAGCTTCGATAAATCCAACTGCGTTATGGACCGCGATGGACACGTCCCGGCTGCGGCTGTCGCCGATGACGGCGATCATTTGCATGAAGCCACCTTCTGCAGCGTGTTTGATCAGCGCCCCAAGCAGCGCACGGCCAGTGCCGCGGCCGCGCTTGAGGACATCGACGTAGACTGAATCTTCCAGTGTCCGATAAAACGCGGCGCGGCTGCGGAAGGTACTAGCATAAGCATAGCCGGCGACCACACCGTCTTGCTCTGCTACCAAATACGGATGACCCAGAGCTTGAATGGCGGCCAACCGTTTGCCCATCTCCGCATCAACAGGCGGGTTGATTTCAAAGGTGGCGGTGTCGTCCATCACAGCCTGCCGGTAAATGGCGGTGATGCTGGCAACATCGGCGGTGCTGGCAGGTCGAATGATCATAGGCCGTTGATACAAAAAGGGCCCCGCTTGCGCGAGGCCCTTCTGATTGAGACCGCCAAAAACCTTACTCGCGGTCGCCGAACAGTGTCAGCATGTTTATGAACAAGCCGACGAAGTCCTGATACAGCGCGAGTGCGCCAAACACTGAGGCACGGGCCGCCATTTCAGCCTGACCGGCAAAGGCGTAGTAGTCATCCTTGATCCGCTGTGTGTCGTAGGCGGTGAAGCCAGCGAAGATCAAGACGCCAAGGCAGGACGTTGCGAACTGCAACGCCGTCGACTGCAAGAACAGAATGTTCACGATTGCGGCGATCAACACGCCAACCATGCCCATGAACAGGAAGGTGCCCCATCCTGTCAGGTCACGCTTGGTGGTCATGCCATATACGCCGAGGGCGCCGAATGTAGCGGCCGAGATGAAGAAGATATTGGCGATCGACGACCCGGTGAAGACAAGGAAGATCGATGACAGCGAAAGGCCGACCAGCGCCGAGTAGACCCAAAACGAGGTCTGAGCGCCAGCGACGCTCATGCGGTTCGCGCGGATGGCAAAGAAAAACACAAAAGCCAGAGGCGCGAACGCCAGCACCCATTTCAGTGGCGTGGTGTAAAGTGCAACGCCAAGGGGCGTCAGCAGGATTTTACCACCATTTAGAGCGGCGGCGGCGGTCGCCGGATCCGAGGTCGTTGCGACGGCATGAATTATGTATGCCAACAGGCCGGTCAGGGCGACGCCACCGGCCATATAGTTGTAGACGCCAAGCATGTAGGACTTGAGACCCGCGTCGAACACGTCGCTCGAACGGACGACGCCGCCTTGAGCGGCAGAATTCCGGAAGTCAGCCATAGTCTTTCCCTTTTCAAAACCCGGTCAAACCCGGAGTTATCCAGAATATGGGATGAGCCGCGACGGCGTTCAAGCGGTATTCGACAAAAAAAATTTTGGGTTGCCGGGATTTGTAAATTCCATCCAACTTATTGTTAATGAATAGTTATTCGCCTTTTAAATAGGCGGCGGGCCGGGCTCGGAGTACCGCCCAGGTGCCGGCGCCACCGAAAAGCAGCACCAGCCCAATGGCCAACCCCATCGATTGCAGAATAGCGGCAACTGAGAAGGTGAATGGGATGCTCATTACCTGAGTGACCGCAACCCAAGCCGCCAGAGTACCAAGACCGACAGCAAACCCGGCCGCCAGTATTGCTAAAAATAGATATTCAGCCAGATGCGCGGATATAATCCGGCGCTTCGTGGCCCCGAGTGTCTTCAGGATCACGGCCTCCAACATCCGCCGCCGTTGCGCGGTGGCTAGCGCACCAGCCAACACCAAAGCGCCGGACAGCAGCGTTACGCCGCCAGCCACGCGCACCGCCGTCATGACTTTTCGGAACACTTTGTCAAACGCATTGATGGCATCGCGAACGCGGATCGGCGTCACGGCGGGAAACTCACGGCCAAGTGCGCGTGCCAGCTTCACCTCGGTATCGAGAGGAGTGCCCTTGGGAAGCGTGAGTGTCGCCAACACTGCGTGCGGCGCACCCGCAAGGGTGTTTGGCGAAAATACCATGACGAAATTGAGTGCCAAGCTCTCCCATTTGACTTCTCGCAAGTTTGAAATTCGCGCGCTTAAATTGCGGCCCAACACGTTGACGGTGACCATGTCGCCAATTTTGACACCGAGCTTTTCGGCTAATTCCGCCTCGAATGAAACCAACGGCTCGCCTGAATACCCATTCGGCCACCACTCACCGGAGACGATCTTCGAGCCTTCCGGAATTTCGTCCGCATAGGTCAATCCGCGGTCGCCATTCAACACCCACTGCGCTTCGGGCGGCGCCTTGATTTCTTCGACGGGCGTATCCTTGAGCTTGATGAGACGGCCACGCAGCATCGGCGCATTGACGACATGCGTGCCTGGTGCCTGCCTTTCAACCACGGCTTTGACGCTGTCGAAGTCCGCCTTTGGAATGTCGAGGACAAAATAGTCGGGGCTATTTTCAGGGATGCGGCCTGTCAGTTCGTTGACCAGCGAAGTATCGGCAAGCGCTACGGCCGTTAGCAACGTCAAACCTGTGCCTAGCGACAGCACAACCGAACGCGTCAGGCCATCGGGTGCCGCAAGATTGCCGATCGCAAGCGCTAACTCTGGACGCCGGGGGCGCCTGATGCGGCCAGCCACTTTCGTCACTAGCCGTCCAAGGCTTGAGAACACTGCAAACACCACGACAACGCCGATGCTAAACAGAAACGCGATGCGCTGGCTTTCGGCGGTCAGCACTGCAACCGCGACTAAGGCCAACGCTACTACGGCCACTGCGACCCAAATCGCGCGCTTCGGCTGCACCGGATCTTCCGCAATGTTGTCGCGAAACAAAACGGCAGTACTCATGGCCTCAGCGCGGCCAAGCGGCCACAGAGCAAACAAAAGCGCGACTGCAAAACCATAGAGCGCCGAAGTCGCAAGCGTTGCCAACGAAATCGACATTTCAGCTTTTACCGGCAGCAAGTGGCCATACATGGTGCCGAGTATCTTTGGAACCAACGCGCCGCCTGCCAGTCCAATCAATACGCCGATGGTGGCGATCGCCATCACTTGGGTCAGAAACACTCTGAAAACAAAGCCGCTGGTGGCACCAACTGTGCGCATGGTGGCAATCGATTTGCGGCGCTTGTCGATGAAGGTGTTGACGGCATTTGCGACCCCAACGCCCCCAACCAACAGCGACGTTAATCCGAGCAAGGTCAAGAATTGACGTAAGCGTTCCAGCGTCCGGCTGACTTCGGGCGATGGCTGGCGGCGGTCGGCAACGGAAAAACCCGCGTCTGGGAATTGCGCCTTGATGGCGTCGCGTGCCGCGGCGAGATTTTCGGGCCTGTCACCTGCGTTATCGTTGAGTTTCAGCGCATATCGCCACCTGACCAGCGTGCCGGGTTTAATGAGGCCGGTCCGATCGAGCGTGTCGAGCGAGACGAAAATGCGGGGGCCGTACGTGAGCCTGTCGGCGATGGCATCGGGTTCGGCTGCAGCGGTTGCGCGCACAGTCAATTCAGCGTCGCCAATCTTGATCTTATCGCCGGGCTTAAGACCCAGTTGCTCAAGCAGGATCGCATCAGCTGCCGCATCAGGCCCATTGCGAATGGCGTCATTGAAGGAAGCTGCGCCGGTGACATCGACGCTTCCGACCATCGGGTAGAGCGCATCGACGGCCTTCAATTCGACCAGCGCCTGTTCTTCGCCATCGAGACGGCGCGCAATCGTCCGCAGCGTGGCGGTTTCACTGACACGGCCGCGCTCGTTCAACCATGCCCGCTCGGCCCCGGTTGCGCGGGCGTGGACTCGCGCCAGTGTGACATCACCGCCGAGGATCATTTCACCTTGAGTTTCGAAGCCCTTCTTCAAGGCGTCTGACAACGCTCCGACAGCCGTGATAACGAGAACGCCGAGCGCCAGGCAGGCGATAAACACGTAGAGTCCGCCGAGGCCGGCCCTGAGTTCGCGTGCCGCCATGCAGAGCACAAGCGGCATCTGCCAACCTGGCTTAGCAGTGACTGCCGTGCTTGAAATGACCGTCATGCCGCGACCGCCTTTTCATCGGAAACGATGACGCCATCGGCCATGCGTATGGTGCGGCTGCACTGGCGTGCCAAGCGCTCGTCATGGGTGACGAGCACCAGTGTTGTGTGTCTTGACTTCTGCAGTTGAAACAAAAGGTCGGTGATGTTGGTGCCGGTTTTGGTATCTAGATTGCCGGTCGGTTCATCAGCCAGTATGATTTTTGGCTGTGGCGCTAAGGCGCGCGCGATCGCTACGCGCTGTTGTTCGCCACCTGACAATTGCGCCGGGAAATGCCGGGCGCGGTGATCGAGCCCAACTTCTTTGAGCCGCTCGGCAGCGACCGTCGTGGCATCGATCCGGCCGGAAAATTCTAACGGCAGAGCGACATTTTCAATTGCTGTCATAGTTGGAACCAAATGGAACGCCTGGAATACGATGCCGATATTGGCGCCGCGCATCAGGGCTAGTTCGTCCTCGGTCATAGTAGTCAGGTCACGCCCTGCAATTGTCACGCGGCCGCTGGTAGCCGGTTCCAGTCCAGCAAGCACCATCAACAGCGATGTCTTGCCCGATCCAGATGGGCCGACAATCGCTACTGTCTCGCCAGCTGCAACATGAAGCGCCACGCCACGCAGAATGTTCACCGGTCCGGCCCGGCTCGGCAGCGTCAGGCGCACGTCGCGAAGGTCAATTAACGGCTCGCTCACGCTGAATTGGCTCCTGGAATTTGTGGACTTTGACGCCAGCCCCGCAATCACCACATAAGGGGGGCAGACACTCCATGACGTGCGGCTGAGGCAGAAACATGAAGCACCAAACAATTCCGTGGCTGGCTCGAATTCGCTCTCTGCTTATGGCGCTTATCATGGCGGATGCCTTGTTCGTCAACGCTGGTGTGGCGCTGCTGGTGCCCACTGGGCCGGCAATGGCCGCTGATACTCCGTCGCGCCCGATTAAAATCGTTGCTTTCGGCGACAGTCTAACGGCTGGCTACTTGTTGCCTCCTAAAGACGCGTTCCCAGCGCAGTTACTGGCAGCTCTCAAGTCAAAAGGTCACGGCGTTGAAATCGAAAACGCGGGCGTATCGGGCGATACCTCGGCTGCCGGACTTGAGCGGTTTGATTGGGCTATCCCCGATGGCACCGACGCCGTCATTCTCGAACTCGGCGCGAACGACGGGCTACGCGGAATCCCGCCAGAAGTGACACGCAAGAACCTTGATCAAATACTCTCGAAACTCAAAGCCCGCGGTATCGATGTGTTGATTGCCGGCATGGTTGCGCCCGAAAATTGGGGCCGCAACTATTCCGTTTCGTTCAACACCATCTATCGTGATTTGAGCGCCACCTACGGCACATTGTATTATCCGTTTTTTCTGGACGGCGTCGCTTTAAAGCCTGAGCTGAATTTGTCCGACGGATTGCATCCAACCGGCAAAGGCATCGCGATAGTCGTCGAGCGTATGATGCCGGTAGTTGAGCAGTTACTCGACCGGGTCCGCACCCGGCGGCTCGCTGCTGCGGGTTAGATCGATGCGTAGGTTGGGCTGAGCCCTTGCGAAGCCCAAC
>JANNFX010000205.1:0-3872 GCA_031380225.1 Hyphomicrobium sp.
TGCGTTTGCCGCCGAAAGCGGATTTGCGCGTTGGGCCGACACCAACAACCTAATCGTGCTCTATCCGCAAACGGCAAAGCTGCTGCAAAACCCGCAAGCGTGTTGGGATTGGTGGGGCTACACGGGCGACAATTTCCTGTCGCGCGACGCCAAGCAAATTACGGCCGTCAATCGGATGCTCGAGGCGTTGGGTAAGTAGGTAAGGTCAGACGAGGCCGCGCGCCAAACCGCGGCTAGGGCGGCCCAACAACCGAATGCAAAAAAAATATTGGGTCGCCTCAGCGAAGCCGTCGCTTCGCTTCGATTGACACAACCTGCGGCGGCGCGGGCGATGCTCAAACTTAGTTCAGTCCACTAACGCAAACTGCAGTAAAATTGTGCGCTGGATAAAGTGATTGAAATTGTCGTCTGAGATGAGCGTGATTACGGTCTCGCCGGCCGTGCCTTTAGATATACCGAGGCCTTCCATGTTATCGATATCTTGACCCATATCGGCGGAAAGCATTTCCTCGCAAGGCAGAGACGCATCAGGTTTGATGTCTTCGGCGGCGATCATGCACATCCGCATTTTGACGCCTTCGGTCCAGCGGAAGCGGCGCTCTAACACCAGCACGCGGCCATCGGGCAAGCCAGCGACGTCGGTCACTTCGAAGCCGCTGGAGTTTTGCAGCGACAATGTTTGCGGCTTGCCGTTGGCGCCCCACAACCAACCGGCCGATTGTCCAGGCGCCGACTTGGAACGCTCAGCAAACGCGATCATGCCGCCTTTGTTCGGACCCTGAAGCATGGTCACGGCTTCAAATCCATCGATGCGCATTTTTTTTGAATCAGCCGGCATGTCGACATAGGACAACGGCGCCGCGATACCTTTGGCGTCAATCGGAAACCGGCCGATGCGGTCATTCTGTTCGAACGCGATCAGCAGCGAGCCCTTGTCCATGGTGCCGCTCGCCAGCACCACGGCTTCCGCATCACGGTCACGATTGCGTATCAGCGCCGTGCCGTCGCGGGCTTTCAGTGGACCGATGCGGGCAGCCGTAACGCCAACCGGCGCGTTGTCTTTGTAAGCCAACTGTCCTTCAAGCCAGGATCCAGCATCAGAGACCGCAACAAAGCTCTTGCCATCGGGTGCCATGGTCAACCCGGACCAGCCGCCAAAACTCGCCGCTTCGGACGATAGCACCAAGCCACCACGGAATGTGAGCTTGCCAAACTTGGTTTTCTGGCTGTCGGTGCGATCAAACGACGTAATGGGCACGGCGGCGATTTTGATGGGCGCCAAATCGAGAGCGCTGGTGTCGGGCTTGATTTGGGCAACAGCCAACCCGCCGGCAATCATCAGAGTTGTCAGACCAGCTGCAATAAACCGGCGCCAGCCGCGCCGCGGCCGGGCATAGGCTTGCAGCGCGCGATGAAGGGCGTTGATGACCGGTGGCACGTTGTCCCTCGTTTCTCCCCACTCCCCGCAAAGTAGCGGCGAGAGGGAACCTAAGTCTCAGTTTAACCTGCGCCGCGATGGCTGCTGATATTTCTTTTCGTCTTCTTCAAACAGTTCGACCAACTTGTCGGTCATGGCACCCGCGAGTTCACTCGGATCGGTGATGGTGACTGCGCGCTTGTAGTAGCGCGTCACATCATGGCCAATGCCAATCGCCAGCAGCTGAACCGGAGACCGGGTCTCGATTTCGTTGATCACCTGACGCAAATGATGTTCCAGATAGCTGCCCGAATTGACCGAAAGCGTCGAATCGTCGACCGGCGCTCCATCCGAGATCATCATCAAAATGCGGCGTTGCTCAGGCCGCGCCATTAACCGGGCATGGGCCCAGGTTAAGGCCTCGCCATCGATGTTTTCCTTGAGCAATCCTTCGCGCATGGTCAGCGCCAGAGACCGGCGCGCGCGGCGCCATGGAGCGTCAGCCTGCTTGTAAATGATATGGCGTAAGTCGTTGAGACGGCCAGGCTCTCCAGGTTTACCGGCCGCCAGCCACTGTTCGCGCGCTTGCCCGCCCTTCCAGGCCCGCGTGGTAAAGCCGAGGATCTCGACTTTCACGCCGCAGCGCTCAAGCGTGCGTGCCAGAATGTCGGCGCAACAGGCGGCGACCATAATCGGACGGCCGCGCATCGAGCCGCTGTTATCGAGCAGCAGCGTGACGACAGTATCGCGGAATTCGGTTTCGCGTTCACGCTTGAATGACAGCGCCGACATCGGGTCGATAATGATGCGATTGAGCCGCGCGGCGTCGAGCATGCCCTCTTCGAGATCGAAATCCCAACCGCGGTTCTGCTGAGCCAACAAGCGGCGCTGCAAACGATTTGCGAGACGCGCGACCACGCTCGATAGCGATTTCAATTCTTTGTCGAGAAACGCGCGCAGCCGGTCCAGTTCTTCGGGCGACGATAACTTTTCAGCGTCGACCTCTTCGTCGAACTCACGCGAAAAAACGCGGTAACCGAAGTTCTCTGGCGCATCGAGCACCGACAGGTTTGGCTTCCAGGGTTCGTTGGTCTCAGCCTCTTCGAGGCTTTCGCTTTCACGATCGAATTGGTCGGTATCCGCCGTGTCGGAGGTTTCGCCGGCCTCGCCGTCTTCGCCCGGCTGTTGTTCTTCGTTGGCCGATTGCTGTTCGCCATCCTGGGCGTCGCTTTCGCTTTCGGTATCGTCTTCGCCACCTTGCGGCGCCTCGTCAGGTTCCGCTTGCTCGTCGTCGTTGCCGGTTTCGCCCTCTTGATCGGCGAATTCCATTGCCGACAGCAGGTCTTTGATCAAGCGCCCAAAGGCAGCCTGATCTTGCATCAGGCTTTCCATTTTCGGCAGCACCTTGCGGCCCCGCGCCTCGATCAGCGGCCGCCACAGATTGACGATGGCCGCCGCTGAGGCGGGCGGTGCAACACCTGTCAAACGCTCGCGGATGTAGAGCGCCAAAGCCTCGTCCAACGGCGCATCTTCGCGATTGGTGATTTGGGCGTAGCGGCCGTGGGAAAAAATATCCTCGCACTTGGCCGCCAGATTTTGCGACATGCCGAGCATGCGATTGGCGCCTACCGCCTCGACGCGGGCGCGCTCTACGGCTTCGAAAATAAGACGTGCTTCGCCCGAGCCCGGCGCCAGCTTCCTGTGAAGTTTCGGATCATGACAAGCGGCGGTCAGCGCCAAGCTATCAGCCCAGCCACGCAGGATGGCGACCTCACGCGCATTCGGTATCCGCGACGGCTCTGGTAATTGGATATGCTTGCCCTCGATGCCCGGCTTGGCCGCGGCAAAGTCGACGCCAACTTCGCCATCGCCTGCGATCGCACGGCACGTTACGGCCAGCGCCCGCTTCAGCGGCTCCGACGGCGTTTCCTTGCGTTTTGAGGGAGGGGTCATTTGGTGGCGGTCCAGCGATGTTTGCGTGGGGCCGTAGGTTGGGTTAGCGCGGCCAGAATTGTGCTGTTAGATCGCGACGCAGGATCCGCGCGTAACCCAACGCAGACCGCAAGCGTTGGGAGATGTTGGGTTACGCGCGGATCAAACATTGCAATTCTACTCTGCTGTCTGTGGCCGCGCTAACCCAACCTACAGTTCACACGACCACCTGCCGCCAATGGGCGGGCATTGACTCAACTCAACGCCACGTTCGCCGTGCTCTCTGGCAATTCCTCGCCGAAACAGCGCTGGTAGAATTCGGCGATCAGCGGCCGTTCCAATTCATCGCACTTGTTCAAGAACGTGACCCGGAAGGCGAAGCCGATATCGTTAAAGATGTCGGCGTTTTCCGCCCAGGTGATCACGGTGCGCGGGCTCATCAATGTTGATATATCGCCGTTGATGAAGGCCGAGCGAGTCAGATCGGCGACGCGCACCATTGCTGAAACTTGTTTCCGCTTCG
>JANNFX010000239.1:0-71186 GCA_031380225.1 Hyphomicrobium sp.
GTTGCCATCGAAGCCAGTCGTGGCGCGCGGTGGACCTGGTGGCGCTGGCGGCCGTGGCGGTCCGGGCCGTGGTGGTCCTGGCGGCGGCGGTATGTCAAGTGGTGGCATGTCGGGCGGCGGTATGGGCGGCGGTGGCCGTGGCCCAGCAGCCTAAATTCCCGGGCGATTTTGAATTTAAAGAAAAACCGCCGGCCGAAAGGCTGGCGGTTTTTCATTTGCGCTGTTTGCAACGTTGGTACGCTATACAAGGTGTCTAGGCGATGCCTTCCAAGCACGCGCTGCAAATCGGCACTTGCCGATTGCACCCAACGACCCCGCACAAACAAAAACAGCCGCTGACGTATCAGCGGCCCTGAGATTGGCACAAGCACTCGGCGAGAAGTTGGCGTTCCATGCGCGCCAAATCTTCCGGGACACTGTTGCCGTTCGATTTGTAGTGTTGAATACGTTCTTTGACGATCGCGTAACACTCACGCGGGTCGTCCAAGTCTTCGAACTGAGAGTTGAGATTGGCTATCTCACCCTGCATTTGATCCGACATCACTTTCCTCGATGATGTATTCGCCCAACGGCGGCCCGCACACGATCCACTATCTTGACTGACGCCGGTTACCGGCCGGTGAACACTTAAGATAGCGCGGATTTGGCCAACTGCTAGCGACTTCCTATCCACAGTGGTGAATAATTCATTAGGCCTGAACGCTGCCTGAACAAGGTCGCGTAGAAGCCCCCGGAATGTGGCTCGAACGGGACCAGCGGGATTGGTTTCCAAAAGCAGAATGTCGCGTGGCCGCCAAACAACGATTTTGCAGTGCAATAACTTTGGCCGTGGATGACAATATTTCTCGATATTTCAGAGCCTCACGGATGCTATGGCAGTGCACAAGCTTGAGAGAGACCGCCGATGATCCCGCGCTATTCCCGCCCCGAGATGGTACAAATCTGGGACCCCGCCACCCGCTTCCGGATCTGGTTTGAGATCGAAGCCCACGCCGCCACGGCGTGCGCCAACCTTGGCATCATCCCCAAGGAAGCTGCCGAAACGATCTGGGCCAAGGGCCGCGACGCCAAATTCGATGTCGCGCGAATCGATGAAATCGAGGCCGTCACCAAGCACGACGTCATCGCCTTCCTGACGCATTTGTCCGAACACGTTGGCCCTGAGGCGCGCTTCGTCCACCAAGGCATGACGTCATCCGACGTTTTGGATACCTGTTTCAACGTGCAGCTGGTGCGCGCCGCTGATATTCTGATCGACGATATCGATCAAGTGCTGGCTGCCCTTAAGTCACGCGCCTTCGAACACAAGATGACGCCGACGATTGGGCGCAGCCACGGCATCCACGCCGAGCCGACGACGTTTGGCATCAAGCTGGCTTACGCCTACGCCGAGTTTGCGCGCGGCCGCGAGCGTCTGGTCGCGGCGCGCAAGGAAGTTGCGACATGCGCGATATCCGGCGCGGTTGGCACGTTCGCCAATATTGATCCGCGCGTCGAAGTGTACGTCGCCGAAAAAATGGGTCTGGTGCCGGAGCCGGTCTCAACGCAGGTTATCCCGCGCGACCGCCATGCGATGTATTTCGCAACACTGGCCGTGATCGCGTCCAGCATGGAACGGATTGCGGTTGAAATCCGCCATCTGCAACGCACCGAAGTTCTCGAAGCCGAGGAGTTTTTCTCTCCCGGCCAGAAGGGCTCATCCGCGATGCCCCATAAGCGCAATCCGGTATTGAGCGAAAACATCACGGGGCTAGCGCGCATGGTGCGCAGCTACGCCTTGCCGGCCATGGAAAATGTGGCGCTCTGGCATGAGCGCGATATCTCGCATTCCTCGGTTGAACGCATGATTGGGCCGGATGCGACCGTTACCCTCGATTTCGCGCTCATTCGCTTGGCGCGCATGATCGACAAGCTGGTCATCTATCCAAAGACGATGCAAAAAAACCTCGACAAGCTCGGCGGTCTTCACAACTCGCAGCGTGTGCTGTTGGCGCTGACCCGAGCCGGTGCGTCGCGCGAAGATTCGTACACCATGGTTCAACGCAATGCGATGAAGACCTGGGAGCAGGGTAAGGACTTCCTGACCGAACTCAAAGCCGACAAGGACGTTGTTGCCAAAGTCCCCGCCAAAGACCTCGAAGCGATGTTCGACCTCGGCTATCACCTCAAACACGCCGACACGATATTTAAGCGGGTGTTTGGCTGAGGATTGTTGTTTGCGCTTCGAGCGCATGTGCCGGGACGCTCATAAAAAACACGGAACCGTTGGTCGGGTTAGCGGCGGCCTGAACCCAAACGCTTGTGCCTCGATTTCAATTCCGCCGCGTAGCCCGACACCTTAATCGCGGCGGATGCGACGCAAATTTTCGATCTCAATCGCTGCAGAATAGTTGCCGGGTTTCGCGGAGGACGGTAAAGCGGAATCAAAATTCTCGATTGGAGTCTGCAGCTTACAACGCTTCACCGCCGAATTCGCCGATGCGGCAGCTGACGGCTTTGGCAGCCAAGTCCTTGCAGACTTTTTGCGCGTCGGCCGTTGTCTTTAAGGGTCCAGCGACCAAGCCGTAATTCATGCCTTCGGCGTCCATGCTGCTCGTGTAGCGCGGCTGCAATCCGGCGAGGCTGTCCGCATGGCGGCTCGACAACAACGACCAGCTTGAGCGAACCGCGTCGAGTGACGGACCGGAGCCGATGTAGACCCCGACCGGCTTGGCGACGCGGGCAGCCGGTGCGCCGTCAACACTGCCGGTCACTAGCGGCGGCGCAATTGCAGCAGCTGGATTTTGTACGGCAGTAGCTGCGGCCGGTGCCGCGGCGGGTGCTTGTACCGGAGCAGCAGGCACCGGCGGAATTGAGTTCAACAGCTTGACGCCTGGAAGACCTCCGGCCTCAAACGACGGCGCGATCGAGGCGGCTGCATTGATAGCGGGCGCTCCCGGTGCGGCAGGCGACGCCGGGGCTGTGACCTTTGCTGCTGCGGCTGCCGCTTTCTTTTTGCTGGCAGGTGCTGCAGCCGGTGTTTCGGTCAACAAAGGTGCAGTTGCGGCGGCCGTTGCAGGCGCGATTGCTACGGCAGCTGCGGCAGGTTGCGCTGCCGGTGCGGGTTGGCTCAGCGCTAACGGCGCTGCAGATGCGGCAGCCGTAGCGGCCTTCGCTGCAGCTTTGCCGACAGGTGTTCCAGGGGCCGCAGCAATTTTCGCTGCTTCGAGCGCGGTAATGCGGTCGTCCAGTCCGACCGCCTTGAGGCTGATCGCGTCGGTCTTGCTGGCGATGTCGCCGCGCAGGGCTTCGACTTCAGTTTCAAGTGCGTAGACTTTATCGCGCAGATCCTGGGTCGCGGCCAGGGCATTAGCGCGTTGGCCTTCATTCGATTCGGGTGCGCCAACGGGGGCGACCGTTGGCAGGTAGGTGGATAGTATCTCGGGCCTCACGAACAGCAGTCCAAGGTAAATAATCGACAGCGCACCTAAAATGCCCCACAGCGCGACCGATTTAGAAACCCGGGGCTTCGGTGTGACGGCCGGCTGGTCGCCGCTGGCAAAGGTTTCGGGATTGACGGCATCCATAGCTCAAACTCCGCATGATTCGAGGCGTGTGCTCCTGAGGTGTTCTGAGTCGCTGTCAACCGGCAATCAACCGCCGGCCGGATTTCCCCAATATCCACACGGCGCGAGGCGCGCCGTTCTAAGTTGCCTCACGCCGCTGATCCTCGCCTTTGGCTCGGGCGGCTCCGGCGGGGCTCGCTTCGCGCGCCGGCCCTTGGCCTCTTAGGCCCATTCGGGCCTGGCACCGCCCTTTACAGCGTCGTCCCCGGCCCGCAGGGGCCCAGGCGCCACGGGCGCCCGCGCGGTAGCGCGCCCCGCCGGAGCCGCCCGAGCGGAGCGAGGATCAGCGGTGTGAGGCTATACTAGAGGCAACTATTGCTCCTTGGGACTGAGACCGGTAGGAACGGGCTCGGTTTACGGCCCCGATTAACAATCATTATGAGCTTAATGACCCACCCCCCACTTCTCACCATCGTCCTCGCCGCCGGTAAAGGCACGCGCATGAAGTCGGCCCAGCCGAAGGTCATGCATAAGGTCGCTGGCCGCTCAATGCTTGGCCATGTCTTGGCGCTGGCCGCCTCGGCAGGCGATAGGGCCCCGGCTGTCGTGGTTGGTCCTGGCATGGACCAGGTTCGTGCCGAAGCTGAAACATTGGCTTCTGGCGTCTCAGTCTTCGTCCAAAAGGAGCAGCTCGGGACCGCAGATGCCGTCCTCGCTGCACGCGAGGCAATCGAGGCACATAGCGGCGATGTGATCGTGCTCTATGCCGACACGCCGCTGATTTTGCCGGCTACTATTGACCGCTTGAGGGCTGCACTCGACGACGGTGCCGGTGGCTCCGGCGTGGCCGTGCTCGGCTTCGAGGCGCGCGATCCAGCCGGCTACGGCCGCCTGCTGACCGGCACCGACGGCTCTCTAATCGCGATCCGCGAAGACAAAGATGCGCTAGAATCCGAGCGTGCTGTCAAACTGTGCAATTCCGGAGTAATGGCGTTTCGCGTTTCTGATCTCGCCACGACATTGTCGAAGATCACCAACAACAATGCCAAGGGTGAGTTCTACCTCACCGATGCCGTCGAGATTATTCGCACAAGCGGTGCCAAAGCTGCGGTTGTTGTGTGCGATGAGGACGAAGTGCTGGGCGTCAACTCGCGTGACCAACTTGCGGTCGCCGAAGGACTTTGGCAGCGCCGTGCGCGGGCGCGCGTCATGGCAGGCGGCACAACTCTCATCGCACCCGAAACGGTTTGGTTATCCTATGATACCGTGATCGGCCGCGATGTTGTGATCGAACCAAATGTGTTTTTCGGGCCCGGCGTCACCGTGTCTGACGGCGTCGAAATCAAAGCCAATTGCCATCTCGAAGGGGCAATGATTGGCACCGGCGCGCGCGTTGGTCCGTTTGCGCGGCTTCGCCCCGGCGCCAAACTTGGCGCCGATGTGCATGTTGGAAATTTTGTCGAAGTGAAAAATGTCGCCATGGGAGCGGGCGCCAAGGCCAACCATTTGTCGTATCTCGGCGATGGCTCGGTCGGCGCCGCCGCCAACATTGGGGCGGGCACGATTTTTTGCAACTACGACGGCTTTTTCAAACACAAGACCGAGATCGGCGCCGGGGCGTTCATCGGCTCGAACTCATCGTTGGTCGCACCGGTTAAAATTGGCGACGGCGCCTACATCGGCTCGGGATCTGTGATTACCAAAGACGTCGCGGCCGGAAGTTTGGCGCTCGAACGGTCGAGCCAAGACGAGCGTGCGGGCTGGGCTGAGAAATTCCGCGCCATGATGGCACGGCGCAAGGCACAAAAAGCGACATCAGGTGGCACATAAACCGGCACGCATTGTGAATAACACCGTGAAATATGGTGTGACTTGTGCGAATGCGAACCACCGTTAAACATGAACGCTAACCACGAAACGGCAAGGGTCGATTGAATGTGCGGCATCGTTGGTATTTTGGGATCAAAACCGGTCGCGGCCGATCTCGTCGATGCCCTGCGCAGGCTCGAGTACCGGGGCTATGATTCGGCCGGTATCGCCACCGTCGAAAACGGCCACCTCGAACGGCGACGTGCCGAAGGCAAACTCCGCAATCTTGAAACCAAATTGCAAAGCGAGCCTTTGCTCGGTCGCGCTGGCATTGGGCACACGCGCTGGGCAACACACGGGCGGCCAACGGAACGCAATGCGCATCCGCATATGTCGGCCAAAGTATCGGTGGTCCACAACGGCATCATCGAAAACTATCGCGAGCTCAAAGCTGAACTGACGGCAAAGGGCCACGTTTTTGAAACCGATACCGACACCGAAGCTGTCGTCCACCTGATCACCGACGAATTGAACAACGGCCTGAAGCCGATCGACGCCGCGAAGGCCGCGTTTGTGCGTCTCAAAGGCGCCTACGCGCTCGGCATCATTTTCGCCGGCCACGACGACATGATCATCGCTGCGCGCCAGGGCTCACCGCTCGCAATCGGCCATGGTGATGGCGAAATGTACCTCGGCTCTGATGCCATCGCGTTGGCGCCGTTTACAAACCAGATCACGTATCTCGAAGAGGGCGATTGGGCGGTGCTTAGGCGCTCGGGCCTTGAGGTATTCGACAAACAAAACAAAAAAGTTACGCGCGCGGTGACCACGTCGCCGGCGTCGTCGATGATGATCGACAAGGGCAATCACCGTCACTTCATGGCTAAGGAAATTCATGAGCAGCCCGATGTGATCAGCCACACACTGGCAAATTATATCGATATGGCGCAGGGAACCGTTAACTTCCCAGATATTGGTATGGACCTGGCGAAGGTTTCGCGCGTCATGATTTCAGCGTGCGGGACGGCCTATTACGCGGGCTTGATTGCCAAGTATTGGATCGAGCGTTACGCCCGTGTGCCGGTTGAAATCGATATCGCGTCCGAGTTTCGCTATCGTGAGCCGCCGCTGGCAAAAGACGGTCTTGCGGTGTTCGTCTCGCAGTCGGGCGAGACCGCCGACACGTTGGCGTCACTGCGCTATTGCAAGGCTGGTGGTCAGCGCATCGCATCGGTCGTCAATGTGCGCACATCAACTATTGCGCGTGAAAGTCATGCCGTATTGCCGACGCTGGCCGGGCCTGAGATCGGCGTTGCCTCGACCAAAGCCTTTACTTGTCAGCTGTCAGCTTTGGCCTGCTTGGCAATTGCTCTTGGCCGCGCCCGTGGAGCGTTATCGGCCGAAGGTGAAGCGGAGTTGGTCAAAGCACTGACCGAAGTACCGCGGCACATTTCATCGATGCTGCAAAACGATGAGGCTTATGAGCAACTCGCCCATTCCTTATCCAAGGTTCATGACGTGCTTTATCTCGGCCGCGGCGTCAGCTACCCGCTGGCGTTGGAAGGCGCGCTAAAACTTAAAGAAATTTCGTACATTCACGCTGAGGGATATGCTGCGGGCGAGCTTAAGCATGGGCCAATTGCGCTGGTCGATGAGACTATGCCCGTCGTGGTGGTGGCGCCGGAAGACGAGTTGTTTGAAAAGACAGTGTCTAACTTGCAGGAAGTTGCGGCACGAGGCGGCCAGATCATCCTGATTTCGAATGCGCCAGCCGATAAAGCGGGTTGTAAGCTGGCTGGTTATATTAACGTGCCGGACGTTCATCCGTTCACCGTCCCGCTAATTTACGCGGTTCCGATCCAGCTGATCGCCTATCATACCGCCGTTTTAATGGGCACCGATGTTGACCAACCACGCAATTTGGCCAAGTCGGTAACAGTGGAATAGTTCGTTTCGCCACTGGCGCGATTGAAAAGGCTGGATTATTGCCGTAATCTGACCCGACATAGTGGTGCGTGCGGCAGGTCTCTCTCCTTATCCGGTTGGGGTGGATGGAGCGATGGGTGAAACCATGTGCATTGGAAGGTCTTCCGAAATGGAAATGCTGAACCGCAAGTCTTGGGCACCTGCGAAACTAAGCATGACGGCTGCAGTGGGGGTGTCAGCCATCGTGTTGGCCGTCACGACAGCACTTGTGCTGCCATCGCCAGCATCGAGCGCAACCGCGAACAAACCAGCTGTTGGTGCGGATGCTAATTCGGCCGCGAAAGCCAACGCCGATGCAGCACTGAAAGCGTACAGCGCCGGCACGCGCGCCTATGAAACCGGGCGCTCGGCGGATGCGGTTCAAACGCTTTCGACAGCGTTGTCGGCGGGTGGATTGCAGCCGAGCCAAATGGCTAAGGCGCTCTACTATCGCGGCATGGCGCAAAAGAAACTCGGCAAACCCGCGCTCGCGATTTCAGATTTGACATCGGCAATTTGGCTCAAGGGTGGATTGAGCGACACCGATCGCGCCAACGCCATTCAAGCGCGTCAGCAAGCACATAAGGAAGCCGGTCTCGGCGATGTCGCGCCGCCGGTTCCCGAACATCAACAAGCTGCTGCCGCCCCCGCACCTGCTGCAATTGCGTCGCCTATCGTTGCCGCCGCGCCAGCCCCTGTAGTTGCTTCAGCGCCGGTTCCAAACATTACACCACCATTGACTGCTGCACCCGTCGCTGCGCCAGCACCGGTCATAGCTGCTGCCGATTCATCACCGGTTCCAGACGCAGCCAGCATTCTCGCTGGATCGGTCGTAACAACGTCGTCCATTCCACCGGCAAAAATGGTCGAGACCAAGCCATGGATGTCGCCGGATGTTGCGCCGTCCACGCCGACCGCTGTTGCTGCTCCGACTCAGCCGGTCGAAGTCGCTGCTGCAATTCCGCAGACCATCGCCATCCCTGAAAAGCGTATGGAGGCACCGGACGAAGCGGAAGCTGCTGTTCCAATTTCTATCGCTGCGGCCTCGGTGGGTTCCGCGCCAGTCGCCGCTGCGCCTTCGAACACGCCGTCACTCAGTGCTGTTGAGAGTGGCGAGGCGGCCGTCCCTCAAGGTGCAAGTCCACTTGCGAATGCCGGTCAAGCTGTGACGGGCTTCTTCGGCAATATTGGCAAGAGCATCGGCTCGATGTTTAACAATGGTGACAGCGCAACCTCAGACGCTGGCGCGCAAGCGACGCAATCCGCATCAGCGCAAGTTGCAACGTCATCGACCGGGCCATCGGGCGGCATCGGCGGCGCCGCCGTGGCAAGTCAGCCGCAATCCAGCAGCTGGGATTCGTCGACGATCACCGCCGCTGGCGCACAGCCGGCCAAACCAGCCGCTAAAAAACTAGCCGCCGCAAAACCAGCTCCAGCCGCAGTTTCGCCGAAAAAATTGGCCGCTGCTGCCGCTCCTGGAAACTTCAAATTGCAAGTGGCTGCGGTGCGGTCTCGTGAAGAAGCGGAGCGGATTTCAGCAGGTGTTAGCGCCGTGCCAGCCGTTCAGGGCACTCGGGCGGCCATCGATGAAGCCAACATTTCCGGAATGGGGACTTACTATCGCGTCCGGCTCGGGCCCTACAGCGACGCCGCGGAACCGGGCAAGCTTTGCAACGCACTGAAACCGCAGGGTTACGACTGTATGGTTGTGCAGTAATGAATTTTGTAGGGGGTCAGACCCCTCACAACATCAACTGAGTTCGAACACGGTGATAAGCGTGAGGGGTCTGACCCCATTGTGACCCCGTAACTAATGAAAGTCTGAGTGCTGTGGCTGATTTTTTTTTGTTAACGGTGCGGGTGTAGTCTATCAATTGCGATAGGCTCAGCTGTAGTTCATGAAAAAACCACCGCCCCATAGAGGCTCAAAGCCTCAGAACCGTCCGCCAGAGCCTACGAGCGGTGCAGCTGTGACGTCTTCTGGCCAGCCCTCTGTGAATGCCGATACGCGCGCCAATGCCAACTCAAGCGCCCAATTGAGCGCTGGGTTAAAGCGGCTCATCAACGAAGACCCAAATGCGCCGCCGCGTGCCCGGGCCCGGCTTCGCAATTATTTTCTGGCCGGCATCATAACCGTTGGTCCGATCGCGGCGACCATCCTTTTGATCCGCTGGTTCATCTCGCTCGCCGATGCCTACATCAAACCGTTGGTGCCGTCGGCCTATTTGCCCGAAACGTACTTACCGTTCGCGATCCCCGGCATCGGCATTCTGTTCGGCATCATCGGCCTGACAATGATCGGTTTTCTGGCGGCGAATTTGTTTGGAAAGTCGCTGATCGACTTTGGCGAGATGGTGCTCGACCGGATGCCGGTGGTGCGCAACATCTATCGCGCCTTGAAGCAGATTTTTGAATCCGCGGTATCAGTCGGTGGGCCACAAAAACCATTTCAGAAAGTCGGCCTGATCGAGTTTCCGTCAAAGGGATTGTGGTCGCTGGTGTTTGTCACCGGCGAAACGTCGGGCGAGATCGCCAGCGCTAAGCCCGGCGGGGAAACGGATCTGTTGTCGGTGTTCATGCCAACTGGTGTGGTGCCTCCGGCCGGCTTCATTTGCTTTGTCCCGCGCCGCGATGTGATCATTCTCGATATGAACGCCGAAGATGCCGCCAAAATTATTCTCTCGGCCGGGATGGTGACGCCGGACCATCAAGCGCGCTTGAAGCAACTCGCAGACAAAGCTGCGCGCACTGGCACCTCGGCTAAAATTTAAGACGTCACGCGGTCCGGTGGCGGCGCGGCATCATTTGCCAAACGATGCCGCCTTCGGGTCCAAAGAGCAGCGAGACCAGATATGCCAATCCGGCGGCGAGGATGATCGCGGGGCCAGACGGAGCGGCGGCGTGATAAGACGCCAGTAGTCCAACGATGCTGGCCATGATCGCCACAACAATCGATACGCCGAGCATGCCGTTCAGCGTTCTGGACCAGAAGCGCGCGGTGACGGCGGGCAGCATCATCATGCCAACCGCCAGCAAAGTGCCGAGCGCCTGAAATCCAGCGACCAAATTCAAAACGACCAGCGTTAGAAAGGTCAGATGTGCCGCGCTGCCGCTGCGGCTGACGATGCTCAAGAACTGCGGGTCAACGCATTCTGCAATAAGCGCGCGATAGATCACGGCCAGGAGCACCAGCGACAGCGTCGCGGCGCTGGCGAGGAAGTACAGTCCTGGGTCATCGAGGGCGAGAACTGTGCCGAACAACACGTGCAACAGATCGACATTGGTGCCTTTCATGCTGACGATGAGCACGCCCAAGGCCAGTGAGATCAGATAGAATGCGGCCAAGCTGGCGTCTTCACGCAGCGCCGTAAACCGCGCCACAAGTCCTGACATCAGCGCAACCGTCATGCCGGCGATCATGCCACCGATGGTCATCGGGATGAGCTGCAATCCGGCAATAAAAAAGCCTATCGCGGCGCCGGGAAGGATCGCGTGCGCCATGGCATCGCCAGCCAGGCTCATGCGGCGCAACATTAAGAACACGCCGACCGGCGCCGATCCGAACGACAGCGCCAAGCAGCCTGCCAAGGCACGGCGCATGAAGGCAAAGTCCACGAATGGCGACAGCAGCACGTCATAGAGCCACATCATGTGCGGTGATCCCCGCACCAGGGTGCAGTGTCGTCCCAGCGTTCGGACATGGCGCGGGCCGCGGCCATGTTGAGAGGTGTGATGACGTCTAAGCTCTTGCCCCACGCCACGGCTTTGCGCGCCAGCAGCAAGGTGTTGGGGAAATGCGCTTTGATGAGATCGAAGTCATGCAGCACCGCGATCACTGTCCGTCCTTCGCGGTGCCAGCGATCGATGAGCTGCAACAGTCCGGTGGTGGTGTTGGTATCGATAGCGCTCAACGGCTCATCGAGCAGGATCAATGGGCTGTCTTGAACCAGCACGCGGGCGAATAATGCGCGCTGCAATTGTCCGCCCGAGAGTGTGCCGATGGTGCGCTGCTCGAAGCCGTCAAGCCCAACAGTTGAAATGGCGTTGGTGAGCGCCGCTTTGTTAGCGCCGTCAATGGCCCGCCATGCGCCGGTTTTACGCCATAATCCCATGCCGACAAAATCCTCGACCGAGACGGGAAACGCGCGATCGATTTCCGCCAACTGCGGCAGGTAGGCAATGTCGCGTGTCTCGAGTCCGTTGAGATCGATGTGTCCAGCCAACGGCCGCATCAGGCCAGCGATGCCCTTGAGGAGCGTCGACTTCCCGCTGCCGTTTGGCCCGGCGACGGCGAGCAGGTCACCTTGCGCGACCGCGCCGTCAAGATGATGCACAGCCGGGTGGCCGTCATATCCCAGCGTGACGTGATGGAAGGCGATTGCCGGCGCTGCGTTCAGATTGGTCGCGAACATTGAATTACCCCGCGATCGCAAGCAAAACGGCGAACCAGACCACGGCCGATAGCAGTGCGGCGATTGCAAGCCGGGCGGGTAATCCTGACGTCAACGCCGAAATCCTCAGAAGCGGGACTTACCGCATGACAGATAAGAGGCTAATATTCCGGATAATATAACATCCAAGCGTGCAGTTTGAAAGTGCTGAGCCGCCGCATTCGTCGATTCACCACCGGCAAACCGCAGAATCTGGCGAATGAATGGATCCTGAAAAAACCGTTCAGAAACAGTTCAAAGACTGACGGGTAAGGTCACCACATGATGAAACGGTGATGGGCCTTAACCAACAGGCCCACACCTCCACAGGTAGGAAAAAAACAATGACGACGATTTTGACCAAGACGCTTTTGACCGCCGGCTTGGTTCTAGCGACAGCGACTGCTGCCTTAGCTCATTCAAATGAAGCCCGCCAAGCTGAGCAGGCCTACGCGATCGAAGAAGGCCGCCAGGATGGCTCGATCACATGGCGCGAAGGACGCGCACTGCGCAAGGATCAGCGCGAGATCGCCCGCGTAAAGGATGCCCTCGAAGCCGATGGCCGCCTGTCACGCGATGACAAGCGCGTCTTGTATCAGTTGCAGGATCAGACGGAAGCCCGCATCGACACCGAAGCAAGCGACAGCTGGTATCGTCCCCGATGGCTGCCGCGCTTCGGCCGCTAAGTAATCGGTCTCGTGTCTGCACTGACAGACACGCACGTGCCTTCGCTTTCTCCCAGACTTTAAGGGCCGCTTGCAACAGCGGCCCTCTTTTTTTGAGAGGCGCGCGGTCTGGCTCAGAAAATCGGTTCAAGTTCGGCGAGCCGCGGCAGCTTCAAATCTTTGTCCGACAAGATGGCCGCCGTGCCGCCAAGCTGCCAATCGATGCCAAGCGCTGGGTCGTTCCAAATGATTCCGCCCTCGGTGGCCGGCGCATAGACATCAGTGACCTTGTAAGTCACCTCCGAATTGTCTTCGAGCGTGACGTAGCCGTGCGCAAACCCGGGCGGCACCCAAATCTGCTCGCCGCCAGCCGCAGTTAAGATGGCCGAGACATACCGGCCGTAAGAGGGTGACGCGCGCCGCAGGTCGACAGCGATATCGAGAATGGAACCGCGCGCGACCCGGACCAGCTTGCCCTGTGCGTGCGGAAGCTTCTGGAAATGCAAGCCGCGGACCGTGCCTTTTTTTAGCGACAGCGCGTGATTGTCCTGGACGAAACGCGCGGCGATGCCATTGGCTGCGAACGCGGTTTCCTTCCACGTTTCACTGAAATGCCCGCGCTCATCGCGAAAAATTCGCGGTGTGATCAGAACCACATCGGCATTGGCGAGCTTTTGGAACTGCATCACTTAACGTTTCGGATCGCCAGGTTTGAAGCCAATAATTTGCGCACTGTCAGAACCAGACGGCGTTGCAGTGGGCGGCGCAGTTGGTGTTGGAGACACTGTTGGCACTGTAAACACCGGCGATGAAACTGATGGCTCCGGACTAGGCACAGTCGAAGCCGTTGCCACTTGCTTCTCGCCGTTGTTTTCGAGGTGACTATAGCGCGACTGGCTTAACGGGATCATCCCTATATATGCGACGGTTCCAAGTAGCAGCGTTTCATACGGGTAGGTCACAAGGCAGGCGACCGCGGCGATGCCGAGCACGAACAACGGCAGCACCCACTCACGGCCAATGCGCTCGCCGATCAGCTTGCCCGAATACGTTGGCAGTGTTGACACCATCAGCGACGCGACGAGCATCGTATAGAGCACCATCACGTACAGCGTGATGCGGTTGCCACGCAGATCGAAGCCGACGTGCTCTAGATAAATTGGCAGCAAAAGAATGATGGCAGCCGCCGGTGTTGGGACGCCTGTGAAATAGTTCGACTGCCACTTCGGCTTTTCTTCGTCTGAGGCAACGTTGAAGCGCGCTAAGCGCAAAGCGGATGCGAGCGCAAACAACAGCGCTGCAATCCAACCGAAGCTCTTGATATCGCCAAAGCCCCAAGTGAACATCAAAATCGCCGGCGCGACGCCGAAATTCACAAAGTCAGCAAGACTGTCGAGTTCGGCACCAAATCGTGACGATGCTTTCAGATAGCGCGCGACGCGGCCATCGACCCCGTCAAGCATGGCGGCCAAGACAATTCCGCCAAGTGCCAGTTCCCAACGGCCATCAATCGACATGCGAATTGATGTCAAACCCCAGCACAAGCCAATCAAGGTGACAAAGTTTGGCACCATCATGCGCACCGGAATGCGCTCGTGGTTGAACATCCGGCGGCGGCGGCGGCGGCCGGTTTCTTCTTCAAGTTCACGAACAATTGGGTCCATAGCTGGCCCTCCTGTGTCTGCCGCGCAGCGGCCGGTCTGAATGTGCCGCGGAGCGGCGGACTGTGCCTGCCGCTTCGCGGCCGTGTGTGTTTGCCGACGTGGGCGGTCGTGGTGCTTAGACGCGGCGCGCGTCGCGCTCGCCTTCGTCCGACTTCAAGTCGGCCAATATGGTTTCACCAGCGATCGCCAATTGTCCAACAGCAACCAGCGGTGTGCGGCCAGGTGGCAAATACGTATCGACGCGCGAGCCGAACCGGATCAGTCCAAACCGCTGTCCGGCGCCGACACTATCACCTTCGCGCGAGAACGTAACGATGCGCCGTGCGATCAGACCGGCGATTTGCACAACTCCGATGTCCATGCCGCCGGTGGTTTGGATGACCAGCGCGCGGCGTTCATTGTCTTCGCTGGCTTTATCGAGGGCGGCATTGAGGAAGGCGCCTGGAATATAGACTGAGCGGATGATTTTTCCGGCCACCGGAGCACGATTGATGTGCACATCGAGCACCGACAGGAATACCGAGACGCGGACGCGCTCCGTGTCTCCAAGTCCAAGTTCGGCGGGTGGCTTGACCTTTTCAATCAGTGACACGCGGCCGTCAGCGGGCGACAAAATCAAACCATCACGCATCGGTGTGACGCGATCGGGGTCGCGGAAGAAATAGGCCACGTAGAGCGTGGCGAGAGCCGCGAGCCAACCGAGCGGGGGCCACAGCCAAAACAGTGCCAGCGTTGCCAGCGCGCCGATGGCAACAAACTTGTGGCCGTCGGCATGAACCGGTGCGAAGCCGTCCAGGATGGTGTCGAGCAGGCTGTTGTTTTGCGACAAAGCAATGTCCTCAGGCAGTTAGCAATAGGCAGCTGGCAGTAGGCAAAAAGCCAACGGAAAAGCAACGCGGCCTACTGGCCATTGCCCATCGCCGGATGCTCGCCGCCCTCAATTTACAATGGAACGCCAACGAACCGGGTGTCGCCCTTCGAATCTTCAACCAGCAAAATGATGGTCTTTGCGCCAGTTTTTTGAAGCTTCTCAATCACGGCCTTAAGCCCGTCCGTGGTTGATATTTCTTCCTGCTGCGCTTCGAGGATGACGTCGCCGACGCGTAGGGTCTTGGTCGCGGCCGGGCTTTCCTGATCGATATCGGTAACAATCAACCCCTTCATTTTGTCGTCAAATCCAAACTGTTTACGCAGCTCATCGGTGAGCGGCATCACTTTGAGGCCGAGGACAGCTGTCGACGGATCTGGCTTCGGCTCTTCCTTCTTGTCTTTCTTTTCGCCGTTGAGCGTGATCTTTTCATCGTCATCTTCGAGCTGGCCGACCGCGACCTTGATGGTCTTCTTTTCGCGGTGACGCATGATTTCCACTTCGACATCGCGGCCGATCGGCGCCATGGCGACGAGCTTCGGCAGACCGCGCATGGTGGTCACGTCCTTGCCATCGAATTTCAAGATCACGTCGCCCGACTCGATGCCGGCTTTGGCAGCGGGACTGTCTGGCGTCACACCGGCAACAAGTGCACCAATATTCTCCGGCACGCCGAAGTTCTCAGCAATGTCTTCACCAAGCGTTTGAATTTTTACGCCAAGCCAGCCGCGGCGGACTTCGCCGAACTCTTTGATCTGGGCGATGATGTTGGTGATGGTATCCGATGGAACCGCAAAGCCGATGCCAATTGAGCCGCCAGTTGGCGAGATGATGGCCGTATTGATGCCAATGACTTCGCCCTCCATGTTGAACAATGGCCCGCCCGAATTTCCTTTATTAATTGCCGCGTCGGTCTGCAGGAAATCGTCATAAGGGCCGGAGTTGATATCGCGTTGCTTGGCTGAGATGATACCGGCCGTCACAGTGCCGCCTAGGCCAAACGGGTTGCCAATTGCCATCACCCAGTCGCCGACTTTCATCGTTGCCGACGAGCCGAACTTGATGTCGGGCAGCGGCTTGGTTGGTGTGACTTTCAGAAGCGCGACGTCAGCCTTGCTGTCGCGGCCGATGACTTTGTCAACTTTGAGCTTCGAGCCGTCGTGGAAGTTGATGACGATTTCATCGGCACCGTCGATGACGTGATTGTTGGTAACGACCAGCCCTTCCTTGCCGTCAATCACAAACCCTGAACCAAGCGACGAGACCTTGCGGTCGGCTGCCGGTGGGCGTCCGTTGCCGCCACCGCCTTTGCGATTGAAAAAGTCTTCGAAGAATTCGTCAAACGGCGAACCTTTGGGAACTTTCGGCAGCGGCACGCCCTCGGGCGCTTTTGCGACCTGGGTCGTTGAAATATTGACGACGGTATCGATCAGCCGGTCGGCGAGGGGCGCTAAAGTTTCGGGGCCACGTTGGGCCAAAGCTGGCGACACCAGAAACGCTGGCACCGCGAGGAGTACTGCTGTCGCAGCGCGTTGAACGCGGCGAAATTGAAGAGCAGTCTGACCCGTCATTGGTTGGTCCTTTGAGCAAAAGCGTCAAACTGACAAAACCACAGGCCCGGCAAAAGGGAAAGGCTCGCGCAAGCCCGATTGTGTCACCCATGTGATCGTTTGGCGGCGATTGGGCGAAGCGCCGCAGCCGGTTCGAGGCAACAACCTATTTGGGGTCAGCCTGCCGGTCTGAACCCAAGCAAAACGTCAAATTCCTCACGGCTTCGGCGTTGGCGTGAAGCCGGCGTTGGGGTCTTTGAAGTACTTGAAGAAGTCGGTGTCAGGGGTGATCACCATCCGGGTTTCACCAGAGCCGGATTTCAACCCCTTCTCATAGGCTTGCATTGAGCGGTAGAATTCGAAAAAGCCTTCATCGCGGTTATAGGCATCGGCAAAAATCCGGTTGCGTTCAGAGTCGCCTTCACCACGAGTTTTTTCTGCATCCCTGGAGGCCTCTGCCTTGAGGACTGTCACCCGCCGGTCAGCATCTGCTTTGATCTTCCGTGATTGCTCTTCGCCTTCGCCACGGAACTGCGCGGCTTCCTGTTGCCGCTCTGTTTGCATGCGCTTGTAGATGGCTTCCGAAATCGATGGCGGCAGGTCGGCTCGCATGATGCGCACGTCAACGATCTCCACACCCAGTAAGTGCGCGTCGATATTCACCCTGCGCATAATTTCTTGCATCAACTCGCGGCGCTTGTCGCGAACAACCTGTTCAATGGTCGCGGAACCGAGCACAAGGCCCATAGTGGACTCAAGCATTCTAATCAGCTGAGTGCGGGCACCATTGACGGTAAGGAACTTTTGATAAAACTTCAGCGGATCAGTAATTCGGTAACGCATAAAGCTATCGACCACGAGTTGCTTTTTATCGGCAACGGTAACTGTTTGCGGATCGGTGTCGATGTCGAGGATGCGCTTGTCAAAAACTTCGACAGTTTCGACGAACGGAATCTTCCAATACAAACCCGCCTTTGTGATCGGCGCATCGCGCGCGGTCGGGTCGCCGAAGCGCAGCACAAGTGCTTGTTCGTTCTGGTGAACGATGAAATACGAGCTGTAAAGTACGACTGCACCGAATAGCAGCATGACCAGCATAAAAGAGAGAAAGTAGCGCATGATTAATTGCCCTCGCCGGTCTTCGGCTTCTTGCTGAGTTGGTCGAGCGGCAGATACGGAACAACACCCTGTCCAGCTTTACCGTCAATAATGATCTTCTCGGAACCGCCGAGCACCTGTTCCATGGTCTCGAGGAACATACGTTTCCGGGTCACCTCGGGCGCCTTCTTGTATTGCTCGTAGACGCTAATGAAGCGGGCCGTGGAACCAGTGGCTTCGGCAATTGATTGCTCTTTGTAGGCCTGCGCGGCTTGCAAAATGCGCTGCGCCTCACCTCGGGCTTCAGGGATGACCTTGTTCGAGTAACCGCGGGCTTCGTTTTGAACGCGGTCCCGGTCTTGGATCGCCGAAATGACGTCGCTGAACGCATCACGGACCTGGGCCGGCGCTTGCGCCCGCAGGATTTTCACCTGATCGATCTTTACGCCCGCGCCGTAGCTATCAAGGGTTTGTTGCATCAGTGCCTTGACGGCCACTTCAATCGGTTCGCGGCCAGGCGCTAAGATGTCGCCAACTTTACTTTTGCCGATCACTTCGCGCATCGCACTTTCGGCAACATCTTTAACGGTTTGGTCGGGATTAGCGATATTGAACAGGTACTTTTCAGCGGCATCAATGAACCACATTGCGACGAAATCAATATCAACAATGTTTTCGTCCGACGTCAGCATCAGGCTTTCTTCGGGCATGTCACGCGACGGTCCGGCTGGCTGATAGCGTTGATTGCCGCGATAAGTTGCAGCATCAGAACGCACGCCGACTTCGACAATTTTCTGTTCGGTGACTTTTGGTTTGTAAACTTCCTCAATCGGGTAAGGCAGCCGGAAATGAAGCCCTGCTGGTTCGCTGCGGATATACTGCCCGAAGCGCAGCACGATGCCCTGTTCGTCCGGATTGACCTGGAAACTGAAAGCGTAAAACATTGCCGCGACGACACCAGCGGCTGCGGCTAGAAATGCCAGCCAGCCTGGAAATCCGCCGCCGCCCATGACCTGCTTGACGCGATCTTGGCTGCGCTTGATGACATCTTCGATATTCGGCGGCTGCCCGCCTGGGCTGCCCGGCCCTTGACCCCAAGGCCCGCCGCCGCCACCGCCTTTCCAGCCGCCGCCTCCGCCGCCACCACTACCGCCACCTTGATTGCTACTCCAGGGCATAGAGTTAAAGCCTTTCGAATTGGATCATGCGCGGCTGGCCCGGATCGGGCAAAACGCGAGTGGGAGGGCAGTTCGTATCGAGGATCGTCCGTGCAAAACTTCGGCCACTTTCTAGCATGCTGTTAGCCGATTTCCTGGCCGCTTATAGGCGAGCCTTGCTGGGGAGGCAAATATCGTTCAACCGCGTATCCTACCAGTAATTGGGGCTTCGGGCCTTGCTTTCAAGAGTACCGCAACAATCAATTGTGCCGGTCGAGGACTTTCAGGGTTGCGGCATGGTCGTCACGCTCGCCTTGCGGTAGAGCTTCGGCCGACACTTCGGTCCAATCGGCTGCATTAAGAGGGGGAAATACAACATCACCCGCAGGCGCGGCGTGGACCTGCGTCCAATATATGCGATCCGCGCGCGGCAATACTGAGCTGTAAATTTCAGCTCCGCCGATAACCATGACTTCATCGGCGCCACTGGTGCGTGCCAAGGTGCGGGCGATGATCAATGCGTCGTCAACACTTTGAACAGCGGTGACACCGTCGCGTTCGAAGCTGGCATCGCGGGTGACTACGATGTTATCGCGGCCGTCGAGCGGCTTTTTCAATGTTAGAAATGTTTTGCGGCCCATGACGACAGGCTTGCCCATCGTGAGGCGCCGGAACGTTTTGAGATCCGATGACATCCGCCACGGCAAGCCGCCATTGGAGCCGATGACGCCGTTGTCGGCCACCGCGACGATGAGTGAAATTCGAACAGTCATGAGATGAGACGTCAAACCTTGAGTAATGTTTTCCCGGCCGCCGGCTACGCGCGCCAGCAGAACTGCACGTTCCGCCTGACACGGGCATGCTGGCCTGGCAAGTCCCGAACGTCATTCCTGCCGGTCTTGCTTGCGGTTTTCCATCTCTTGCCTGACGAGAGCCAAGTTGTCATCGACAAGCGGCGCATATTTGTCGCGCAGCCGATGGAACTCCCCGTGGATGTGTTCGAGTTCATCATCCGACATCCAGTCCAGTTGAACCATTCCCGTACGCGCACCGTCCACGCCCCGGAGCAGTTCGTCGAGTTTCAAATTTACAATCCGGGATTCGCGGTTCTGAGTATTCTGAATGAGAAACACCATCAGGAACGTTACAACTGTCGTGCCGGTGTTGATGATCAGCTGCCAGGTGTCGGAATAATCAAAATAGGGTCCGGTGATCAGCCATACCACAATCGTCAGCAGAGCGAGAAGAAACGCCCAATACGTACCCACGGCATGAGCAGTACGTTCTGCGTAATGGCGGAAAAATTCGTTCATGGTTGACCTCCATTCGGGCTGGAAAGTCGCGTACCCTTAGACCGCCACCGGCGCTGCGATGTGAGGAAAGGGGTCGTAACCGTCCAATCTGAAGTGTTCGAATCTAAATTCGAAGATTGAGTTGACTGCGGGATCAATATGCAGCGATGGCAGCGCGCGCGGCGTCCGTGACAACTGCAGATCGGCTTGCTCCAAGTGATTGAGATAAAGGTGCGCATCACCGAATGTGTGCACGAATTCGCCAAGCTTCAAGCCCGTCACCTGCGCCATCATCATCGTGAGCAGCGCGTAGCTCGCGATATTAAACGGCACGCCGAGGAACACGTCGGCTGAGCGCTGATAGAGCTGGCACGACAGTTTTCCGTCAGCAACATAAAATTGGAACAAGCAATGGCACGGCGCGAGAGCCATCTTCGGAATGTCGGCAGGGTTCCAGGCCGACACGATCAAGCGGCGCGAATCCGGGTTGCGTTTGAGTTCGGTCACGAGATCCGAAATTTGATCGATGACAGTACCGTGTGGCGTCGCCCAGCTCCGCCACTGCTGCCCATAGACCGGACCGAGGTTGCCGTTTGCGTCTGCCCATTCGTCCCAGATACGCACGCCGTTGCCGCTCAGATATTTGGTGTTGGTATCGCCGGCCAGAAACCAGACTAGTTCATGAATGATCGATTTGACGTGCAGCTTCTTGGTCGTGACGAGTGGAAAGCCTGCTGCCAAATCAAAGCGCATCTGATGGCCGAACACACTCAATGTGCCAGTCCCGGTGCGGTCGGTTTTTTTGACGCCTTCGGTGCGGACCCGGCGCAAGAGTTCGAGGTACTGTTGCATGAGTGTTTTCTAGCGTGATTCCGGTTCATTGTAGGGTCGGTAAAAGCGAAGTGTTACCCACCATGGCTCGCGCAACTGCCGAAAATGGTGGGTAACGACGGATCATGCGTGGAGCATGATCTGTCTTTTACCCACCCTACAGGTCATGTCCCCGCAAAGAACCTTAAACCGCAACCCCGCCATTGGCATGCATCCAATAGGCAAAGCCGACCGCGAATAGGTTGGATAAGCCATGTGCAATGATCGGCGCTCGGATTGAACCGGTGCGCCAGACCAGCCAGGTGAGCACGAGCCCGGCCGTAAACACGCTGATAATCCCGGCGATAGAATACTGTGCGTGCAGTGAAGTCCAAATCGTATTGCAAATCAACGCTGCTGGCCAGAAGCCGAGCCGCGTCTTGGCCAAAGCCGACAATAAGAAGCCGCGGAACGTCAGCTCTTCCCATAACGGCGCCAACACCACCGCCATAAAAACTGTGCCCCACCACAAATTTGAATTCAATCCTTCGGCGATCGTTTGCGTGTCGGCGCTGTAGTCGAATTTCAACAGTACATAGAGGATCAATTCGACGATACCGGTTAAAACGATAACCAGCACGCCGCCACCAAGCCCGGTCATCAAAGTGGCTTTAGGTGGCAGCAATCGTAGCACTTCGCGGCGCATGTTCGCGCGCCCGGCCAACAGCCACACAATCGCGATTGATGCAATCTGCGAGGCGATCATTACCGCGAGACCGAGTGGCGTTTTAAGCGATGTCGCTTCCTCCGCCGTGATCGGCGTTGCGGACATTGCTTTCAAGGCCGCAATGGCAACCAGCACGCCGCCGATCTGGCCAGCGAAAATGAGTAGGCACGCCGCGAGCGCAGCCCATGGCCCCCAGGGCGAGGCGGCTTCATAGCGAGGCGGCCCGGATAGCAACCCCTGTGCTGCCGTCGCTCGAGCTGAAACAACCGCCATGCTATGTCCTTATCGTTAAGTGTCCCGGTCGTCCGGTTTCGAAAACAACCGGCCCCTTCTGACACGGCCTGGCCGAGATCGCAAAGGCAGCCCGAGGCTGGGCGGAAATTACCAGGATGTGCCGTGAAAACTCAGCAGGCAGCGGAAATGTTCAAAAAATGATCTTCAGTCAGCCTCCTATTGCTAACTGTCCGGCATCAGATGTGTCATCAAAATCAGGCTAAGGCTCACATTATATCTATGGGCCGAATTTTGCAGCCGCACTAACACTCACAATCGTCATCCTCGCGCTTGTGCCACTGCTGTCCGGTTGAGAATTCATCGATCCGCTTTAAGCACAGTCATGGCAACACTTTTATCGCGGCACTGGCGGTGCTGAAACCCGCGCGTGCTGACTTTAAGCGCTCGAAATCCTCGCCCGCATGGAAGGACGAGCGGGTCAGGGGGGACGAGGCGACGACCAGAAAGCCTTTTGAGAGCGCGGTTTCCTTCATCGTATCGAACTCATCTGGATGCACATAGCGCTTCACTTCAGCGTGCTTGCGTGTCGGCTGCAAGTACTGGCCAATTGTTAGAAAATCTACGTCATGAGCGCGAAGATCGTCCATCACAGAGTCGACATCGCGGGCCGTCTCGCCGAGGCCAACCATCACACCTGACTTGGTAAAGGTGTTTGGTTCCAATTCCTTCACACGCTTCAAAAGCGCCAGGGAATGAGCGTAGCGCGCGCCGGGGCGGATCGTGGAATAGAGCTGCGGCACGGTTTCCAAGTTGTGGTTGAAAACATCCGGGCGTGCGGCTGCCACTATTTCAATGGCGCCATTCTTTCGGAGAAAGTCGGGCGTTAGAATTTCAATCGACGTTTTGGGTGCTGCGGCGCGGATGGCCAAAATAGTTTCCGCAAAATGCTGAGCGCCGCCGTCGTCCAAATCATCGCGGTCAACGGACGTGATAACGACGTGTTCAAGGTTGAGCTTTGCAACCGCATCGCCAACGCGGCGTGGCTCGTCACCATCCAAGGCATGCGGCTTGCCGGTCGCGACATGGCAGAACGCGCAGGCACGCGTGCAGATACCGCCCATGATCATCATGGTGGCGTGGCGCTGCTCCCAGCACGATCCGATGTTGGGGCACGCCGCTTCTTGGCAGACGGTGTGGAGATTATGCTCGGTGACAATCTTTCGCGTCGCTTCGAACTCCGCCGATCCAGGCGCGCGCACCTTTAACCACGGCGGCTTTGGCAGCACCGGCGTATCGGGCTTTCGCGCCTTTTCGGGATGACGCAGGCTCGGGTGCTGATAGATCGTTGTAATCGGTGTCATCCTATTCCGTGCGCAGCCGCAACATATCAGAATTTTGCCGCAGAACTCATAAAGGGCGGGGATAAGTTTGTTACTTCAACGTCGGGAAGTTGAACTGGGCGCCAGCGCGGATCCCGGTTGGCCAGCGGGCTGTGATGGTTTTGATGCGGGTGTAGAAGCGCACGCCTTCGGGGCCGTAAATCGCGTGGTCACCGAACATCGACCGCTTCCAGCCGCCAAACGAGTGATACGCGACCGGCACCGGCAGCGGTACGTTTATTCCGACCATGCCGACCTCGATTTTGTCAGCAAACGCCCGTGCCACGTCGCCGTCGCGGGTGAAGATGGCGGTGCCGTTGCCGTATTCGTTCGAGTTAATCAGTGCGGCAGCCTCGTCGTAACTTTGAGTGCGGGCAACGGTCAGCACCGGGCCGAAAATTTCCTGCTTATAGATTTCCATATCGCTGGTGACGTGATCGAACAGCGTGCCGCCGAGGAAGAAGCCGTTTTCATAGCCTTGCAATACAAGTCCGCGGCCATCAACGACCAGCTTGGCGCCTTCCTTGACGCCCTGATCGATGAGACCGGAAATGCGGCGCTTGGCATCGGCGGTAACGACCGGCCCCATCTCAGTGTCGGGATCCGTTGCCGGGCCGACCTTCAACGCGCGAACTTTTGGCGCCAACGCTTCGACAAGCTTGTTCGCCGCTGCATCGCCAACAGGAACTGCAACCGAGATTGCCATGCAACGTTCGCCAGCCGAACCGTAACCCGCTCCCATCAGTGCATCGACGGCCTGATCCATGTCGGCGTCGGGCATGATGATCATGTGGTTCTTGGCGCCGCCCAAGGCCTGCACGCGTTTGCCGTTCGCGGTGCCCTGCGCATAGACATATTGCGCGATTGGCGTTGAACCGACAAAGCTCACCGCCGCGATATCGGGGTGGTTGAGTATGGCATCGACCACGGTCTTATCGCCGTGTACGATATTGAAAACGCCCGGCGGCAATCCAGCTTCCTGGAACAGCTCCCAGATTAGCATCGGCGCTGACGGATCGCGCTCTGATGGCTTCAAGATAAAGGTATTGCCGCACGCGATCGCGACCGGGAACATCCACATCGGCACCATCGCCGGGAAGTTGAACGGTGTGATGCCGGCCACGACTCCCAGTGGCTGACGGTCGGACCAACTATCGATTTCAGGCCCGACGTTGCGGCTGAACTCGCCCTTCAAAAGATGCGGGATTCCGCAAGCGAAATCGACGACATCAATGCCGCGCGAAAGTTCGCCCAAGGCGTCGGCGTGGGTTTTGCCATGTTCACTTGAAATTGCCTGCGCGATCTTGTCGGCGTTGCGTTCTAAGAGCTCCTTGAACTTGAACATCGAGCGGACGCGCTTCATCGGTGGCGTTGCGCCCCAGCTGACAGCGGCTTTCTTTGCCACTTCAACAGCAGCATTCAAATCCTCGACGCCCGACAGTGATAACAAGGCCGATTGCTCGCCGGTCGCCGGGTTGAACACCGGCTGCGTTCGCTTCGACGTGGCAGCCGTGTGGCGGCCGTCGATGGCGTTTTGGATGGTGTCAAGGGCGGGCATGTGGGTCTCTTGTTAAAATCGCCGTTATCGTAGGTTGGGTTAGGCCGCTCTACACTTGCGGCCGTAACCCAACATCTCACGGCTGGCTGGAAAGTGTTGGGTTACGCGCGGTCAACGCTGCAAATCGTTCATCAGGATCGTGAGTCGCGCTAACCCAACCTACGTTAATTCGTGGTTTTGAGGACATTTTCAAACGTGTCGAACAACTGATCGATCTCGCTCTTGGAAATGATCAGTGGTGGCGATAGCGCGATGATGTCGCCGGTCTGGCGCACAAGAACATTGTTTTCAAAGGCTTTCACAAAGCGGTCGTAGGCGCGCTTGGTTGGCGCGCTTGGAATGGGATCGAACTCAACAGCGCCGACCAAACCAATATTGCGAATGTCGATCACGTGCGGCAGTCCTTTGAGAGCGTGCATGCGTTCTTCCCAATACGGCGCCAGTTCTGTCGCTCGCGTAAGCAGTCCTTCGTCTTGATAGGTGTCAAGCGTGCCGATCGAGGCCGCACATGCCATCGGATGGCCGGAGTAGGTGTAGCCATGGAAGAAGTCGATCATCCAATCCGGCGCGCCTTGGAACGCGTCATGGATGTGTGATTTCACAAACACCGCACCCATTGGGATAGTGCCGTTGGTGATGCCTTTAGCGGTCGTGATTATGTCCGGTGAAATGCCGAAATAATCCGATCCGAACGTGGTTCCCAAACGGCCGAAGGCGGTGATGACTTCGTCGGCAATCAGCAGAATGTCGTGTTTGCGGCAGATGGCTTCGAGCCGCTTCAAATATCCCTTTGGCGGGATCAGTACGCCGGTTGAACAGGCGACTGGCTCGACGATCACGGCCGCGATGGTTGACGCATCATGCAGCGCGACCAGGCGTTCCAAATCATCAGCCAATTCGGCGCCGTGCTCGGGCTCACCTCTTGAAAAGGCGTTCTTCGAAAGATCATGAGTATGGCGCAGGTGATCGACGCCCGTCACCATTGCACCGAACATCTTGCGGTTGTTGGAAATACCGCCAACGGCCGTGCCACCGAAGTTGACGCCATGATACCCACGCTCGCGTCCGATCAACCGGACCTTCGACGCATTGCCTTTGGCGCGATGATAGGCGAGCGCCATTTTCAAAGCCGTCTCGACCGCTTCCGAGCCTGAGTTGGTGAAGAACACATGGTTGAAGCCTTCAGGCGCAATGTTGACCAATCGCGACGCGCATTCGAACGCGTAGGTGTGTCCCATGTTGAAGGTGCCGGCAAAATCTAACGTCGCCGCTTGCTTCTGGATTGCTTCGACGATCTTCGGCCGGCAATGCCCGGCATTGACGCACCACAGTCCCGAGGTGCCATCTAATACGCGGCGTCCATCGCTGGTGACGTAATGCATCCGCTCGGCGCCAACGAACAGCCGCGGATTGCTCTTGTATTGCTTCTGCGCCGTGAACGGCATCCAGAAGGCTTCGAGGTCGTTGGTTTTGAGCTGCTGGTCTTTGATATGAACGTTCATGGCTGGCCTCTGAGGCAAGAGGTTAAAGTCCTGTGGTTGTCATAGTCCTGTTAGGCGGCTTTGCCCACCGCTTCAGCGAGGCTGGCTGAGAAAATATCCATGCCCTCTTTGACGAGTTCATCACTGGCTGTCAGAGGCACCAAAAAGCGGATGACGTTTCCGTATGTCCCGCAGGACAGCAAGATCAGGCCGCGCTCGCTGGCAGCCTTGATCAGCGCCGACGTCAGTTCGGGCGAGGGTTCATGGCTCGACGTATCTTTGACGAGTTCGACGGCACACATGGCGCCGAGTCCCCGGACATCGCCGATGCAGTTGAGGTTGCTCTTTTCTGCGAGATCATTGCAGCGATCGACAATGATTTTTCCAATCGTGTTGGCCCGCTCGCAAAGTTTTTCGTCCCCGATGATATCGAGAACCGCGTGAGCTGCGGCGCAGGCCAACGGATTGCCAGCGTAGGTGCCGCCGAGGCCGCCCGGGCTCGCTGCATCCATGACGTCAGCCCGTCCGACGATGGCCGATAGCGGCAGTCCACCGGCGAGGCCTTTGGCAAGTGTCACGATATCGGCTTTGACGCCGTAGTGTTCCATCGCAAACATTTTACCCGTGCGGGCAAAACCGGTTTGGATTTCGTCAGCAATCAGCAGCATGCCGTATTGATCGCATAGCGCGCGCAATGCCTTCATGAATTCGACAGGAGCGATATTAAATCCACCCTCGCCTTGCACGGGCTCGATAATGATCGCAGCGATGCTCGACGGATCAGCTTGATGCTTGAAGAGCGACTTCAGCGCCGCCAAGCTGTCGTCGCTCGATATGCCGTGATAGGTGTTTGGAAAGGCGACGTTGTAAACATCCGACGGGAACGGCCCGAAACCTTTTTTGTAGGGCACGGCTTTTCCTGTGAGCGCCATGCCCATGTGCGTGCGGCCGTGAAACCCGCCGGTAAATGACACGATACCTGGCCGTCCGGTGAAGGCGCGAGCGACCTTGACGGCGTTTTCAACTGCCTCTGCTCCGGTTGAGGCCAACATGGTTTTGGCGGGCCCGGCAACAGGCGCTGCCGTGTTCAACCGCTCAGCCAAGCTGACATAGCTTTCGTAGGGCGTAACCTGAAAGCAGACATGGCTGAAGGATTTCAACTGCGCTTCGACAGCGGCAGTAATTTTCGGGTGCTGATGGCCGGTATTGACGACTGCGATGCCGGCGCCAAAATCGATATAGCGCTTGCCTTCTTCGCTCCAAATCTCGGAATTCTTAGCGCGCTTGGCGTAAATCGCCGTCGCGTGGCCGATGCCACGAGGAACTGCCGCGGCCCGGCGTTCATGGAGGGAAGCGGAGGACGGCATTAGAGGCTCCTTGTCAGGACAAAAAGTTTTATCTTGGCCACAAAATCCCGGCCTTCTACCATTGATCAATAAACTAAGCAATGCGATTAGTATGCTGGGCGGTCCGATTTCCCACGCTCAGTACTTTAAACACAATGCTCAATGGGTCCGCAGTCCATGCTACAGTTGGGCCCCAGACTTTAACGAGGACCGCGCCTTGTCTGTTGCCCAAAAACGACCGAGCATTCAATCCAACCCCGGTTCAGCCAGCCGCGAAGCCTTTGATGTTGGCGCCCGTCTGAAAGGACTTCGGATCGCCAAGGAACTGAGTCAACGCGATCTTGCCGACCGGGCCGGGATTACAAACGGCATGATCAGTATGATCGAGCAGAATAAGCACAGCCCGTCGGTTGCGACCCTTAATCGTCTGACGGACGCGTTGGGACTGTCGTTCGCAGAGTTTTTTTCGCTCCATCTCGCCGCCGAGCCGCAGCCATTCTACCGCGAGAGTGAGTTGACTAGGCTGACCGAAGGCAAGGTGCAATTCTCGGTTGTCGCCGCCGAGCGGCTCGGCAAGGCTCTACAAATTCTGCATGAGGTCTACGAACCTGGCGGCGACACGGGCGCTGAAATGCTGACCCACCGTGGCGAGGAAGGCGGGCTCGTGGTTCAGGGTGAAATTGAATTGACGGTGGGCGATCAAACCCGCGTCTTAGGAGTGGGCGACGCCTACTATTTCGAAAGCACGACGCCACACAGGTTCCGGAACACCGGCAAAACACGGGCGATTGTCATCAGTGCCTGCACGCCACCATTCTTGTGAGCGCGATTTTACCCGGCTCAAGGACGTATTTGGCGCACGGCTGCTGATGGCTTCGTCGATTGAGCTGTCTGGGGTTCCGCCATCGCAACGCGGGCTTCGATGCCGGTAATGAATGCCTCGATGGTGTTGTCGAACGCGGCGCCTGAGTCGAGGGTTTTGAAGGTTGGGATCAGGCGCTGGGTTGCGGCGCATGCAATTGGGTCGAGTGCCCGCAGTTCCTGTTCTTCATCCGGACCAAGGGGCTGCATCAAGCCTTCTGTCTCAGCCAATCCGAAGCCAATCAAGTAGGTATAGAAACTGAGCGCCAGGCCAGCGGCATCTCGGTCCGGCAGGCCGGCATTCAGCATCGCCCGGAATACGACTTCGCTCGTGGCGTGATCAGCAGGGCCGGTGGAATGGAACCGAAAGTGAAGATGGAACATCTTCGGATAGCGATGGGCCAGGCCGCGATAGGCGCGCGCGACTTTCTTGAGGTCTGACTTCCAATCATCGGTCGGCGGGCCAATTTCAATGGTGGCAAGCGACCGGTCAGCAATGTGGCGCAGCAATGCGTCGCGCGATGAGAAATGGTGCAGCACCGTCATCGGATCGATGCCGATTTTAGCGCCAAGCTTGCGGACGGAAAAGCCGTTTTCACCTTCTGTGGCCATCAGTTCGAAGGCGGATGATAGGATGTCCGCCTTGTCGATGCCACGCGGCGCCCTGGGTTTGGGCTTCGCTGGCACTTCCCCTAAGTCCGCCATGATCGTAAATCCCCCTTGACGCTTCTACACTGTAGACCTATTGGTTTTGAGTTCCAAGCGGTATTCTTCGATAAATTTGCCTGGAGGCTGACATGTCAATCAAACGTTTGTTTGTCTCCGGCCCCGGCAGCATGCCGAACGCCAAATCTGAACTGATGCGTCTCTGCGCCCGCATCGGATTTACGCCGCCCGTCGGCCCTTGCCTGGACTAGCAGCGGCCATCGCATGTGAGATGGCCAGCGCCTTTTGAGCTGGAGATCTCCAATGTCAAACCAATACCCAACAGAGCTCCTCAAAGAGCTTGACGCGAAGCACCACCTGCATCCGATGACCAACCATCAGTCTCTTCGGGCTGGTGGCGCACGTGTGATTGTTAAGGCGGACGGTCCCTACATCTGGGACAGCGAAGGCAATCGCCTGCTCGATGGCATGGCTGGATTGTGGACCACGGCCGTCGGCTACGGCCGCAAGGAGCTGGCCGAGGCTGCCTATGCTCAGATGCTTGAGCTGCCTTACTACAACACCTTTTTCAGAACGACGCATCCGCGCGCCATTGAACTCGCAAAAAAACTTTCTGAGATTGCGCCCAAGAATTTGACCAACGTGTTCTTTGGCTCGTCGGGTTCGGAGTCGAATGACACCGCCATCCGTCTGATTCGCCATTATTGGACATTGAAAGGCCAGCCGTCGAAGCGCATTATTATCAGCCGCAAAAGCGCCTATCACGGCTCGACAATCGCGGCTGGCTCGATGGGTGGCATGGGCCACGTCCACCAGCACACCTATCCGCTGTATGACGGCTTCCGCCACATCATGGACCCATACTGGTTCGGCGACTCGCTTGACGGCGAGACGCCGGAAGAGTTCGGCTTGCGTGCGGCTCGCGCGCTTGAAACAGAGATTTTGCGGATTGGTGCCGATCAGGTTGCAGCATTCGCCGCCGAGCCCGTGCAAGGGGCGGGTGGCGTGAAGATCGCTCCAGACACTTATTGGCCCGAAGTACAGCGTATCATTACCAAGTACGGCATCTTGTTCCTGGCTGATGAAGTGATTTGCGGCTTTGGCCGCCTCGGCCAGTGGTTCGGCTCACAACATTACAACATTCACCCGGATATCATCACCTTCGCCAAGGCGTGTACTTCGGGATATCTGCCGCTGTCGGGCAATATCATCAGCCAAGAAATCACCGATACGCTGGTCGCTCACAACGATGACTTCAATCACGGCTACACCTATTCCGGTCATCCGGTATCGTGCGCAGTCGGGCTCAAGAACATCGAAATCCTGGAGAACGAGAAGCTGCTTGAGCAGGTGCGCAATACGAAGGCGGCGCGCTTCTCCAAGATGCTGCAGACGTTCAAAGACCATCCGCTGGTCGGTGAAGCACGCTCGGTTGGCATGATTGGCGCACTCGAACTGGTGCCTGATAAGGCGAAATCGCGCCGCCGGTTCGACAATCCCGGCCGCGTCGGTTTGATCTGCCGCGACCATTTCTTCCGCGCAGGCTTCATCATGCGGGCCACCTACGACACCATGGTCTGCGCGCCGCCACTGATTTGGACCGAAGAGAATTTTGCCGAAGCGGAAGGCGTCATCGGCCGTGCGCTCGATCAGACGCTGGCGGACGTGAAAGGCGAGATGGGATCATGAGCCGGCCGCTGGTCGTTATTCCGGCCTGCACGAAGGTCATTAACCAATTGACCTTCGATGCGGTCGCACGCGTGTACACAACTGCCGTCGCCGAGGTAGCCAAGTGCCAGCCAATCATCGTGCCATTGGATACCAGCCTCGCTGACATCAAGTCGGTGCTGCGCGTTGCCAATGGCATTCTGCTGACCGGCAGCGTCTCCAACGTCTCACCAAGCCTCTACGGTGACGAGCCGCCGATCATGGCTGACATGCTCGACCCGGCGCGCGATGCCGTGACATTGCCGCTCGTTAAAACCGCAATCGAAATGCAGCTACCGTTGTTCGCGATCTGCCGCGGCTTTCAGGAGGTCAACGTTGCGCTCGGCGGTACGCTGCATCAGGCCGTGCACGCGGCTGGCCCCTACAACGATCACCGCGCCGAATACGGCAAACCGCCGGATGTTCGCTTCCGCGCCAAGCACACTTTGAAACTCAAGGACGATTTGCGTGACTGGATCGGACAGGACGAAATCCTGGTCAATTCGCTGCATGGGCAGGGCATCAAAACGCTGGCGCCCGGTCTCAGACCACAAGCGCATGCCGAAGATGGCCTGGTGGAAGCGGTGCTCGGGCCAGACGGCCATCCGTTTTTCTTGGGCGTGCAATGGCATCCCGAATGGGGCGCCAAATCAAATCCAATCTCGGTCAAACTTTTTGAGCGCTTCGGCGCTGCAGCTCAGAGAAACGCATCATGACCGTTGAACGGTATTTGACAGCCGGCGAAGCGAGGGCCTTCATCGGCGCCCACCCGGCCGTGCAGTGGGTCGACGTGGTGATGTTCGACATTAATGGTATTGCGCGGGGCAAGCGGCTCAGAGCTGCTGATTTTGTTGGCTTTGCTGGCAAAACCATCATGTTCCCGTCAACCGTCTACATCATGGACATGCGGGGCTCTTGCGTCGAAGAAACTGGCCGCCTCTGGGAAACCGGCGATCCTGACCTTGCGTTCCGCATTCTGGCCGATACGCTGGTGCCGGTCTCTGTCAACGGCGCCACGTATGCGCAAGCGGTGATGGTTCCGGTTGAAGACGACGGCGGGCTTGACCCGCGACGCATTCTCGATCGCCAAGTTAAGGCACTGGCTGACGCCGGCATGAAGCCGGTCGCCGCTGTCGAATTAGAATTCTATGTCTCGGCCGCACGGCCAGCAGGCCCGTTTGAACTCTCGACGCCTAAAGGCCTTGAAGCCAATCCGGATTGGCAGCAGCTTTATCAATTTGAAGAGTTGAACGCGGCCAGCAAGTTCATCGATGACATTTACCGGGTGGCGGAAACGCAGAAAATCCCGGTCGACGCCATCATTCAGGAAGCCGGTCCGGGTCAGTTTGAAATCAACCTCAAGCATCGCGACGACATGGTGGGCGCGGCCCTCGATGGCCATTTGTTAAAGCGCGCCGTCAAAGCCGCAGCGCTTGCAAACGGTATGGAAGCGACCTTCATGGCCAAGCCCCACCATGATTGGTCTGGCTCTGGCATGCATGTCCACATGAGTTTGGTCGATGCCAACGGCCAAAACCTGTTCGCGGGCGACCCGATGGCGCCGCTGTTCAAGAACGCTGTCGGCGGCCTTCGCGATACCATGGGCGACTTCATGGCAATATGGGCGCAAACGGGGAATTCCTACCGCCGCTACGTGCCGAAATCTTACGTGCCGATGGCCGCCCATTGGGGCATTAACAACCGCACGGTGTCGCTGCGCGTTCTCAATACCTCGCCGGCGGCAACTCGTGTCGAGCATCGCATTGCTGGTGCTGATGCCAATCCCTATCTGGTTTTGGCATCAATGATAGCCGGCCTCCGCCATGGCATCGCGACCAATATCGATCCGGGCCCAGCGGTTGACGGCAACGCGGCCGAGTCGAGCCGGGCGCTGACATTACCGACAGCATGGGGCAACGCCATTGAGCGCTTCAATAGCTCGCCTGTTGTGAAGGCAGCTCTTGGGCCGGTGTTCCAAAAGGTCTATGGAGTGATCAAGCAGGCCGAGCGCACCGAATTTGAACGCGTCGTCACCGCGCTTGATTATCAGTGGTACGCGCGCGTTGCCTGATCGCCGGTTTCAGATGATCTGAATTTGAGTGAGGAGCATCCCATGACATCGCTCGCGCATTTCGAAAAAGTTGCAGGAGCGATTGATTTGCCCGGCCGGTCAGTGATTGACGGCAAATTGATGCCAGCGATCTCAGGCAGGACATTTGGCAATATTTCGCCGCGCAATGGCCGCGAGCTCAATCAGATCGCCGAGTGCGACGGGGCGGACATCGATCTGGCCGTGGCCGCCGCGCGGCGCGCCTTCGACGATAAGCGCTGGCGTGGCATGCACTATTCCAAACGCAAAGCGATCCTCTATAAGCTCGCCGAGTTGATGGAACGCGACAGCGAAACGCTGGCCGTCCTCGAAAGCATCGACGTCGGCAAGCCGATCAAGAATGCGCTTGATGGCGACGTGCCGGGCTCGATCAAAACGCTGCGCTATTACGCGGAAGCGCTCGACAAAGTTTACGGCGAAGTTGGGCCGGAAACCACGGATCGCATTTCGTTTGCCGTGCATGAGCCGTTGGGCGTCATCGGCGCCATCGTGCCGTGGAACTTCCCGCTGCTGATGGCGATGTGGAAAGTCGCGCCAGCGCTTGCCATGGGCAACTCGATGGTGCTGAAGCCGGCTGAGCAGTCGTCGCTGACGGCGCTGAAACTCGGTGAACTGGCGCTTGAAGCCGGACTTCCGGCTGGCGTGTTAAACGTCGTGCCGGGCATGGGCGCAGTTGCCGGGAAAGCGCTGGCGCTGCATATGGACGTCGACATGATCGCATTCACCGGCTCGGGCAACGTCGGCAAATTGCTGATGCAGTATTCCGGGCAGAGCAATTTAAAGCGCGTCAGTCTCGAGCTTGGCGGCAAGTCTCCGCAGATTGTGTTCGCCGATTGCCCGGATATGAACGCCGCCGCCTTCAATGCCGCCTGGGGTGTGTTCTACAACCAGGGCGAAGTCTGCACGGCCGCATCGCGCTTGTTGGTGCAGGACAGCATCAAGGATCAGTTCCTCGAAAAATTGTTGCAAGTTGCCAAGCGCATCAAGGCTGGTGATCCGCTCGAACCTTCGACAACATTTGGCTCCATGGTCAGTCAAGAGCAAATGAAGACCGCGCTGCGCTACATCGATATTGCCCATAGCGAGGGCGGAAACCTGTGCCTCGGCGGCAAACGCACGATGGTTGACAGCGGCGGCTACTATGTCGAACCAACGGTGTTCGATGGCATCAAGCCAACCAACACATTGGCGCGTGAAGAAGTGTTTGGCCCGGTGCTCGCCGTCACAACGTTTAAGGATGACGAAGACGCCTTGAAGATTGCCAATGACACTGTTTACGGGCTTGCTGCGGGTCTGTGGACCAAGGATATCTCGCGCGCGCATCGCATGGCGCGTGAAATCAAGGCCGGTTTAGTCTGGGTCAACGGTTGGGATAGCTGCGATATTACCATGCCGTTTGGCGGCTTTAAGCAATCGGGTTTCGGCCGCGACCGCTCGCTCCACGCCCTCCATAAGTACGCAGACCTCAAGTCAATCTCGATCACTCTGCGCTAACGCGCCTATCAATAAGAGCACGGCCATGACTATGCATGTCTCCTGGTTTCCCAATAAAGCTTTGATCGGCAGTGAATGGGTTGGTGGCACTGAGACGTTTGCCGTCACCAATCCGGCGACCGGCGAGGTGATCGCCAAAGTGCCGAACTTGGGTGCCGCTGAAACGCGCCGCGCTATCGATGCAGCCGAAGCCGCGTTTCCAGCCTGGAGTGCCAAGACAGCGAAAGAGCGTGCGGTACTTCTGAGGCGCTGGTTTGATCTCATCAACGCCGAAACCGAACGGCTGGCGCAATTGATGACGGCCGAGCAGGGCAAGCCCTTAGCCGAGGCGCGCGGTGAAGTTGCTTACGGTGCATCCTTCATCGAGTGGTTTGCGGAGGAGGGGAAACGCGCCTACGGCCGCACAATACCAACGACTGCTGGAACCAAGCGCTACATCACCATCAAGCAGCCAATCGGAGTGACGGCCGCGATTACACCGTGGAATTTCCCGATTGCCATGATCACTCGCAAGGCCGCGTGCGCGTTGGCGGCCGGCTGCACAATGGTCATCAAGCCTTCGGAAGAAACACCGCTGTGTGCATTGGCTGTTGCGAAGCTTGCGCTCGACGCAGGCATTCCGCCGGGCGTTCTGAACGTCGTCACATCGCTTGATGCACCCGCAGTCGGCAAAGTGCTGTGCGAAGACTCGCGCGTCAGGAAATTGACATTCACCGGCTCAACAGCGGTCGGCAAAATTCTCTATCGCCAGTGTGCCGATACCGTCAAAAAACTGACGCTTGAGTTGGGCGGCAACGCGCCGTTGATCGTGTTCGATGACGCCAATCTCGACGCCGCGGTTGCCGGCGCTATGGCCTCCAAGTATCGCAACGCCGGTCAGACCTGTGTCTGCGCCAACCGTATCCTGGTGCAGGCCGGTATTTACGACCGCTTCGCCGCTGCTTTAAAAGAAGCAGCCAGCAAGCTGACCGTTGGCGCGGGTAATTCAGCGAACATCACCGTCGGTCCGCTGATCAACGCGGAAGCGGCCGAAAAGGTTGAAGCCTTGACCCGCGACGCAGTCAGCAAAGGTGCCAAAGCCATTCTCGGCGGTCATCCGCACAAGGCTGGCGCGCTATTCTATGAACCAACTGTGCTGACGGGCATCACCGCCAAAATGGACCTGGTCAATGAGGAAATCTTCGGCCCCGTAGCCGCTCTCATGAAATTCGAAACCGACGATGAAGGCATCAAGCTCGCCAACTCGACGCCATTCGGTCTCGCCGCCTATCTCTTTAGCGAGAACATGAGCCGCGCCTGGCGCGCCGCTGAAAAACTCGAGGCCGGCATGGTCGGCGTCAACGAGGGCATCTTCTCCAACGAAGTGGTGCCGTTCGGTGGCGTCAAGGAAAGCGGCCTCGGCCGCGAAGGCGCCGCCGAAGGGCTCGATGAATACCTCGAAATCAAGTTCATCTGCCTCGGCGGGATGGGGGCTTAGGGTGTGTTAAAAACACGGCATTCTGAACGCATGACGTGACGTAACCATCATCTGCACAAGCCTCGCCGTCCTGGAGCGACGAGGATAGACATCTGATGAAGTTATCTGCAGCCTGACGCTTTGCGCGCATCCAGCGATTGATAAGCCCTGACGCAAATTCGAAACTGCGATGCAATCGTGGCGTCAAATAGACAAGACTGTGAAGTTCTTTACCAACCCAACTATGGAATTTGAGTTCAGAGTCAGCACAAAAAACATTTGAAGCGTGAAAGAAATTCAAATCATCCAGCGTAGTGATCTTGAAGGCTAAGTGCTTCGGCTCAAGCCTTCGGTTTCGCTAGAGCATCAATCGCCTGTGCGGGCGTGATGGCGACTCGATTGCAGCGAGTTATAGTTGGTATGCAATCATATGGATGCAAAATGCCCATCAAACCTGCTCGTCTTGTCTCAGGACTGTCGTATCTATTCCGGCCCCGGCCCGTCTATCGGCCGCGATACGAACCAGCCCTCAAAAAAATCAGCGCGAAGCACCCGGCGCCCGATACGCGCGCGGGCAACCGGCGAGGCTTCGATCAAGCCATAGGCGCAGCGGATATGCAAAAGCGCGTTGATTGTTCTGCCGCTGAGCAATCACCGAAACTAGATAAGTAAATTCTGCCGCAGCAACGCGTCCGGGTTGCCGTCAAGGCACGGAGAATTGCGAGTCGTACGCCACGGGCGGGCTCGCGGGTACCTTTGCGGGTTGCTCTCTGTTGAGTATTTGTCATGTCAAAACCATCTTACTTGATCTCTGCAGCTACAGCAGCAGCCGTCGGCATGGGCCTCATCGTCCACAATCTGGCGGTGAAATCCGCAGCGGATTTGGCTGAGGCAGTGGCAGCAAGAACCGGACTTTGCGCTGACCCAGTGCGGACGATTGCCGCGATCGAATCAAGGCACTTCGATTGCCTGCAATCATGCTCTTGCACGTCTGCAACGTGTAAAGAACACTCACCCGTTCGAACGGTCCGTGCCACCAACTATCAAGGAAACGTTGTCGGTTCGTGGCCGCAATGTCCGGGAGTTCAGATTTCAAGGAATCCATGACATCCGCCGAGCGCTAGCGTCGTAGATCGGGTCTCGCGAAGTCGATCTCCCCGGCCTAAGGTTGCTCGTGTGACCCACCGCTTTGAAACTGTTGGCCATTTTTCCGATGTTTTGGGTCATGGCGTTCGGCCGCCGTCTGGAGTAATTTGCCCGTCAACGTCGCTGGGGTGAACGGCATATGAACCGGGCACTCAAGGCCGGTTCAACTTGAGAGTGGCAAACCCCCTCAAGCTAACCGCATCCAGCGAGTACCCAATATGACCGCAGCGACGCTCAGCTACGAGGAGTTCACGACGATGTCCACTCAGCCCGAATCCCAGCACGCTGGTCTCGGATTCATTGAGCAATACGTTCCAATGTTGAAAACGGCCGCTTTGGTCGTCACAATTCTGGGTGCCGTCCCAACCGCGATCACCGCCTATAACGCTTACAGCTTTGGTGTGCCGTTCCAACAGGTGCCGCACCGGCTGGCGCAGTATGATCTGTGGGTGAAGAACCTCGATTGTAAGATCGACTATAAGGCGCTTAGTACTGCGCAAGGCACCAAGGTCGACGTCGGCGCGTGCCCGAAGTCAGGCGACATCGCAATCAAGATCTCAGCCAACGACGGCAAGAGCACTTACGAGTGGATCGCCTATAATCAACTGCAGAAGCCAGGGGCGATGGCCAATGTTGGCGGCGATAGTCTGTTTGGCTTCCTGATCGGTTCGGCCCGCGCCGACGAGTTGCGCACGAATAAGTCGTCGCTCTAGGTTGCAGATATGGAAGTGGTTTGCCAGGCGCTGTCCGGCAAGTCGATCGTGCGCATCGTCAACGAAGGCGGCAAATGCTATCGCGAAGTCGTCTCGCCGCTCGCTGGCACGGTAGATAAGCGCGAAGATGTGCCGTGCAACACCCAATGTCCGAGCAACGGCTAACTTGATTAGACGAACTAAAGGCCAATGAAACCGCGGCGCAGATACCTGCGTCGCGGTATTTTTTTAGGCAATTCGAAACTCATTCCGCCGCCGCGCGGCGTTCGAACAATAGCGGCACTTCTGTAAACGTGCGGCCGATGATTTTGCGCAAGTTTGCCCGCAACCGTTCAAATCCGCGGCTTGGGCGGATCTCGGTCTCATCCATATAGAGGCCGCGGTTGATCTCGATTTGGACGGCGTGAATGCCGCGATGCGGGCGGCCGTAATGTTCGGTTATGAACCCGCCAGCATAGGGCCGGTTCAACTGAACATCGTAACCGCTAGCGCTGATGGCGTCGCGCAGGAACCGCGTCAGCTTCATGTCGCACGAATGGCCGAAGCGGTCGCCGAGCACAAATTCTGGCCGCGAGCTGCCGTTTGGCTTCAACTGCACCGACGGCATGGAATGACAGTCGAGCAGAATAGCGTATCCGAATTTACGGCGGGTTTCTTCGAGGAGCTTGTTAAGCGTATCGTGGAACGGCTTGTAGAGCGTCTCGATGCGCTCTATCGCTTCCGCAAGTTTCAACGGCCGCTTGTAGATTTCTTCGCCATCCGAGACGATGCGCGCAATGGTGCCGAGCCCGCCGATGACGCGCACCGATTGGGTGTTGGCATAATCGGGCAAGACGTCGTCGAAAAGATCGGGGTCCAACTCGTAGGGTTCGCGATTGGCATCGAGATAGGCGCGCGGGAAATGCGCATGAAGCAGCGGCGCTCCAAGTTCGGCGGCACAGGCGTAAAGTTCATCGACGCAATAGTCTTCCGAACGGCGCAGCGTCAGCGGATCAAGCCGCGACTGATCCAAAAACGCGCGTGAGTAGTGGCGGCCCGAATGCGGCGAGCAAACCACGAACGGCGCTGTCTGCTCAAGAGGAGCAACGACGCTGAACGGTGGGGTCAGATCGCTAGTAAATGGGGCACGGGGCATAGCGTGGCAGTTCCAACCTTAAGCATCATTGCAGAAACGGATAAGTGTTCCGGCGGAATTAGGACATTGTTGCGGGACGAACGCAGTGTCACGCAGAATCAACATTGCCAACCTGCCGCAACCCTGTCCACCGTGACAAAGCTAGTTTGTTGTGCCCAAATAAGTCTTCGAGCGGTGTTGATGCGGAAATGCCTCAAGCCCGGAACGATGCGAGGGCGTTAGAGCCTGTTAGAGACTATGTAGCTGACGGGTAGTGACGGTGGAAAACGACGGCTTCATCTATCGTTTACCAAATTACGGGCTTAGTTGCAGTAGTGATCGCGGCTCTCGCGTACTATGAGGGGAAATTAGGGGATCATGTCTGTCAAACCATCGCGTGCTCCGATGCAACGCATACTTTTGGCTGAAGACGACGAATCGATGCGCGGGTTCCTTGAACGTGCTCTCGTCAAGGCTGGCTATTCCGTGGTGTCGTTCCCGAATGGTGCCGAAGCCTATGAGCGCCTGCAGGAAGAGCCGTTCACGCTGTTGTTAACTGATATCGTCATGCCGCAGATGGATGGCATCGAACTGGCCCGGCGAGCCGCTGCCATCGATCCTGATCTCAAGATCATGTTTATCACAGGATTTGCGGCCGTGGTTCTCAATAACGAGAACATCGCGCCAAAAGACGCGCGCGTGCTGTCAAAGCCGTTCCATTTGAAGGACCTCGTGCGCGAGGTCGAGCGGCTCTTGGCCGCTTAGGGATGACCTTACCGGCTTGGCGTGCTGGTTTGACTGGATAGCGCAGCGGCCAGGACGCTCCCTATCACAACACAAAATCGCCGCCGGTGATCGTGACTAAACCTGAGAGTTCGATCTGGAAATCAGCGTGCTTGTCGCCGTTGATATCACCCTCGATAATGGTTCTGTCTTGAATGGTGCCATCGCGGTCAACCTGATACCAATGCAGCTGGCCTTTGACGCCTGTAAACGCAGACCCCTTCGCAGCCAAGAACTTGAAAGCACTGTTGCCGCTCTGGGCTCCGTTGGCGTCGATGGCTGACAAATCGATATCGTCATAGGCATGCTGGAAGTCGGTGATGACGTCGCGTGTCGCGGCGGCTGCGCCGGTATCAGCGACGGCGTTGAAGTCGAAATCGTCGGCGCCATAGCCACCCGTCATTCTGTCTCTACTATTGCCGCCGGTAAGGGTGTCGGCCCCGATGCCGCCGCGGAGCGTATCGAGGCCCGTGCCGCCGATCAGCCAATCGGCGCCTGATGAGCCGTCAATCGTGTCGCGCCCCGCCCCACCAAGCAAAACGTCGGCGTAGAACGTGCCCGACAGCGTGTCATTGCCAGTCCCGATCAGAAATGTGCCGCCGGCCCCTACCGTGATTTGGTAGATAAAGCTGTTGTAAGGGTTTTGGTCCGGCACGCCTTCATCGTGCAAGAAATGCAAGACGTCGTCATAAAGCGCCATTGCGTGCGTATCGGCTGGAGCAAACAGGCCGTCATAGAGGGTGTTGTCGTCGCCGGGCGTCGATGAAACGAAATCACCGGCGTTGATAAGATCGGTGTCATTTAAGAAATTGGTTATGCGGGTGTCGGCGTCGAACGTGAAGTAGCCGGGGTTGGCGAAGGTTACGGCTTCATATTTGACAGCAACGGAATTCGCGTGCTCGTCCATAAACGCATTGACCATCGCGCCGCCCAAGCTGTGGCCGGTAACATAGACTTTTGTGATGCCGTTTACGGGGTCGGCGATGAAGGTGTCGATGGCAGCCACCAGCGGTGCCAACAGCGCATAATAGTCGGCCATGCCTTGTTCGAGGCCGAGGAAATTGAACCAATTATCTTCGTCAGGCGTGCCGCCACCGGCCAGAATTGCGGCTTTATCGAGCGAGCCCGTACCGTCGTTGTCGTTGGTGCCACGAAACGAAATCACCAGAGCGCCGTCTTGGATGGCGACCAACGCGGCGGCGTTGCCGTTGGTGTAATAACCGTCGCGAAATCCGGTTTGAAAAGCGCCGTTGGCCGCAGCCGGTGCGTTGGCGAGACCGAGGTCAGCGCTTTGCAGCCGTTGCCAGCCCGCGAGACGCGCGGCGGCCGCATAGGCCGCCCCACCGGCTGGATCGTTGAAATTTGCGCCGGCTGGCTCCCACGTTTGCAGCTGGTAGGCGGCAAGTGCCGCGTCGGCGAGGGTTGTGAAGGTGGTGGCTTCTGTCACGTTGGTCCCGCTAAAGTTCTGACGCTGTACTCAGATTGAGAGACACTGCGATATACGGCCAAATATGAACGAAGGCCGACAGGTGCCCAGAAGCAGCGGCATTGGCGAGGTGTTGGCCGCGAATTGGCGTGGATAAGACGCCGGTGGCCGCGGCATCGCCGCCCTATCTCCTGCTTGCGAGGGGCGATAGTTGCCGGTATACGACCGGCTTCCGTGTGATTTGACCCAACGGACCTGGCAACAGGGGCACTTAGCTCAGCGGTAGAGCACTACCTTGACATGGTAGGGGTCACAGGTTCGATCCCTGTAGTGCCCACCAGCGGTTAGCCCCTCTGGCTTTGGCTGGTCATGGCAAACCGTGGCAATGGTTTGCGCTAGCAGCATTAATTATTGCTGAAACAACTTTTACCGTTTCAAGTTGATTTTTTGTACTTGTTCCGGTAAAATGGCTGGATGCCCCTTTCCAATGAGCAAGCCCGACAGCTGATTGATATTGGCCAAATTCATGCTGCGCGCCGGGCCGCGCAGAACTTATTGAGACGCGACTATCGTTATGCACCGAGGTGGCGCCACATAAATGGCGGCGACTACTGGTACGTTGGCGAACAGTCCCGCGGCGTTCGTGACGAAAAAACAGCAGCGGACTACACCACCTACTGCACCGCGCGAGAAGCGTTGCAAGCACGGCTCGCAAAGCAACGCGCACGTCTGGAAGATATGGCGCCGGTCAACGTCGCGCTTAAGCTCGGCCGCGTTCCTAAACTTCCGGCACGTATTCTGCGAGCGCTCGATTCAGAGGGTTTACTTGGCACCCAACTCCGGGTGATCGGCACCCATGCCCTGTTCGCCTATGAGGCAGCAGCGGGCGAATATTTCCAAAGTGATCTCCTCGCTACCGCCGATCTTGATCTGTGCTGGGATGCCAAACAGCGACTTGTAATTCTAGCTGAGGACGGCAGAGAACAGACTATTCTTTCAATTCTCAAGCGGGTTGATCGCTCGTTCGACGCTGGAAAGCTTTACGGTTTTAGCGCAGCCAACGACGAAAACTTCATCGTCGAAGTGATTGCTCCGAGGGACGAAGAAAGCAGCCCCGCCACTGGGATTGCAGGCGATCTCGCTGCGGCTCCAATTCCAGAGGTGGCCGCACTGATTGGAGAGGCGTTCAGCGCCATGGCGATAGGCGAAGATGGACTGCCGGTGCAGATCGTCTGTCCGCTTCCTGACGCGTTCGCCGCCCATAAAAGGCAAATTGCCGAAGCAAGCGGCCGACCGCCGATCCAACGCCGGCGCGATGCAGCGCAGGCCGACGCCGTCTCGAAGATAGCGCCGGTGCTTAACGCAACCGGCAAACTCTACCGCGAGCCCGAATACTGAGGCAATCAGGCATACGCGATGCGTGCCTGTTATCTGGTTATGAAACTGTGGTCCGAGTGCATGCCATAGACTTTGTTAAGGACCAAAAATCAGCGCCTTTGACGATGCCGTTGCAAAAATGGTTTCAATTGGAGAGCGAACGGAGTCGATGTCGTGTCAGTTGATGCCTAAAGTTGCATCCTTATTAGCAGGGCGTCGCTGTTCGCCAGTAAGTATCTGCGTCGCATATTCGTTTTTGAATTAGATTGAAAGTTCCTGATCCACCAAGTGCCCACGAGCCTTTCGCCCTCTGGCTTTGGCTGGCAAGTCAGCGCAACAGGTTTGACGCGGGCGGTATTAACGGGCGCGGGTTGACAGGGACCGGCGGCCCGCATAGTTTGCAGCCAAACTCCAACAGACTGCTGTTGACGCGGGGTCTCCGGTTCCGGTGGCCCGTTTGTGTTTTTGGCAGCCTTTTTACAGAACGGCCGGGGCCAATGAAAGTCCGTAACTCTCTGAAATCACTACGTTCTCGCCATCGCGACAATCGCCTCGTGCGCCGCAAGGGCCGCGTTTACATCATCAACAAGACGCATCCCCGCTTTAAAGCTCGCCAGGGCTAAGCGGGAAGGCGGCGAACGCCTGGATTCTGCCTCTCAGCGAAATAACCCATCCCGGGGCCATGGCCGCGGGTTTTTTCGCGTGCGTGCTTGACATAAGTGCGGCTCAGGCCGCTAATTTTCGGCGGCCATGGGGTCGTAGCTCAGTTGGGAGAGCGCGTCGTTCGCAATGACGAGGTCAGGGGTTCGATCCCCCTCGACTCCACCACTATTGGCTCCCGCGCAACAGCGCTCCTCATGGAGGGCGCATGCGCAAGTTCGCATTACCCACGCCCTTTGAGCATTGGCCCGGGGCTCCACCCGGCCTATCGAGCCTTAACGCCCGAGGAGTTAGGCCTTTTGGGCGTATTACGCGCTCAGCCTTTTCGATCCTAGAGCCCTTCCGGCCCAAATGGAATCGGTTCTGACGAGGGGCTTTTGCGATGATGCCTGCGGGCTTCGTCTTGACCGTACAGGCGTACGGTCTGCGCCGAACCCCTTGGTCTCATCGCAAAAGCCCCCGTCCTTTCAGATTCGCGCGGGAAGGCAACCGGGTTCGTCGAATGGCTTGACTGTAGCTTTGGCTACGCTCTGCGCCCTCCTCCTGCCGGATCGGACTTCCGGCGCGAATAGAACCGGTTTCATTTGAGCCGGAAGGGCTCTAAGCGGCGTGGTAGAGAAAAATTATTCCAAAGGTCTGGAAGTTGACGCTCGGAAGGACTACTTTAGACAAATCAGAATGCTCTGTTAGAGCATAATAGGTTTGGTTAGTCAAGTTACGGCCCTTAGTCTGTTGTTATTATGCTCGAAACGAGAATAATAAAAGCGAGATAGAGCGAAGGTATGTCAGAGACAAACACCAGCGCGAAAGCGCCGAAGGTCAATCGCACGCCAGCGCCAGGCGGTTCAAGCGCTGCTGTGCTGATGGACGCCAGTGCGAAAGCGCCGACGGCGATGGCCGCGATGTTTCCTGGTCTGGACGCGAAATCTTCAACCGCACACGCACGTGATCTGCCGCAATTTACGCCAGCTTTGGAGCGCGAACTGGCGCCGCTATACGAGCGCATCAAGCACGTCGTCACGCCGATGGAGTGGGTGCAGTACGCGCCACTCGTCAAGGCGATTAACGAGCTTAAGAAAAAACGAAACGCTGTCATTCTCGCGCACAACTACATGACGCCGGAAATCTTCCACTGCGTTGGCGATTTTAAAGGCGACAGCTTGCAACTTGCGAAAGAAGCTGCGCGCAATCCGGCGCAGGTCATCGTCCAGGCCGGCGTCCACTTCATGGCGGAAACTTCGAAGCTGTTGTCGCCGGATAAAACGGTACTGATCCCCGATATGCGCGCCGGCTGTTCGCTCGCTGCCTCGATCACGGCGGCGGATGTGCGCTTGCTGCGTGAAGCCTATCCCGGCGTGCCGATCGTCACCTATGTGAATACGTCGGCAGCGGTCAAAGCCGAATGCGATATTACTTGCACCTCGTCGAATGCGGTCAAGGTTGTCGAAAGCCTCAACGCGCCGCGGGTGCTGTGCATTCCCGACGAATATCTCGCCAAGTACGTGCAGACGAAAACCAAGGTGCAGATCATCGCCTGGCGTGGGCACTGTGAAGTTCATGAGCGCTTTACAGCTGAAGAGCTGCAGGTCTATCGCGCCTCAGAGCCGGGCGTCAAAATCATCGCCCACCCCGAATGCCCGCCGGACGTGATCGCCATGGCGGATTTCACCGGCTCGACATCAGGCATGATCAACTGGGTACTCGAAAAGCGGCCGAAGAAGGCGTTGCTTGTGACCGAGTGTTCGATGGCATCAAACGTGGCCGCAGAAGCGCCGGACGTTGAGTTCGTGCGCCCGTGCAATCTGTGTCCGCACATGAAACGCATCAGCTTGGAAACAATCTACGATAGCCTGCTCTATATGCAATACGAGGTGACTGTCGATCCGCTCGTGGCCGAAAAAGCCCGCCGTGCCGTCGAAAGAATGGTCAACTTGACCCAATAAAAAAGTTCAACGTAACCCAATGAAAAATCCAATGAAGAAGCCGAACTGACGACTTGAACTGAACTCCCTCTCTCTGTGCGGCAGAGAGAGATGCGGAAGGCTCAGACGATGTCACAGCCACGAAAAACAGCAGTCATGTTTTCAGGATTCGCCGATCCGAAGCCAGAACTAGGCCCTGGCGATGTGGTGATCGTCGGCGCGGGGCTGGCCGGGTTGTTCACGGCCTTGAAGCTGGCGCCGTTACCAGTGACGCTGGTTGCGGCCGCGCCGTTGGGGCAAGGTGCGTCGAGTATGTGGGCGCAGGGTGGCGTTGCTGCGGCCATCGGCGAAGGCGACACCGCTGAATCACATGCCAACGATACCGTCGAAGCTGGTGCTGGCCTGGTCGATAAAGCCGTCGCCACTTTGGTCGCCAGTGAAGCCGGCGGCCGCATCCGCGATCTCCTCGAATTCGGAGTGCCGTTTGATCGCGACCTGGAAGGCCGCCTGCGGCTGTCACGGGAAGCCGCTCATTCCATGAACCGCATTGTGCGTGTGTCGGGAGATGGTGCCGGTGCGGCGATCATGCAGGCGTTGATTGCAGCGGTGCGCAAGACCACTTCGATCCGCATCCTTGAGCATCACGAAGCCGAGGAATTGATCCTTGAAAACGGCCGCGTCTCGGGCGTGCGTTTGGTGCGCTCACATGAGCAAGGCAACGGCGTTTACGATTTCATTCCGGCAAGCGCCGTCGTATTGGCAACTGGCGGTGTTGGTGCACTCTACGCGGTCACGACGAATCCAGGTTATGCGCGTGGCGAAGCATTGGCGTTCGCGGCCCGCGCTGGGGCGGTGATTTCTGACGCGGAGTTCGTGCAGTTTCATCCGACCGCGATTGACTGCGGCATGGATCCGGCGCCTTTGGCAACTGAGGCCTTGCGTGGTGAAGGCGCAATCCTTGTCAATCGCGACGGTAAGCGATTTATGCAGGCGTTACACAAAGACGCCGAACTAGCTCCACGTGATGTCGTGGCGCGAGGTGTGTTCGCAGAAATTGCCGCCGGCCGCGGCGCGTTCCTCGATTGCCGGGATGCAATTGGCGCGCATTTCCCTACTGCATTTCCGACCGTTTACGCGCTGGCGAAATCAGCCGGCATCGATCCCGTAACAGACTTGATCCCTGTTGCACCGGCTGCTCACTATCACATGGGCGGTGTCGCAACCGACATCAACGGCCGCACATCGGTCGAAGGTTTGTGGGCCGTTGGCGAGGTGGCCTGCACGGGTCTTCATGGCGCAAACCTCTTGTCATCAAATTCGCTGTTGGAAGCGGTCGTCTTCGGCGCCCGCGCGGCCACTGATATCTCAACGATGTTGCCAGCTAAAGCCATCAAACCGCGGGCCCAGTTGGTGCCGGTTGATCGTGAGGCTATTGTGGACCTCAATCATCGCAATGCCGCGCTTCAAAACTTGCGCGAGACCATGTCCAAGCACGTCGGCGTCGTTCGCACTGAGGTTGGACTGAAGACAGCGCTGAAAGTATTGAAAGCCATCGAAGGCGGCGCAGGCAACGACAGCGTGTTGGAGAATGCCGCATTGGCGGCGAGGTTCATCGCCGCCGCAGCCCTTGACCGTCACGAGAGCCGTGGCGGACACTGCCGCGCCGATTATCCTGAAGCGCTGCCGGGTTGTGCGCATCGGAGTTTTATGACACTTGCCGATCTCGAGCGGGCTGAGGCACCCAAGAAGGCGCTGCGCCGCCGTGCTAAATTGGCGGTTGTCGAGGAGCTGCCGCTGTGACGCAAAAGCCGCCGAAGGCGGTGCTGTCCGAGCTTCTCATCAAGCGCGCGGTTGACGCCGCGTTGCGTGAAGATCTCGGCGCATTGGGCGACATCACCACCAATGCGACGGTTGCAGAACACGCGAAATGCAAAGCGGCGTTTGCTGCCCGCGTAGCGGGCGTGATTTCGGGAATTGATCTGGCGCGTCTGACATTCGAAGCCCTCGATCCCAGCGTCTCCTTCGAAGCTCAAATTGCGGACGGCGATCCTGTCAGGCCGAAGACAGTTGTCGCGACCGTTTCTGGCAATGCGCGTGCGATCCTCACGGGCGAGCGTGTTGCGTTAAATTTCATGGGCCGGATGAGCGGTATTGCGTCCCTGACCCGCAAATATGCCGACGCGATTGAAGGCACATCGGCTAAAATTGCCGATACGCGAAAAACGACGCCCGGCCTCCGAGCTTTTGAGAAATACGCCGTGCGCTGCGGTGGCGGCGTCAATCATCGTGCAGGATTGTTTGATGCGGTGCTGATCAAAGACAATCATATCATTGCGGCTGGTGGTATTAAGCAGGCCATTGAGCGCGCACACGCCTACGCCGGTCACATGGTCAAAATCGAGATTGAGGTCGACACGCTGAAGCAGCTTGAAAAAGTGCTAGCACATAAAGTTGACGCTGTGCTGCTCGATAACATGACGCCTGATGTTCTCCATCAAGCTGTAAAAATGGTAGGAGGCCGCGCCCTGACGGAAGCGTCTGGCGGCGTCACTCTGCAAACCGTGCGCGCAATTGCCGATGCCGGTGTCGATCTCATTTCTGTTGGCGCGCTGACCCACTCCGCACCGGTCCTCGATCTCGGTTTAGACTTCGAGGGTTAGTGCGCTGTCACGCCTTGGTTCGCGCGCGGCGTTTTTTGCGTGATACGCGCGGTGTTGGCACTGGGTTATTGTTGGCCGCTGCCTCGATGTCTGTTTTGAAAGCCGCGCGCACACTTCCTTCTCGCTCAATTGCGTGGGGCTCCAAGATCGCTGGTTGTGATGTGTGTTCGATGGCTTCAGCGTCGCGCGGGCCTGTATCACTCAAGTCCTCGACGCCGCTGCAGTCACCTTTGAGCGAGGGCACCGGCGTGAACTTCGCGTGTCCAGGACCGGAAATCGCATCCTCGCTGTCAGGTGATGTCTCGAAAGCGACAGCGCTGATGGGGCCGGGCTCGGCTTCTGCGGCAGGGTCAGCGGCAGGCTCCTCTGAATTTTCAATGTTTAGCGGCTCGTCACTGCTGGCATTGCCTTCGGCAGCAACGGCTTGAATTTCCGCAACCGGCGCAGAGTCTTCATTGATCGACAGCCCGGCCTCGATGTGAGCCAATGCGTCGGCGATGTCTTCGGCAGAGGTCGCAACATTCGCAACGATTTCTGTGACGCCATCCTCCGTCGCTTCAGGGGACAAAGAGGGTTCGTGCGATCCGTATGAAACGGCTCGGAGGGCATCAGACAGTGGGGTTGCTTGACGAAAATCGGCGAGGATTTCGTCAAGATCAAACAGAGCTTTGCCGTCCTCCATCAATGCCGTTGATTCGTCTTCTGCATTGTCCTCTATAGTGACGGGCGTGACCTGCGAAGCCGCCACCGCTTGGATCAAGTGCACTTCGGCTTCGGCTTCTGAAACGTCAATGCCGTCAGCGTCATCTGCGTAGAGGTCGAACTGGATGTCGAGGTTATCGAGAAACGTAGCGACGAGATCCAACAGCGTTCCGAGGCGGATACGGCCGCCGATCAGGAAATCCTCGGTAACCGGCAAAAGCGTGCCGTCTGCGGGGGCTGAAACTTCGGCTTCGACAACACCACGCGAGCGCAGGTAGGCCAGTTGCGTATCACCGGTTTCGAAATTGATCGCTTCAGCCTTGGCGATATCTTCAGCCAAGTCGAGGAGTGTCGTCGTGCCACTGGTAAAGAGATTGGTCAGCGGCTCGAGGCGGCGGAAACGCTCGACAACCGCCTCCGACCGTTGCCGCGAGCGGAGAACTCGGGCGGCAAGCTGTAATTCAAATGTTCGAATGCCGTCGATGGCGCGGCGCTGGTGCGCGCGCAGCAGAGGCAAATCATCAGGCGTTTCCGGGATCGCGTTCCAAATCACCGCGCACTTCAAAAGATCTTCGCCAGCCGCCAGTGCCAAGTCGAGATTGTCCGCCAGCATGTAGACGCTGGCCGGTGCGCGTTTGCTTAGCACTGGCGCCCTGTCAGACTGGTTATTTGACCAGTCGTATGAGGATAGCACTGGCAGGGCTGTGTTCAAGTTTATCGGCATGACGATCATTCGCTCCGGTGAAGCGTAAAACAGTCATGATTCGGCCGGCTACATCATGGCAACGAACGATTGTCCCTCGATATACACAGGTTGGGTGGTTACAACTCGCTGAATTCGCTGGCCGCGGCAGTTATGCAAACCGTGCGCAATAGACCGGCGGCAGGTAACGGGCGGCCTCGATCCAGCTGTCGCCCTGGTCTTCGGAAATCCATACATTTCCGGTTGAACTGGCCAGCACCAGCGAATTTCCCGTCGCGTCGAGATCAAGTCCGTGGCGGAAGACGATGTCCCAAGCTGGTTCTTGTGGCAGTCCGCGGCTCAAGACATCGAACGTCTTGCCGCCATCGCGTGTGCGGGTGACGACCAGGCGGCCATCAACGGGAATGCGTTTTTGATCACTGATACCGGGCACGAACCAGGCCATGTCAGGTTCGTTTGGATGGACCACAACGCCGAAGCCGAACGTTGAAACTGGGTTTTCCTTGAGTTCATCCCAGTTTGCGCCGCCATCGCGCGAGCGGAACATGCCGTTGTGATGTTGAACCCACAGCGTTCCGGGCGCCGCTTGGCATTGCACCAGGCGATGCACGTCCTGCTTCACAGGATCGTTGGTCATTTCTGGCGGAACGTAGTCGGCGCGGAAGCCGCGGCCTTCACACGCCCATGTCGCGCCAGCGTCCGTCGTGATCCAAACGCCGCCTGTTGAGACGCCGATGCGGACCGTGTCGCTGTTTCGCGGATCGACACAAACCGAATGCAGGCCAGGCAAATCTGCGCCGCCGCCAAACCAGACCGACTTGATGCGGGCGTCCCACAGCGGCCGGTTCAAATGCCACGATGCGCCCGCATCATCGGAGCGGAACAGACCACCAGGCAACGTTCCGCACCAAATAGTGCCGGGCTTGTCCGGTCCGCCCTGTTCAAGCGACCAGACTTTGGAAGTCGACCACGCGAGCGGCTTGCCCCACATGTCGTTGTCTTCGAGATCAGCCGGTTTTTCAGGATATGCGGGAGCAGGGCATTCCTCCCAATCGCGCTTGGCCATATTGCAGCGATGCATTTTGACGCCGAAGTGTCCATGTTCAAGGGCTGCGTGCAAGCGGCCGTCCCGGCGGTCATGCATGACCATTGAAACGTTGTCGGCCAGAAAATCGGTGTGACTGACCGACCAATTCGAACCAGGAGAGCCGCGGCGTTGCAAGGTGAACAAGCCTTTGCGCGTTGCCAGCAATACGGTGTCACTCATGGTCAATGCTCCTGATTAGCCGCCGGAAAGGGACTGCATGACATAAATTTTACTCGCCTCTGTAACTGGGTCCGAGAGGCGCACGCGATCGGCCATCAACCGGCCGTCGACAAAAATCAGCATATGCTTTCGGAGACTCGATTGATCATCGAGCACATAACTGCGAAGCGGCGGATTGGTGGCAAACACAGCCTCAAGCACGTCGCGCACACTTGAGCCGGGCGCGATCGTTGGCGGACAGGCAACATGGCGCTGAAGAACGGCCGCAAATGAAACTGTGGCCATGCGCTTCCTCGCTGGCTTGGAATTGAGAAACGTTACGCCTGACCGGCGAGGCGCGCAACAGCGCGGGCGCGGCCCATGAACGGCAGCAGCGTTTTCATATCAGGTCCGCTATCCCGGCCGGTCAAGGCCAATCGCAGGGGATGGAACAGCGCCTTACCTTTGGCTCCGGTTGCGTCCTTGATGGCAGAGGTCCACGCCGCCCACGTCGTCTCGTCCCACGGCTCGGCCGGAATGAGTGATGCGGCCTTGTCGAGCAAAGCCTTGTCTTCGATCACCGGTTCGATCGAGCCCGTCGCGACGCGCCACCAAGCCGCCGCATCATTCAGTGTTTTAAGGTTGCCGCGAACGGCCAGCCAGAACGCCTCTCCGCCACCTACGCCAAGCGCTTCGAGGCGTTTTTTTGTGTCGCTATAAGGCGTCTTCAACAGCAGCTTCGAGTTCAGTGTTTCGAGATCGTGGACATCGAAGCGGCCTGGCGCCGATGAAATCTTGTTCAGGTCAAAGAGCGCAACCAGCTCATCGATATTGGTGTGAGCCTCGATTGAATCCGAAGTGCCGAGGAGGGCGGCGTGGCTCATGACCGCCATCGGTTCCAATCCGGCTTCGCGGAAACTCAATACTGACAATGCGCCGAGTCGCTTTGACAATGCCGCCCCATCGGCGCCAATCAGTAGCGAGTGATGCGCAAACTCGGGCGGCTTGGCACCCATGGCTTCTATGATTTGGATCTGGACGCCGGTGTTGGTGACGTGGTCTTCACCGCGCACAATATGGGTGATGCCAAAATCGATATCGTCGATAACACTGGTGAAGGTGTAGAGGAATGAGCCATCGGCGCGCTGCAGTACAGGATCGGACAGCGATCCCGCATCGACTTTAATTTCACCGCGGACAAGGTCATTCCAAGTGACTGCGCGGTGCTGGGGTGTGAAATCTGTGGCGGAGGCAGTGTTATCGAGCCGGAAGCGCCAATAGACTTTGCGGCCTTCTTCTTCAAATGCCGCGCGCTCGGCGGCTGTCAACTTCAGGCTTGCGCGATCATAAACCGGTGGCATACCGCGGCCGAGCTGGCGCTTACGTTTGCGGTCAAGTTCGTCAGCGGACTCATAGCAGGCGTAGAGCCGCCCCGCCTTCTTGAGCGCCTCTGCCGCTACTTGATAGCGCTCGGTGCGATCTGACTGGCGGGCTTCGCTTGACCAAGAGATGCCAAGCCAATTCAAGTCATCGCGAATGCCTTGGGCAAACTCGTCCGTCGAGCGCTCGCGATCGGTATCGTCGAGGCGCAGCATCAATTCGCCACCGTTCTTGCGGGCGTAGAGCGCGTTGAGCACCGCGGTGCGTACGTTGCCGATATGAATGCGGCCCGTTGGGCTCGGTGCAAATCGAAGTTTAGCGGCCATGATTGGTCAGCGTTCCGTTCAGTGTAGAACCCTTGTGTGGGCGCAATTCCAGGATCGATTGGCATGCAAAGCGGCAGAACTCAAGCGTGGAGAGCATGAGAGCTCAGTTATTGCGCTTCTGAACTCAAGCCCGCTGCCCAGTAACCGCGAATTCGAGCGCGGCGGCGTCATCGTGATTGGCGGTTGTGAAAAGTTCTTCGCCGTCACGGGTTGAAATCCGGAGTTCCACAAAGCCGATGCTGGTCGAGGTCGCCGACTCATAGAGGCTCAGCATGCCGAGCACGCCGGTCACCACTGCGCCGAGCATGAACCGTTCGCGCCAGCCAAAATCCGTGACCAGGATTAGAAAAATGGCTGACGTGACCATGAAGGCCATGCCCATCGCCAACAGGCCCTTGTAGTCGCGCTCGACCAGTTCGGTATGTTCAATTTCGAGTATGTCGCCAATCGCAATGTAGCGGTCGCCGAGGCGCAGCAACGGCTTTCCCGACTGGGGGTCGGTGACAATGTCCCACATGCGCGGGAACGATTGCATGATGAGTGGCAATCCCATGCCCTGACCATAACTGCGGGGGCGCTAAGGGATTGTTAATGAACCCGGCTGAGCGGCCAGCAATCATCGCCGGTCGCTCAAGTCTTGATCACAACAGAAAATCGCCGGATGTCAGCTGAGCTTCGGTGACGCCCAACAATCGCACGGAATCTCCGCCTCCGAGATCGATCAGCAGCCCCGATGCGGTATCCGTGGCGTGCGCTAACACATCGTTGAAGGTGACAAAGTCAAAGGCAGCATTTCTCAGATCAAGCCGATCGAGCGTCCCGCCAGCGGTGAAGCCCTGAATACGATCATCGCCTTCGCCGCTGTCGAACACGAAGCGGTCATTGCCAGCGCCGCCGTCCATGAAATCATCGCCGTTGTCACCAGAAATGACGTCGTTGCCGGCGTCGCCGAACAGCCGGTCGGCACCAGTGCCGCCTTCCATATTGTCGTTGCCACCGCCGCCTCGCAACACGTCGTTGCCGGCGTCGCCGTCCATGACATCATTGCCACCGAACCCGAACAAGACATCATTGCCGCCCTTGCCCTCCATGACATCGCTAAAATCTGTGCCGAATAACCGATCGGCGCCGGGTCCACCTTCTCGCTTTGCCATCACTAAAACTCCATTTGAATATTGTGTTTGAATATTGTGGTCGGGTTGCGCTTCAAGTCCAATACCCGCTGCTGCCTGACAATGCTCAGCCAGCCTCTGTCAGCTCGCCATCAGCTTGAGCAGCCCGCGAACGAGCGGCGACTACTCCCTGAATTTGTTGGTTATGGGATAGCGCCGGTCGCGGCCGAAGTTCCGAGCCGAGATTTTGACGCCGGGCGCGGCCTGCCGGCGCTTATACTCCGCGAGATATAAAAGTCGCTCGACCTTCTTGACGGTGTCGCGATCAAAGCCTTTGGCAATAATGTCCGAAACGGCAGTTTCCTGTTCAACCAGCAAACGCAGAATAGCGTCCAGTACCTCATAAGGTGGCAGGCTGTCCTGGTCTTTTTGGTTTTCGCGAAGCTCGGCGGTTGGGGCTTTGGTGATGATGCGCTCGGGGATCACGACGCCCTTCGGACCCTTGCTGCCAACCGGACGATGCACGTTGCGCCAATTGGCCAAGCGATAGACCTCGGTCTTGTAAAGATCCTTGATGGGGTTGAAGCCGCCGTTCATATCACCATAGAGCGTCGCGTAGCCGACCGACATTTCGCTCTTGTTGCCAGTCGTCAGTACCATGGCACCGGTGGTGTTCGAGATCGCCATCAGCATGGTGCCGCGGACACGGCTTTGAATGTTTTCCTCAGCGACGCCGGGCTGCTGGCCAGCACGATAGGGCGTATGCATCGCCATCATGCCTTCAACAGCCGGCGAAACCGGCACCACATCGTAGCGAACGCCGAGGGCTTTGGCACACGCTTCCGCGTCGGCAAGACTATCGTTGGATGTAAATTTATAGGGCATCATTACACACAGCACGCGCTCTGCTCCAAGCCCATCGACCGCCATGGCTGCGACGAGCGCAGAATCGATGCCGCCGGATAGCCCGAGTACGACGCCAGGGAAGCCGTTCTTGTCGACATAGTCACGAAGTCCGAGGACGCAGGCATGATAGGCGGCCGCATCGGTTTCTGGAATTACCGCCACCTTGCCTTTGGCGCACTCCCAGCCAGTTGCGCCGCGGTGCCATTCGGTCATGACCAGCGCCTCGTTCCAGGCCGGTAACTGATGCGCGAGGCTGCGGTCTGCATTCAAGACAAATGACGCGCCATCGAAGACCAATTCGTCTTGGCCGCCAACTTGATTGAGGTAAATCAGCGGCAGTCCAGTTTCGGTGATGCGTGCCACGGCGACATTCATGCGCCGGTCCATCTTCGGCCAGTCGAACGGCGAGCCATTGGGCGAAATCAAAATCTCGGCGCCGCATTCAGCGAGACATTCGACGACGTCGTCTTTCCAAATGTCTTCGCAAATTGGCACGCCGAGGCGTACGCCTTTGAAGTTGACCGGTCCCGGCATCGGACCGGCGGCAAACACGCGTTTCTCATCGAAGACGCCGTAGTTCGGCAGATCGGCTTTGTAGCGCACGGCTTGCACGGCGCCGTTGTCAATCAGCACGGCCGCATTATAGAGCGCGGTTTCTGCCGGCGAGACGGCGTCAGGCCAGATGGTGCCAGTCAGAACGGCAGGACCGGGACCGAGGCGTTTTGCAAGCGCTTCGACGCCATCACGGGCGGCCCTCTGAAAGGCAGGCTTCAGAACCAAATCCTCGGGCGGATAGCCGGTGATGAACAGTTCTGGAAATACGATGAGATCGGCGCCGAGCTTGGCCGCTTGACCGCGCGCGGTCTCTAACATGGCAATGTTGCCGGCAATGTCGCCAACGGTTGGGTTCAATTGCGCGAGTGCGATTTTGAGATGCGTGGTGGGTGTGGTCATGGAACGTCTGGTATCATCGCAGATGCGGGGTTGTCATCGGCTTTGGCCGTTAAACCGGTGGTAATTTCCTGCGCCGCTCGCGCCCCGGCTCGATGACAGAGAAGTACCCGAGCCAAAAAGCCTCCCCTTTCGAGAGACATTCTGAAACGCGGTCAACTTGCGCTTCGTTTGAAAGCTGTTCGATTTCCAGAAGTAGAACTCCGGCAACTGGCAAATGGCGCCTAATGGCAAGTTCGCCAAAGTCACGGTCAGATGTGACTAATAAATAATTCCTAGAATGCGCTTCTTGAAGTACGGTCTCATCGGCAACACCTGACATAACTTCTTTGATTGATAAGACAGAATAACCATCAAGTCTGAGGCGCTGTACAATTCGCACTGGTACGTTTTCGTCCGCAACAATGGGCATTGCTACTCAGCAGCTTGTGGACGGTTGGAACCAACATGATCCGCAGCATACTCCAGTGCGGCCCTGATATCATCTTCGCTGATATGGGGATACGCTTCAGCAATTTCTGACACGGTACGGCCACCGGCGAGCCAGCGCAATATAAGTTCAACCGTGATGCGAGTACCTTTGATACAGGGCTTTCCCACCATCACGGCCGGATCGATTGAGATTCGAGGGTGTTCCATGAGTTACCTCTTTCGTTCAAAACTATCATGGACTGTGCAAGGTTTCGAGAGGTTTGCTTACCTCACCACGCCCGGTTCCCAGCCCAGTAGTAACAGCAAGACAAAGAAGCCGAAGACGTAGGCGACCGGAATGTACCAGGCCGCTTTAACCCAGGCGAACACTGACTTGGCCTCTGGAAACTGGTTCGAGATCGCGACACCGGCCGAAGACCCGAACCAAATCATCGAGCCGCCAAAACCGACCGCATAAGCCAGCATACCCCAATCATAGCCGCCCTGTTTCAAGGCCAGCGCGGTCAGTGGAATGTTGTCAAACACTGCCGACACAAACCCGAGCCCAAGCGCAGTGTGCCATGACGGAACTGGCAGCGCTTCAACCGGCATCATGGATGCGGCCGTGACGAGCGCCAGCAGGAAAATGGCGCCTTTGGCGGTCTCTGGCAGCACAGTCCAATCGGGTGCGCGAATGACGGCGGTGGCCAGTAGTGCTGCCCAAACCGCGAGGCCGATCACCGGCAAATGCTGCAAGGCATCAGGAAACTTCAAGTTGGCAATGACGTTGGTGCCGATGGCGGCGAGCAATATCGCGGCGACAATCGCAACGCGCGTCCAATCGATCTTCAGACCTGCGGCCGCGTCTTTTTGAATAGGCTGGAGCGCATGCTGTTGGCGCGCTGCTGGAATTGCGAACACAAAGAATGCGGCGAAAGCTGCAACGTAGGCATGGACAACATCGATGGGGCTCACACCCGCAATCCACATCATGGTCGTCGTTGTGTCGCCGACAACGCTGCCTGATCCGCCGGCGTTCGAGGCTGCAACAATCGCCGCCAGATAGCCAATGTGGACACGGTCTTTGAACACCGACTTGGCAATCGTGCCGCCGATAATCGCCGCTGCAATGTTGTCGAGAAATGCCGACAACACAAACACCATGGCGAGTAAGACAACGCCGCCCCACCAACTGTCCGGCAACACGTCCGGCATGGCTTCTGGTGCGTGGCTTTCCTCAAACTGGCGCGACAACAACGCAAAGCCGGTCAGCAACATAAACAAGTTGGCGATCGTTACCCACTCATGGGCGAGCAGCGCGCCAAGCCCGCTGACGCCAGCAACGCCTTTGAAGGTTGCGAACGCGAGTTTGTAGAGCGTGATGGCCACCAGGCCACCGAGCGCAATCTCAAGTGTCTTATGGTGAAAAACTGCGACGCCGAGCAATGTTAGCGCGAACAGCGCATATTCAAATGGAAATGGGAGTCCGGGCACAGCACAAGCCTCCAGAGGCTGGAAATGCCTCGGGCAAACCGAGGACAGTCTCCAGAGCTATGGGCGGTTCACGCCTGCTTCGCAAAGTGCCAACTGCCGATTGTTGTTCATTGCAGCACGATGGCGCTTGATCTTTGTCGCAATAATGTCACAGTTTCCCTGTTGGCTGTGGTCGCCCTGCGCCAATCGGCGCTGCTGAGTGACTAGCCCGCAACATTAGGCCCCGCAATATCGGTGTTGCTCGGTCCGAACGCATAACCGACCCAAAGCGTTTTGTGACAGCTGGCCGATTTTGGCCAGTCGTATCAAGAGCCCAGTCGTTTAAACAACCACGAGGACGGATGATCGATACCGGAGCAGACAAGTCGTTGAGCGGGTTCGAGGCGGCGGCGTCGCGGCTATTGGACCCGAGCGAGAAGACCGTCCGCATCGGCTTGGTCGTGGTGGTGCTGTCGCTGATTTCAGCGTTGGCCACTTTCCTTATACTGACCGGCTTGACGCCGATCACGCCCAGTAATGAGGTCGTGCAAATCGCCCTCATCGTCAACGTGCTGCTGATGCTGTCGATGCTGGGGCTGATTGGCTGGCAGGGCAAAGGCTTGTGGCAAGCGTGGCAGGAGAAGATTGCCGGCGCGCGGCTGCATGTGCGCATCGTCGTGCTGTTTTCCGTCATCGCCGCGTTGCCAGCGATGCTGCTGGCAGTCGCAGCAACGACGACGTTTTCGCGCGCGCTCGATGGTTGGTTTTCAACCCGCACGGCTGCGATCATCAACAACTCGCTCGATATCGCCAACATCTATGTCGAAGAGCACGGGCAAGTGATCCGCACTGACATTGCGAATATGGCGCGTGACGTCGATGCCAGTATTATTCAAGTCGGTGACGACAGCAAAAAACTGGAACAGGTGATTTTGGCGCAAGCCGCCCTGCGCGAATTGCCGGCAGCTTATCTCGTCAACGATGCCGGTGAGAAGGTGATAACTGGTATTGAAGACGAGAGCCTGCCGTACATCCCGCCGACGGCCAGCATGATCGAACGAGCCCGTGGTGGGCAAACGCCAATCGTCACGCCAGGGGGGTCAGCACGCGTCGCAGCGCTCACGAAGCTCGCGAATTTTCCCGGTAAATATCTCTATGTCAGCCGTGGTGTAAGTCCGGCAGCGCTGGCAGCGCGCAAACAAACGCAGAAGGCGGTCAGTGATTACAATACGCTGATGGCCAAACGCGGCGGCCTCAAACTGGCGCACGGCTTGATGTATTCGCTGATCTCGATTACGGCGCTGCTGGCGGCGATCTGGGCCGGGATGTGGTTTGCGGGCCGGTTTGTGGCCCCGATCCGGCGCTTGATTGCAGGCGCTTCGGAAGTCTCGCGGGGCAATTTGTCGGTCGAACTGCCCGAACGGCGCGGTGAGGGCGATCTCAGGCGTCTGTCGCAGACCTTTAACACCATGACACGCGAGCTTAAGACCCAGCGTGATGATCTCGTTACCGCCAATGAGCAATTGACCGACCGGCGCCGGTTTATGGAAGCGGTGCTGGCCGGTGTTTCAGCCGGTGTCGTCGGTCTCGATAGTCAGGACCGCGTGACGCTGTTGTCGCGATCGGCCGAACAGTTGCTCGGCGTGACCGAAGCCGCAGCCGTCGGCAACAACCTCGCCAGTGTTCTGCCGGTCCTCGAGCCAATTCTGGCGCACCGCAATGAACCTGGTCCGAAATCAAAAACGCCGTTGGAAATTGCCGCGAATATCCATGGCGAAGACCGCACGTTCTCGGTTCGCATCACCCGCGAACAGGCTAGTTCTGGCGATGTCGGCTCAGTGGTCACCGTCGACGATATTACCGAGCTGGCCGCGGCGCAGCGCACCTCTGCTTGGGCCGACGTGGCGCGCCGCATCGCGCACGAGATCAAGAACCCGCTGACGCCGATCATCCTGTCGGCTGAGCGCATCCGCCGCAAATACGGCAAGGCGATTACCGAAGACCGAGAAACCTTTGATAAATTGACCGAGACCATCGAACGCCAGGCTGGCGACATCAAAACCATGGTCGACGAGTTTGCAGCCTTTGCTCGCGTGCCTAAACCGGTCATGGAAACCGGTAGCCTCAACGAGTGCGTGCTGGAGCCGATGCTGCTGTTCCGGGAAAGCCATCCGGCGGTGATTTACAAACAATCCGTGCCACAGCCTGCCGTCATGGCGTCAATCGATCGGCGCTTGATCACGCAGGCGCTCACAAACCTTGTGAAGAATGCCACCGAAGCCGTTGAAGCCGCAGTCGAGGGCGCAGAAAAGAACTGGAAACCAGCGGTCGAAGCGGTGTTGCGGCTAACCGGTGAAACCATTGAAATCGACGTCATCGACAACGGCATCGGCTTGCCGAAATCCAACAGAACGCGACTGCTTGAGCCCTACGTGACGACCAAAGGCCATAAGGGCACCGGCCTCGGCCTTGCTATCGTCCAAAAAATTGTTGAGCAGCACGGCGGCACATTGTCCCTTGCGGACGCGCCGCCCGCGCCAGGCCGCACGTGCGGCGCCATGGTGCGCATGACGCTGCCCGCTCGTTTGATTGTCGACAAAAATTCTCTTCCACCTAAAGCGCCGCCAGAGCTTGGCATCGCCGCGGTCTAGCACTAGTACACCTCTCTGAAGACGCAGGAGTGACCCGAAATGGCAGCTGATATTTTGATTGTCGACGACGAGGCGGACATCCGCGAGCTCGTTGCTGGCATTCTGCAAGATGAGGGACACCGGACGCGGTTGGCGCGCGACAGTGATGAAGCGCTCCGCGCCATCGAGGAACGCAAACCGCATCTGGTGGTGCTCGACATTTGGCTGCAGGGGAGCCGCTTGGATGGGCTCGAGGTATTGTCAGTCATCAAGCGCACGTTCCCCGATTTGCCGGTCGTCATCATCTCGGGCCACGGCAATATCGAAACGGCGGTCACCGCTATTAAGCGCGGCGCCTATGACTACATTGAGAAACCGTTCAAGAGCGACCGCTTGATCCTGGTGACGCTGCGCGCGCTGGAGGCTTCGAACCTCAAACGCGAGGTTAAGGATCTCAAAGAGCGCTCGGTGGTGTCCGCCGAAATGGTCGGCAAGTCAGTGGCCATCAATCATTTGCGCGGCGGCCTTGACCGCGTCGCGCCGACCAACAGCCGGATTTTGATCCGCGGCTCTGCCGGCACCGGCAAGGAATTGGCGGCCCGCGTCATCCATCAGAAATCGCAGCGCGCGACCGGCGCCTTTGTGGTCTTGAACGCTGCCGCGATGGCACCGGACCGGGTTGAAGAAGAACTATTCGGCACCGAAGATCGCACCGGCGGCGCGCGCAAAGTCGGCGCGCTCGAAGAAGCGCACGGGGGCACGCTCTACATCGACGAAGTCGCCGATATGCCGCTTGAGACGCAGGGCAAGGTGCTGCGCGTCCTTGTCGAACAGAAATTCTTACGTCTCGGTGGCTCGCAGAAAGTTGCCGTGGATGTCCGCATCGTCTCGTCGACCAGCCGTGACCTTGAGCGCGACATGGCCGAAGGCCGGTTCCGAGAAGACCTTTATCACCGCCTCAACGTGGTGCCGCTCAGAGTGCCGAGCTTGGCCGAACGCCGTGAAGATATCCCGGATTTGATCACGTTCTTTGTCGCGCAGCTCTCGCAGGCCTCTGGTTTGTCGCCGCGCCGCATCGGGGAAGATGCCATTGCCGTGCTGCAGGCCCATGATTGGCCGGGCAACGTTCGCGAATTGCGCAACAATATTGAGCGCCTTCTGATCCTGGCCGGCGGCGATCCGAATGCGGTCATCACCGCCGACATGCTTCCAGATGAAATCGGATCCAATGTGCCATTGCCCGTCAATGGCGGCGCTGAACATTTAATGTCGCTGCCGCTGCGCGAGGCCCGCGAAATCTTCGAGCGCGAATACCTGTTGGCACAGATCAACCGATTTGGCGGCAATATCTCGCGCACGGCGGAGTTCGTCGGCATGGAACGCTCGGCGCTGCACCGCAAGCTGCGTGCACTCGGCGTCTCGTCCGATCAACGTGTTCCCGAAAACCGTCCGGCTTGATCACGTGACAAGCAGAGGTTCACTGCACTCATGACCCGCGTGATTTACGTCAACGGCCGCTACCAGCCTTACGCGGATGCGTCCGTGCACGCAGAAGATCGCGGGTTTCAATTTGCCGATGCGGTCTATGAGGTCTGCGAGATTAATCGCGGACGCTTAGTTGACGAGGCGCTGCATACCGCGCGTTTGGCCCGTTCGCTTGCCGAAATCCGGATGCCGATGCCGATGAGTGCGGCGGCGCTCGGACTGGTGATGCGCGAAACCATGCGGCGCAATCGAGTCACAAATGGTCTTGTTTACTTACAGGTGACGCGCGGCGCGGCACGGCGCGATTTTCTATTCCCGATTGATCACACACCGCAGTCGCTGATCTGTCTCGCCCGCCGCCTAGATCCGGCCAAAATTGCCGAGCGCGCCGCTAAAGGGATAGCTGTCAAGACCATGCCGGACAATCGCTGGGCGCGGTGCGATTTAAAGACCGTGATGTTGCTGCCTGCATGTTTGGCTAAGGATGCGGCACGCCAAGACGGCGCCCAAGAAGCCTGGTTCGTCGACAGTCACGGATTTGTGACCGAGGGTGCTGCGAGCAATGCCTGGATTGTTGATGGTGTCAATACACTGCTGACTCGACCCATCGACCGCGCGATTTTGGCCGGCGTAACACGCGCCAGCGCGCTGCAAGCAATCCGGGCTCTGAAATTTACCGTCAGTGAACGATCTTTCACCGTTGAAGAGGCTCTAAATGCCAAAGAAGCCTTTATAACTTCAGCTTCGGGGACTGTGATGCCAGTTACAGTGATTGACGGTCGCCAGATTGGGGACGGCAAGCCCGGTCCAGTGGCCATTCAGCTCCGCCAAAATTTCCATCGGTTTGCTGCTTTATCGTACTAAAGCAAGGCTGGTCTAAATCTGTTATTTGAAACGTAGTGCCTATCAGTTTAAGTAATACCCGCATTGGCTTTAAGGCACGTGATCAGTTTGTCCCGTTAGTCGCGTGGAATATCAAAGTACCGACTTCCAAAATCTCAGCCCCCGCCGGCCGCACAAATCAATGTTCGGACGAGCCAAGAAGAGGCAAATCACGATGGCGACTGAAAAGGCGCAAAATCTTCAAGACACGTTTCTCAATCACGTTCGAAAAACGAAAACACCGCTGACAATATTTCTGGTCAACGGCGTAAAGCTGCAAGGAATTGTGACCTGGTTCGACAATTTTTGTGTGCTTCTCCGCCGCGATGGGCACTCGCAACTCGTCTATAAGCATGCGATCTCGACCATCATGCCCGGCGCGCCGGTCAACCTGATGGATGGCGAGTTGGCAGATTAATTTACTGGATAACGCTCATCACCGATGAAGACTCAGAGGCCGCAATTCCGGGCAAAACGCGCCGTGGCTCCGTCGATCGCGTTGCCGTGCCCGAACGCGCAGTCGTGTTGGTGCCTGTCCTGAAGGGCCGGCTGTCTCAACATTCACCGCAAGACCGGGTGGCAGAAGCCGTTGGTTTGGCTGAGGCCATCACACTCAACGTGGTTGACAGCCGCATTGTGACCCTCGTTGAGGCGCGGCCTGCGACGTTGTTTGGCACCGGTAAAGTTGAAGAACTCAAGGTGTTGGTTGCCGAGCTTAAAGCTGGCTTAGTGATCGTCGATCATGCGCTGACGCCCGTTCAGCAAAGCAATCTTGAATTGGCGTGGCAAGCGAAAGTCATCGACCGTACCGGGCTTATTCTGGAAATCTTCGGGCAACGGGCGCAAACCCGCGAAGGCCGTCTGCAAGTCGAATTGGCGCATTTGATTTACCAGAAGGGCCGCTTGGTCAGGGCCTGGACCCATTTGGAACGCCAGCGTGGCGGCGGCGGGTTTATGGGTGGCCCCGGCGAAGCGCAGGTCGAACTCGATAAGCGTATACTTGACCGGCGTATCGAGGCGATCAAGCGCGATCTGGCAGACGTTGTCCGCACCCGCGAATTGCACCGCGCTGGACGCCGCAAGGTGCCGTATCCGATCGTGGCCATTGTCGGCTATACGAACGCGGGCAAGTCGACGCTCTTTAACCGCATCACGGGTGCAACCGTGCTCGCCATGGACCAAGTGTTCGCAACACTTGATCCGACCATGCGTGAAGTGAAGTTGCCGTCCGGGCGCAAGATTATTCTCTCGGACACTGTTGGCTTCATATCAGATTTGCCGACCATGCTGGTGGCGGCGTTCCGCGCGACGCTTGAAGAAGTCACCGGCGCCGATCTCGTGCTTCACGTCCGCGATATCGCGCATGCGGAAACCGGGGCACAGGCGCGCGACGTTGCAGGTGTTCTGAAAGACCTCGGCATCGATGTTGAAGCGGCAGATGCGGCCGTGCTCGAAGTTTGGAACAAAGCGGATTTGCTGACTGACGAGGCCCGCGTCGACACGACCCGCAATGCCCGCTTCAGTGCCGCCCCGCCGCAACTTGTTTCAGCTTTGACAGGAGAGGGAATTGAGGATCTGCTCAAGGCCATCGACGAGCGGTTCGGAGTTAATGATGTCATCATGTCGTTAAGCATCCCAGTCACCGATGGCAAGCTATTGCATTGGCTCTATGAGAATACGGATGTTTTGGAACGCAACGGATCGGACGGCGGTGATGAGATCAGTGTTCGGATCCGGGTTCCGGCAGCCAAGCGCGAGCGCCTGATGAGCCAAGTCCGTTCTGCGGGCGCCGCAGTGGTGGGTTAGTCTCCCGGCCGCGATCCTGATCGCGAAATATGCGCCAGTGGCATCGAAAGTTTGACCGGCAAACGGATCTGCCTCCGTTGCGAGCGGTTCAAATCCTGTTGGCGCCACAAAACAGCCACTCCGAGCGCGCGTTGTGAGGCTTCTCCACCCCTCAACGACCTGATGCCGCCGCGGCTTGGAGTTCCGGTTATGCGTGCTGTTCCCGTTCTCTGTGCCGCGTTGCTCGTAACGGCCTCAACAACCTTGCCAGCCGTGTCCGAAACAAGTAAGACCGCGACGGCCAACAAACTTGGCGCCGTCAAAGGTCCGCCACCCTTCACCAAGAATGAAGAGGTGCTGGCGTGGATGAATCGCTACCGGCAGACATCCGAGCCGAAGCGGTTGCCAGAGGCGGTCAAGGCTATGATCGGCACTGGCGCGACTAAAGATTTGGATCAAGCCGGTGTCTACATCGGCTTTGTCGCTGGCGTCATCGGCTCTAATCCTGATACGGCCGAACAGTTAATCTCGGAAATGTTCCCGCTCGATCCGCAAGACCAAGTCATGGTCATCCGCGCCATCGCCTACTCTGGGCTGCCTGATTGGAAACACCTGTTGGGCGCGTTCGTCGAGCGCATGCCGGCGCGGCGCGTGCTGATCGAGAAGTATATGTTCGCTAACAAGCCAACACTGGACGATTTGCCGTTCGAGGACAACACGGCGACCATCGACATTAATTGGGGCTATTATTTTGCGACCGGCTCAGAAGCGCCGCTGCGCCGTATTATCAAAGCCATGGCGTGGTCGCTTGATCGCGATGATGTCGAAAAGCTGACCATCGGCGCGATGGCAAAGTGGACGTTAGCGCAGAATGCCTCCCACGATATGGAATTGCTGGCGACGTTGAAAGGCCTCGCCGGCGAGCAAAAACCAGACGTGCGGGTGGCACTGCATGAGGTGATCGAAGGCGCTGAAACGATGGAACTGGCCAAGATCCGCAAACAGGCAATGGCCTCGATTGAGGATCTGCGGGCCAAGGGGCCAGAGACAGCACGCTCCTATAACAAGTGGGGTCAAGCCGGGCAGACTGTATTGGCACTAGGTTGCGTTGCGGCCAGCGTTATGGGGCAAGTTCAGCTCGGTATCCCCTGCGTTGTTGGCGGAGCGTTATCGACAGCAGCGTTGAAGTATCTCGGACAGCCGGACAAGTAGCTTGCGGCTAAAGGCGACAACGCCAGCCTGATCGCCTTATTGGCCAAGGATTAGAGTTCCGTGCCGCCGTCCAGTACCGAATTCGAGCGCCAAGCGAATGGTGTGCCGGTCAGCGGCTGGTAAGCTTTCTGAGCCAACGGCAACATGATCCAACCGGCAAGGTTCAAGGCCGCCATTTGCTGGTGCGGCAGGTTGAGGTCGAGGCCGATGAGATAGGTCACGGCGAGGGTTAATGTCAGGCACGCCATGGCGCCCACAATACCAATATACATCACCATAAACACGGCGTCGGCAGCAATTTTGCGCTGGCTGGTCATGGGAACGTCCTCCGGATTGCTTGGTGGCCGCGGCGTGCGGCCGCCTTGAGAGCAAACTAGCCAGATCGAGGGTTGTTCCGCTGTTCCCGATGGAACAGAGTTCCGGTTTGGGAAGTGGCCGGCCTCAATCCTTGAGCATGTCGAGGGCGGCGGAGCGTTCGCTGGGCTTCAACTTCAGAAACGCAGCACGCGCGGCTTTGATATCGCGATCCGCCCCGGTGTCGGACGCGGTCTTGAGCGCCACGACCGTTGGATGGTCGGACTTGCAGATAAAGGCCAGTGCCTTGGCCAAACGGCCCATGGCTTCGCGGTCAAATACGGGATCAGCCATGAATAAAATCTTGTAGGTTGGGTTAGCGCGGTGCGCGATAGTAGAAGGTATCACTGATATTGCCCGCGCGTAACCCAACGCTTCATCAAGGCATCGCGGTCGTCACAGAAAGTGTTGGGCTACGCGCCTGGACATTTCAACTCAACGTCACCAATCTTCGACGCGCTAACCCAACATACGAAAGCTTAAGACGCTGTTGGATCTCAGTGCTCGATGCTGTTTCCAAGAACAGTTCGACGGCCTCCTGCAAATTGCTTCGCGCATCACTGATGGTGTCGCCTTGGGACGCAATATCCAGCTCTGGGCACAGCGCAATGTAGCCAGCGTCTTCGCGTTCGATGATAGCCGTGAAGCTGCGGGTCATGAGTGGAGCGTCCTGATGAAATAATATCGCAGAATCCTGCTAATTCCAGAGACTGTCAAGTCAGCTGTCTCCTCCTGCCAATTACCGCTTAACGCGGCGGCGAGGCGCATCGGCGTTCTGGGCGGCATTCGGTTCGGCTTCTGTCGCGGCTGGCGCATCGCCCGCGGCTTTGCCGCCAGCTGCCGGAGCAGCGGTGTTGGCTGCGACCGCGCCCTTCGGCTTCTGGCAACCGGTCAGCCAGACATCGAAGACCGGATGCTCAACCGCGTTGAGGGCCGGGCTTTCCGCAAACATCCAACCTGAGAAGATCTGCTTCTGCTGGCCGTCGAGTTGCACTTCTTCAACATCGACGTAGGTCGTGGTCTTTGGCTGTTCGGTGGACGGGCGCGAATAGCAAACGTGCGGGGTGACTTTCAGCGATCCGAATTCGACGGTCTGATTGAGCGGCACTTCGAGAATTTTGATGGTCGCGGTCACTTTGTCGAGGGCGGAAAACACGGCGACAGTATTTTCAAGCCGGTCGGCGCGCGCGGGCTGGCTCGCTACTGATGCAGCGAACGCCAGGACAGCAAGCAATGAATAGGGTCGCGACACAGCCATTTCGATCCAGGAACGTGAGAACCAGTCTACTTAATCAGATTCGCCCGAAAACGTGTCGGTACGGTGGCCCAGTATGCATTTCGGGGTCAGAACCCTCACACCGGCGTCCGTATCGGAATAGGATCAATGTTGAGAGGGGTCTGACCCGATTTACACTGACCCCATGCACACTAATCCGGCTTCCAAGGCTTGTAATCGCCGGTCGCCTTCGGCCGCTGACCACTTGCGAGAATGGATCCCGGCGGGCGCCAGGCTTCCGGCGTGCCCGTCATATTGGCGCGATGGTCTTTCTGCCACGGTTTGGCGGCATAGGCTTCGGCAGTCGGGAGTTCATCAACGGTATGATGCAACCAGCCATGCCATTCAGCTGGCACCTGCGAAGCCTCGGCGAGCGACTTATAGATCACCCAGCGGCGCGGGACGCCTAATGGGCCAACACCGGTGCCTGGACGCTGGATGTAATACGTGTTTCCATAGGCATCTTCCCCGACCTTCTGGCCCTTGCGCCACGTCAACAGGCGCGTGCCCCAGGTGTTGCCGCCCCACCAACTAAAAATCTCGCTTAGAATGCTCATATGGCACGGTGTCCTGCTGGCTGTTTCAGTGTCCGGTTTGGCGCTGTGTCCACGAAATGTCTAGTGTCGCTAAGAACGCGGCTGGAATGCAACACTGGTTTGAGAAGACTCGCGCTAGCCTCCCAGACATCGGCCCATTAGCGGCCTGGATTTTGGCCGTATTCACAGCAGTTCACGAGCCCGAAACGCAAAAAATCCAACAATTCCGGTGCCTGAGCAGGGTCTGTCCCCAGGTTGCCAACACCACTAGATATAGTGTTGGGGGCCTCTACTACCTACAACGGCTCGTGTGATCCCCCGTGACGGGATGCTCGAATCGGCCTAGCTTCTCCCTAAGTCGAAGCCATGTTGGCGCGTAAATGGCGAGAGTAGTTGCCCGCGCCGGGTCCAGGCCTTTCAGATAGTTGAGTGTCCCATCGCCCCGCTTCGAGTTGCGGGCGAAGGCTTCGTGCGCGCTGCGCCGGGGCCGCGGGGGAACTGCGTTTCGTTGCTTTGCGTGCGAGCCATCACCAAAAAAACACAAGACGGGGAACGTACTACGATGAAGATCACTCGGCGCTTTACCGAAGCCGGCCAATCTCCTTATGCCAAAATCGCGTTCCGCCGCGCCACGTCCGAGATCAAGAATCCGGATGGATCGATCGTATTCCGCCTCGAAGGCTTCGATGTTCCCGAAAATTTCAGCCAGGTCGCCGCCGATATCCTGGCGCAGAAGTATTTCCGTAAGGCCGGTGTGCCGAAGCGGCTGAAGAAGGTCGAAGAGACTCAAATTCCGAGCTGGTTGTGGCGCTCGGTTGCCGACGAAAAGGCGCTCGCAGAATTGCCAGAAAACGAACGCCGCGCCGGTGAAGCCGATGCGCGTCAGGTGTTTTCGCGCTTGGCTGGCACGTGGACCTATTGGGGCTGGAAAGGCGGCTACTTCACAACCGAAGACGATGCTCGCGCCTTCTACGATGAGCATTGCTACATGCTGGCCATGCAGATGGCGGCGCCGAACAGTCCGCAGTGGTTCAACACCGGCTTGCACTGGGCTTATGGCATCGATGGTCCGGGCCAGGGTCACTTTTATGTCGATCACGAATCCGGCCAGCTGACGGTTTCGGCGTCAAGCTACGAGCATCCGCAACCGCACGCCTGCTTCATTCAGTCGGTCGAAGACGATCTCGTCAACGAAAACGGCATTATGGATTTGTGGGTGCGTGAAGCGCGACTCTTTAAATATGGCTCGGGGACCGGTTCGAACTTCTCGTCACTGCGCGGCTCAAATGAAAAGCTCTCTGGCGGCGGCAAGTCGTCAGGCCTGATGAGCTTTTTGAAGATTGGCGACCGTGCAGCGGGCGCGATAAAATCTGGCGGCACCATGCGCCGCGCCGCCAAGATGGTGGTCGTCGATGTCGATCATCCGGATATCGAAGACTATATCGATTGGAAGGTCAAAGAAGAGCAGAAGGTTGCTGCTCTGGTGACGGGCTCGCGCATCTGCCAGAAGCGCTAGAAAGCCGTGATGTAGGAGTGCGTCAACTGCGAGGCCGAAGGCTCTATGGTAGGCGCTAACCGGCTCCCTTCCGGGGAGCCGGCCGGTTTGCGCGAGGGAGCGGAGAAAGACGAGCGCTGCTTCGATCCGTTGAAGAACCCAAAGCTCAAGGCCGCCATCAAAGACGCGCGCCGCGACCAGGTGCCGATGAACTACGTACTGCGCGTCGTACAATTCGCCAAGCAGGGCTATAAGGACATCGACTTCGATGTCTACGATACCGATTGGGATTCAGAAGCCTATCTGACTGTCTCGGGTCAGAACTCGAACAATTCGGTGCGCGTCACCGACGAATTCCTAAACGCAGTCAATAACGACGGCAACTGGAACTTGACCGCGCGCAGCGGCGCCAAGTCTGCTGCCGCGCCGAAGGTCGTCAAAACCTTGAAGGCGCGCGATCTCTGGGAAAAAATCGGCTCGGCGGCGTGGGCGTCGGCCGATCCTGGCATTCAGTTCCACACCACCATCAACGATTGGCACACCTGCCCGCAGTCGGGCCCGATCCGCGCGTCAAACCCATGTTCGGAATATATGTTCCTCGACGACACCGCCTGCAATCTGGCGTCGATGAACTTGATGACGTTCCGCCATGCCGACGCTTCGTTCAATATCGAAGCCTACGAACACGCCTGCCAGCTATGGACAGTGGTGCTCGAAATCTCGGTGTTGATGGCGCAGTTCCCGTCGCGTCAGATTGCCGAATTGTCGTACCGTTACCGCACGCTGGGCTTGGGCTTCGCTAACATTGGCGGCCTGCTGATGGCGGCTGGTACATCTTATGATTCGGATGAAGGCCGCGCCATTTGCGGCGCCATCTCGGCCATCATGACCGGCGTGTCGTATGCAACCTCAGCTGAAATGGCGAAGGAACTCGGACCGTTCCCGGGCTATGAGCCAAACAAAGCCGATATGGGCCGCGTCATTCGCAATCACCGCCGCGCCGCTTACGGCATTACCGATGGCTACGAGGGTTTGAGCATCGCACCCGTTCCTCTCGATCATGCCAACTGCCGCGACAATCGTTTGGTCGCCGCCGCGACCCGCGCATGGGACAACGCGCAAGCACTCGGCGAAGCCTACGGCTATCGCAATGCGCAGGCGACTGTCGTTGCGCCGACCGGTACCATTGGTCTCGTGATGGACTGCGACACCACCGGCATCGAACCGGACTTCGCCCTCGTCAAGTTCAAGAAGCTGGCGGGTGGCGGTTACTTCAAGATCATCAACCGCTCGGTACCCGAAGCCTTGCGTGCGTTGGGCTATCGCGAACACCAGATCGCAGAGATCGAAGCCTATGCAGTTGGGCACGGTTCGTTGGCACAGTCACCGGCCATCAATCACGGTACGCTCAAAGCGCGTGGCTTCACCGATGAAGCCTTGAAATCGATCGAAGGCGGCCTTGGCACCGCGTTCGACATCAAGTTTGTGTTCAACAAATGGACGCTGGGCGAAGCGTTCCTGATCAATACGCTCAGAGTGCCGGCCGAAAAGCTTGATGATCCGTCGTTCGATTTGTTCCAGCACTTAGGTTTCTCGAAAAAAGACGTAGAATCTGCGAACGAGCACGTCTGTGGAGCGATGACGCTCGAAGGCGCGCCGCACATCAAGTCTGAGCATCTGCCGGTCTTCGATTGCGCCAATGCCTGCGGCCGCAAGGGCAAGCGGTATCTGTCGGTCGAAAGCCACATCCGCATGATGGCGGCGTCGCAGCCGTTTATTTCGGGCGCGATCTCGAAGACCATCAACATGCCGAACGACGCCACCGTTGAAGACTGCAAGCAAAGCTACATGCTGTCGTGGCGTTTGGCTTTGAAGGCTAACGCGCTCTATCGCGATGGTTCCAAGCTATCGCAGCCGCTGAACTCGATGATCCTGTCGGACGATGAGGACGACGCCGACCTGTTGGCCGATCAACTGGCAACAAGCGTGCCGATGGCCGCAAAGACGGCCGTAATCACCGAACGCATTGTCGAGCGGATTGTGGAACGCGTGCGCGACCGCGAGCGTGAAAAAATGCCAGGCCGCCGCAAGGGCTACACCCAGAAGGCGACGGTTGGCGGGCATAAAGTTTATCTGCGCACCGGCGAATATGACAGCGGCGAATTGGGCGAGATCTTTATCGACATGCATAAGGAAGGCGCTGCCTTCCGCTCGTTGATGAACAACTTCGCCATCGCAATTTCGTTGGGCCTGCAATACGGCGTGCCGCTCGAAGAGTATGTGGAAGCCTTCACCTTCACGCGCTTTGAACCGGCCGGCCTCGTGCAGGGCAACGAGACCATCAAGAACGCGACGTCGATCCTTGACTACATTTTCCGCGAGTTGGCGGTGTCGTATCTCTCGCGTCACGATCTGGCGCATGTCGATCCGCGCGAAATCGTCGGCGAGACCGGGCTCGGTTCCGGCGATGACGCGACCGACGCGCAGCTCGATTTGGAGTTGCCGGAAAGCGTGTCGAAAATGGTGTCAAAGGGCCTGGTGCGCGGCGCACCGGTGCGCTTGGTAACCCGCGGCGGTGCGGCAGCGGTATCGAACGGCGCTGGACACGGTGGCGGATCAGGGGGCAGCGCGTCATATGCCGGCACTCA
>JANNFX010000175.1:0-3078 GCA_031380225.1 Hyphomicrobium sp.
TTCACCACCGAAGTGGTCGGTGTCGATGTGAGTGCCGCCGATGGTGTCGTATTCGTAGTTGCCGTACGAGCCCATCACGCGCAGCAGCAGGCCGTCGCTGCCGAGATTGCGATTCAACGCATGAACGGCACCGAGATACGAGTAGTTGGTGTCGGATTTGTATTCGCTGCTGTTGAAGATCACGGTCCCGGCGAGGGGCGAAGCGTCTTGCGCCATGGCGGGTGCGGCCATGGACAGGCTACCCGCGATCAAAGCCGCGGCGGACGTTGTTTTCGCAAATCTGTTGAACGCCATCAGTCTACCCCGTCCCAAAATCTAAAAAATCGATTGGCGCAGTCTTGCACGCCACCCTCACCAGACTGTTATCAAATCCGTGCCTGAGGTCACGCTGAAACCCCCGATATTCTTGGCCGTCAGCGCGCTTCCACACATGATGTTGCCCCGGCGCCACGCTTTGTCTGCGGTCGTCCTTCGCATCGCCGAGCATAAGTGACTGACCATGCCGAATTTTCTTGTGTCATGCGGAACAGAGTACGGGCGCGCCTTACCGTACGGTTGTTTTGAGGCTGCGTGGTTGATTTCGATTGATCCTGCAGCCTCAGTTTCGTTCCTTGAATGCTGGAAACTTGGGTCAGGTCCCTGCGATCTGACCCCTTTTCACGTTTTCACATGCTCTGGCCGGAACCCCAGGCCCATAATGCGGGCTGGCAGCCGGTTTAGGCCTGGAATTCCAGCGATCAATCGCATCACCAATGGTGGCCGCATGGAGCCGGTGTCTGCCAGCGCGGCGGCAATGATAGTGTTCTGGATGGCGAGTTGAAGGCGCTGGGTCGCGCGGGTCGGCCACATCCGCCGCTTTTGCACGGCCGCAAGATCAGCGTCCGTGAGCGTACCTGATCGAAGTGGTTCCGCCAGCTGATTGGCTGCTGCCACCGCATCCTGAATAGCGAGATTGATGCCCACGCCGCCGACGGGCGACATCGCGTGGGCCGCGTCGCCGATACACAGAAACCCTGGTTTCCACCACGTGTTGAGCCGGTTGACTTGAACTTGCAGTAATTTGACCTGGTCCCAGTCAACAATCTCATCGGCTCGCGACGCATCAAATGGCAGCCGCGGCTTGAGACTATCTTGAAATGCTTGAAGCCCGGCTGCCCGCATGCGGTCATTAGCGCCTTTCGGGATGACGTAGGCACATTGCCAATAATCGCCGCGGTTGAGCATGATGAAAATCCGCCCGGTATCGAACCGGGCTTGCGTTTCATCTGTATCACCAGGGTGGCGCGAAAGCCGGAACCACAACACGTCGAGCGGTGCGCCGAAGTCTTCGACCGGTAGACCGGCGGCCGCTCGCAATGTTGAAGCACGGCCGTCGGCGGCGATTGTCAGATTGGCAATAACGGTGAGACCTCCATCCGGTCCCCGCGCTCTGACGCCCGTTGTGCGGCCGTCGCGAGCGAGAAGTTCGGTGGCTTCGGTGTTCAATAGCAGTTTAAAATTCGGATAGGCCTCGGACTTGCGGGTTAGAAAGTTTAGAAAATCCCATTGCGGCATCATGGCGATGAACGGCGCCCGCATTGGCAAGCTCGAGAATTCAGCAAGTTTTAGCCGTTCGGTGCCGAACTGGGCATGCAAAGTACGGACGGGTTGGTGCGGTAATTTTAGAAATTCATCTAGCCAACCGAGTTCGTCGATGACTTGCATCGTCGACGGGTGGATGGTGTCACCGCGAAAATCGCGCAAAAAATCGGCGTGTTTTTCAAGCACGACGACATTCACGCCGGCGCGGGCCAGCAGCAGGCCGAGCATCAAGCCAGCTGGTCCGCCGCCCGCGATGCAGCAATTAGTCTTGATCTGATGGTCCGGCATTTGCGTCAACTGCCCCAAAAATGCGAGTTTTTTCGAAAAAGCCTGCTGTGCGCGCCAGAGACGTGGATGGCGGAGTGGCGGGAGTTGCCCTAGCCCCGCCACCTCATGTAATGGACTTCTGAAATTTGTCCGTGTTGGCTGGTGCCTTTTTCACTTTATCATGAGTGTCAGCATCGGCAACGGGACACCGATCACTCAAACTCGGGTGCCCCCCACTATGGCAAAGCTGATCATACCGACTCGCAATCGGCCAAACTCGCTTGGCAGCGTGTTAGGATACGTGGCTAAATTTTATCCCGGCACCGACATTATCGTCGCCGACGGTAGCTCCGTGGAGTACAGGCCACGGAACAAGGCGGTGGTTGCAAAAAACACCACCCTCAACATCGACTATCGTGAATACAATCCGGATATGGGGTTATTCGACCGGCTTATCGAGGTGCTGCAATCTCTCAGCGACGATTACATTGTCATGGGTGCGGACGACGATTTTCCAGTTCTCGACGTGTTGGCAAAAGGCGAGCAATTCCTAAAACAGAATCCGGCCTATGTTTCCGCATTCGGCTCATCGCTGCACTTCAATCTTTATAGCGACGGGAAGTTGTTGGCACGGCTGGATCATGCACATCCCGTTACCGACGAGACGCCAGCCAAGCGCGCGCAATCGTTTGCGGAGTGGCCGTATTCAACAACCTATTCTGTGACCCGCCGCGAATTGCTGATCGAACGCTATAAGCGGTCGCGCACGTCGTTTCTCGTCGGATTTTATGACTTCAAAACTGGCATTCACGACGCGATGACTGGCAAGCTCGGCGTGGTCCCAGGCATCAGCTACATCAATACCCATAACTTCAATCACAGTTACTTACGTCCTGACGACAAGTTGATATTTCTTAGGCGTTCGGAAGAAGTGCTCGGCATTCATCAGCAGTTTGTCAAAGACCTAATCACGATGGACGGCCTTGACGCCGGTGCTGCCGATGCACTAGCGACGAAGCTGTTGTTAAAGCGGGTTGCGAGCCTAGTTGATTTGGCCCCGCACCGGCGGCCAGGCTTCGAACATCAGCGGGTCTACAAGCTGCCTATTGTCCAGCAGCAGATCAAAGATTTTTACGCGATCTTTGCCGCAGACACGCCGCAGCGGGCCGAGGCCGATCAGCGGTTGCGGTATGTCATCGAGGCTTTGAAAAGCGTTTCAACGTCATCGGA
>JANNFX010000249.1:0-4294 GCA_031380225.1 Hyphomicrobium sp.
CGCTCGAAGAAACCCGTCATCTATCGCAACACGCCGCAATGGTTCATCGCACTTGAGGTTGCGCCCGGCGACTCCCCTGCGGGGGGCCGGCCGCCGGGCGCAATGGGTTCGGAACGGCGGGGTCAGACCCCGCACACCGAACCAACATCGCTAAGCTCCGCTGTTCGTGGTGCGGGGTCTGACCCCAAACTAAATGACCCCAAACACATCGCGCTCGAAAAAATGAAAGTGATGGAAGGCCTGCCATTTTCCGTCATGGGCGACACGCTGCGGGCGCGCGCGTTGAAAGCCATCACCGAAACTGAATGGGTGCCGCCGTCAGGTGAGAACCGCATCACCGGCATGATCGCCGGGCGGCCCGATTGGGTTGTCTCGCGTCAGCGCGCGTGGGGCGTACCGATCTGCGTCTTCCGCAACACCAAAACCGAAGGCCTCGCACCAAGCCGCGACTTTGCGAAGTCGGGCGAGCTGCAAAAGCGCATCATCGCTGCATTCGAAGAAGAAGGAGCTGACGTCTGGTTTGCCGACGGCTCCAAGGAGCGATTCCTCGGCGGACTTGTGCCAGCCAACGAACTCGCCGATTGGGATCAGGTTCGCGATATTCTTGACGTGTGGTTCGATAGCGGCTGCACGCATGCGTTCACGCTCGAAAAACGCGACGACCTCGCGACCTTGCGCGAAGACGAAGGCGGGCCCGACCGCATCATGTATCTCGAAGGCTCCGACCAGCATCGCGGCTGGTTCCACTCATCGCTCTTGGAAGCCTGCGGCACGCGCGGGTACGCACCTTATGACGTGGTTCTGACCCACGGCTTCGTGCTCGATGAGAAGGGCCGCAAGATGTCGAAGGCAGACGGCAACGTCGTCTCGCCGCAAACCGTGATCGCAAAATCTGGCGCTGATATTTTGCGGCTGTGGGTCGCATCAGCCGATTATTCAGACGATTTGCAAATCGGCCCGACTATCCTGCAAACCGCGTCCGATCAATATCGGAAACTCCGCAACACACTGCGTTGGATGCTGGGTGCACTCGCGCACTTCAAACCGGAAGATGCCGTAGTTCATACTGATATGCCCGAGCTTGAACGGCTGATGCTGCACCGGCTGGCGGAGATCGATCCCGAAATCCGCAATGCCTACGAGACTTATGATTATCGCCGCGTCATCTCAGTGTTGTCGCAGTTCATGAACACCGAATTGTCAGCGTTCTATTTCGATATCCGCAAGGACACTCTCTATTGCGAGGCGCCATCAAGCGTGAAGCGCAAGGCGGCGCTGACGGTGATCGATGTCATCTGCGATGCGATGATGAAGTGGCTGGCGCCGATCCTGTCATTCACGGCTGAAGAGGCGTGGCTGCAACGCTATCCCGATCATAAAGGCTCGATCCACCTCGAGGGCTTCCCGGAGTTGTCGCAAGGGTTGATTGACGCGAACCTCGCGGCCAAGTGGCAGAAGGTGCGGGCCGTGCGTTCTGTTGTGACCGGCGCCTTGGAACTGGAACGCGCCAACAAAAAAATCGGCTCGTCGCTTGAAGCAGCACCTGTGGTGCACATCACCGACAAGGACTTGCTGACAGCGCTTGATGGCGTCGACCTTGCCGAGGTTTGCATCACCAGCGCTGCAACGTTGGCGAAATCGGCTCCACCAGCGGGCGCGTTCGCTTTGCCAGAACTTCCAGGCGTCGCCGTGGTGCCGAACCTTGCTGAAGGCCAAAAATGCGCCCGCTCATGGCGCATCACCAAAGACGTCGGTTCGGACAAGGCCTATCCCGACCTTTCCGCCCGCGACGCCGCCGCCATGCACGAAATAGATGGGAATGGCTGAAATCCCATTATCTCTCGCGCGGCAAAAAGTTCAGCGCTGTTTTTGCGGGTTGAGCCTGCAGCGCTGCCGCCCCACAAGTGTCATCCCGGGGCTTGTCTCCGGGACCCAATCCGCAACAGTGTAGAAATACGAAATTTAGCTGCCGCGCCGCTACAGGTTCACCCACCATCACGTGCGCTGATGGATGGGTCCCGGGGACAAGCCCCGGGATGACACCTCAAGTGTAGCGACGGCACCGGTCAGAAAACTAAGGACCACGCCGTGCCGCTGCCGCTCGTCACAATTTGGGGACCGTTATCCCGCTTCGGTTTGAAAGTCACCGCGGCGTTGTTTGTGGCTGATCAAGCCCACAAATGGTGGATGCTTGAGATTTACCGTGTTCAGGATCAGGACCGGACCCAAGTGCTGCCGTTCCTCGACTGGAAGTATATGCTGAATACCGGCGTTAGCTTCTCCATGCTCGATAAAGCCAGCTATTCCTGGCAGTTAACACTGGCGGCGTTTTCGATTTTGGCCTCCATTGTGATGTGGTTGTGGTTATCCCGCTCTGACACGTCCCGGTTGACGGCGGCTGGACTTGGTCTGATAATCGGCGGAGCATTGGCCAATGCAGTGGACCGGGTCCGGCTCGGCGGTGTGGCCGATTACTTCCTGCCGCACGCCTTCGGCATCGATTGGCCGAATGTGTTTAACATTGCCGACGTGGCCATCGTTGCTGGCGTCGCCGTGCTGTTGTATGAAAGCGTGGTACCGAGTCGCAATGACGCCTCAAATCCGTTGTAGCCGAACACGTTAGCGGAAAATCACGAGCGACCAGCCGGAGACGACCATGATCCGCCGTTCCACGCCTGCCATGATAATTGGGCTTGCAGCATTCGCAGCCTTCCTAGGCGGCTGCAGTGGCGACGACGTCGAATTGAACGGCAAGATCTTTGACGTGGTCGGCATTGGCAGTGGGAGCAAGTCAAGCGGTGATGAGCCGAAGCTTGCAGCGCGTTCGCCTCTCGTTGTGCCGCCGAATGTAGAGCGCTTGCCGCAGCCAGGCGCACAGCCTGCTGCTGAAGCCATGGATGTTGCATCCATCAACGACCCAGACAAAAAGTTGGAAGTCAGCGAAGCCGATCTTCAGAGGCAGCAGGCCGAGTACTGCAAGGTCCACTACGAGCAAGCTCAGCAGCACGGCGACAACACCGCCCATTTGGCCAGCGGACCACTCGGACCGTGCCAAGGCTCGGTCATGAACATCACCAAATTGCTGAAGCAGGAATAACCGCGGCCGTCTGTGATAAAGACCAGCCGCCGCTATCCCAACTTTTCACCTAACTCTGCGCGGGTTCATGTAAAGATCGGCTTCTTGCCGCTCAAGCTTCGGATCAATGCGTCCTGCGAGGATGTCGCGATACAGTGACTTCATATGGCGCCGGCAGTCGCCGTTGAATACGATCATGCCTGCGAACAATTTCATGACGGTCAAAAGCCGCTTGCTGGCAACGCCGTCACGGACCTTGCCCTTCCACTTGCCGCCAATCGAAAACACTTTGCCATCGAGATGACCGACGTTTTCGCCGCGCTGATCGTAGAGCGTGTAGTCGCCGCCGAGGTTGATCATGTCGCGGCGCAGCCGGTAAAATTCCGGTTTGCCGACTTCGTCCATAAGAAAGAATGAAAAATATTCCGGAAGAAGCGGCCACTTGTTGGCCGAGCGCTCGATGTAGATCATGAACTGATCATCATCGGTGTTGATGGAGTAGGTCATCACCGGCAGACCGCGGGCGCCCATCGTTTGTTGGATCGAGCGCGCGAGCATCAAGTCTGCAGTCGCTTTCCAGCCGAGGCTGTCCGAAAACAATTTGAACACAAGGCGTTTGTCCATCCCAGTCGCCTTGGTCCACAGGTCCTCGCGGTAGCCAAGCAGACCGGTGCGCTCGCCGTTCTCGATAATCTCGGCGAAGATATCCATGTCGGTTGTGAACTGGCGCGATTTGGCCTTGTTGCGCGAGCGCTTGTAAATACCGAACTCGGTAAAGTTGAGGTTTGTAATCCAGACGTCAACGACGAACCGGTGCCAGCCGTCGGCCGGAACAGCGCTTGGTTTTTTACTGGACTTGGGCGCAGCGGCGGCCTTGGCAGCCTCTTGCACTGCGTCGGCCCGGGCTTCGCGGGCGGCTTCACTTGCGGCGGCTTCTGCACTGCTGTCGACGACTTTCAGGGCTCGGGTCATGGCATGCTCCTAAAGTACGCGCGAAATCTGCGAATCACTTTAAGGAACATAGCAGTTGCAACACGGCCCGGCGCAGCGGGGCAAATCGCGGCTTTGGAAAACTAAAGCGTCAGCGGAATGTTGCGCGGCTCAGGCGGCCATTCTGGCCTTTGCGAAGTGAAATTTCCGAGTGACTTCATTTTGTTGCGATCCAATGAGTTGTGGTCCATTCGCCACATTTTCATATGCATCCGTCTGAATGCTGAC
>JANNFX010000253.1:0-1701 GCA_031380225.1 Hyphomicrobium sp.
CGAAGCCGTCGCCAAACAGATGGCCGTGCTCAACATCCACACCCGCTATTTGTACGATATCGTCTACACGTATGCAGAACGATTGCTGGCAACGTTCCCAAGTGAAGTCTCGAATATTGTCTTCACGTGTACAGGCAGCGAAAGCGTCGATCTGGCTTTGCGCATTGCCCGCAACGTGACCGGCGGCACCGGCTTTATCGCGACGGCAAATGCCTATCATGGCAATACAACAACCGCGACCGAGGTGTCGCCGTCATCCGCCAATGCGGAGCCGGGCAATCCAAACATCTTTCTGGTTGCCGCGCCTGATACGTACCGGCTCGGCGTCGAGGCGGCATGTCAAAAATTTAAGGACGATGTCAAATCCGCGCTTGGCCAGATGTCGGCCAAGGGCATTCGCTGTGCCGGTATGATCGCCGACAGCATCCTGTCGAGTGATGGCGTCTATCCTGGCGTACCAGGGTTCTTGAACGATGCGGCAACAGCTGTTCGCGCTGCTGGCGGGCTCTATATCGCTGACGAAGTGCAACCGGGTTTTGGCCGCACCGGCGAGTCGATGTGGGGTTTTGATCGCCACGGCATCATCCCCGACATCGTTGTCTTGGGCAAGCCGATGGGCAACGGCTATCCTATTGGCGGCGTCGCCGTAAAACCAGATCTACTGGCCGCGTTCGGTGCAAAATCTGGATATTTCAACACGTTTGGCGGAAGCCCGGTCGCATCTGCTGCCGGCCTCGCGGTGCTCGATGTGCTGCACGATGAAGGGCTGCAGGCCTACGCCAAAGAGACCGGCTCCTATCTTCTCGATGGCCTGAAGGAAGTTGCCAATGTCAGCGATAAAATCGGAGATGTGCGTGGCGCTGGGCTCTATCTCGGCGTTGAATTCGTAACGTCGAAGTCTGCTGGCACGCCCTGCAAAGATGGGGCGATGGATGCGGTCAATGGTCTGCGCGAGCGCAACATCCTGATTGGCACGGCTGGCCTCAATGGCAATATCCTGAAAATCCGTCCGCCACTTTGTTTTATGCGCGAACATGCGGATCAATTCATCGACGCATTCAGGCAAGTCTTGAACGCTCAGGCGAGCTAATCGAAACGAAAAACAAAATTAGCAGGGAGACAGTCAATGGCAGGACGGCTCAATGGAAAAATTGCGCTGATTTCAGGTGGCGCAACCGGCATAGGCGGAGCGTCGTCGAAAATGTTTGCAGCCGAAGGCGCTAAAGTCGGCGTTGTCGATTTCAATGAAGCGGCAGGCCTTGCCGTGGTCGCCGAAATTAGAGCCGCGGGTGGCACGGCCATGTTCGCTAAAGCCGACGTGTCAAAGCCCGATCAGGTTGAGGCTGCGGTCAAGGCTGTGACGGCTGAATTAGGCACCATCAACGTGCTGTTCAACCACGCCGGCACAATTATCATCAAGCCATTTTTGGAATGCACGCTCGAAGAATGGGATTGGCTGATGGCAGTCAACGTCACCAGCATGTATTTGATGACCCGCGCGGTGCTGCCCAACATGATCGCGTCTGGTGGCGGCTCAATCGTCTGCACGTCGTCAATTTCGGCTATCGCAGCGACGCCGCGCGAAGTCTTTTACAACGTCACCAAAGGCGCGTGCCACATGTTCGCACGCTCAATCGCGGTTGAATTCCGTGACCAAAACATTCGCTGCAATGCAGTTTGCCCGGGCTTTGTTGCGACCCC
>JANNFX010000265.1:0-30626 GCA_031380225.1 Hyphomicrobium sp.
GTGCCGTGTTTGAAGTCACAAACCGGTGTTCAACGGCAGAGATCAGTCCCCTCGATGACCACATCGCACCCGACGGCCGCGTCATGGAGATGTTGAGCGAGCATCAGTGCGAGGGCTGGTTGGAAGGCTATCTGCTCACGGGCCGGCACGGCTTCTTTCCTAGCTACGAGGCGTTTATTCACATCGTCGATTCGATGTTCAACCAGCATGCCAAGTGGTTGAAGGTGACGCGCGGTATTCCCTGGCGCCGGCAGATCGCATCGCTGAACTACCTGCTCACCTCGCATGTCTGGCGGCAAGATCACAATGGCTTCACCCATCAAGATCCAGGCTTCATCGATCACGTCGTCAATAAGAAGGCCGAAGTCATTCGCGTCTATTTGCCTCCTGATGCAAACACGCTGCTCTCGGTGACGGACCACTGCTTACGCAGCCGCAATTACGTGAATGTCATCATCGCTGGGACACAACCCGCTCCGCAGTGGCTTGCCATGGACGCCGCTATCGCGCATTGCGCCGCGGGCGTCGCAATCTGGCCTTGGGCGAGCAACGACGCAGGCGGCGAACCAGACGTTGTTATGGCGTGCTGCGGCGACGTGCCGACGCTGGAAACGCTTGCCGCTGTCGATTTGCTACGGTCGTATTTTCCAAAGTTAAAAGTGCGTGTGATCAACGTGGTTGATCTGATGAAGCTGCAATCACCCAATGAGCATCCGCACGCCCTGACTGACGCGGAGTTCGATTTGCTATTCACCACATCAAAACCAGTCATTTTCGCCTACCACGGCTATCCGTCGCTTATTCACCGGCTCACATACCGCCGCACCAACCACGGTAATTTTCATGTGCACGGCTACAAAGAAGAAGGCACGACGACCACGCCGTTTGACCTAACGGTCATGAACAGTCTTGACCGCTTTCATCTGGTGGCCGACGTCATTGACCGCGTGCCCCAGCTTGGCGCGAGCGTTGCTGCGGTCAAGGAGGCTGTCAGCGATAAGCTCACGGAACACAAAGCCTACGTTGCCGAGCACGGCGAAGACATGCCGGAAATCCGCAACTGGCAGTGGCGCGCAAGACAATGAAGGGGTCGGAAAGCGCGCTGCCGCTCAGAGATATGCAAACGGCACTTCCGCGCCTGTACTTCATGCGCCATGGCGAAACCGCTTGGTCGCTGTCCAGTCAACATACGGGACGTACCGACATCGCGCTTAACGAGCAGGGCGAGCAAGACGCCCGCACGCTTGCTGCTCCGCTGGGCGCAGTAAACTTCAGCCGTGTCTTTACGAGTCCGCTGCAGCGCGCACGGCGAACATGCGAGCTGGCTGGGCTCGGCGAGGTTGCAGAGATAGAGCCGGACCTTACCGAGTGGAACTATGGCGACTACGAGGGTATGCGCCCAACTGAAATTCGCCAAGGGCGACCAGACTGGAATGTCTTTCGCGACGGATGCCCGGGCGGAGAATCACCATCACAAATTTCGCAACGTGCCGATCGGGCGATCGGCCGGCTCCGGGCGCTCAAGGGAAACATTGCTGTCTTTTCACATGGTCACTTTGGGCGAGTATTTGCGGCACGTTGGATCGGCTTGCAGGTAGAGCAAGCACAACGTTTTCTTCTCAGCACTGCTTCGCTCAGCATCCTGGGTTTTGAACACTACCGCGCCGACGAGCCGGCTGTCGTTTTGTGGAACGCCGTCGCCAAAACGCTTTGGTGAAAAGATTAAGCTCAAAGAAGCAGACGGTCGTCCGCGATAAGCAGCACGTTGTGTGAGCCGGCGCTTTTTAGCATGATGCCACTCGCATGCTTACGTTGCGCCCAGTTGGAGGGCGCATTCTCCTATTTTTGGCTTCACAACCTGTGAGACGTGTTAGCGCACTGTTGGCTATTACGCCGTGCTACCAGATGAAGTGGCTCGGGCCGCAAGAGCTGCGGTCCCTTGAATAGGAGACTCTCTATGAAACTCGACATTCTGGTGCCGATTCATACATACCCTGATGGAAATGCGGTTGAATTCGCTCTCCACATTGCTGCAATCGCGCGACATCTGAATGCCGATGTTCATGCCCTCGTCCTTAATGCCAATTTTCCGCCCGTTTCTAGCGCCCTTGGCAACATGCTGATCGACGTGCCAGGGCTGGTTGCCGGAGCAAAGGCAAAATGCCGAGAGCGTGGAGCTGCGGTCGTAAGAGCCCTTGAAACGGAGTTGGGGTCGCTCGGCGTTCCGTTGCGAACCTCTCACATAGAGTGTTTCCCAGGTGCCGCTGGGAACTTGATCAGTACCATGGCTCGATACCACGATTTCGTCCTCGTGGGCATTGGGACTAACGATGCAATACCACAAGCGACCGCAGAGGCGGTAATTTTTGGCTCAGGCAGACCAACCCTGCTGGTCCCGGAAGATGCACCGGCCGCGTCGTTCGGGCACGTAATGATTGCCTGGGATGGAAGTCGTGTCGCGGCACGTGCGGTATCTGATGCTCGTGATTTCCTGCAGCGTGCGCAAACCGTCACGATTGCTTCAGTTACCGACGAGAAGGCCCTCCCGGACAACGATCCTGGAAGCCGGCTGGCAGAATATCTCGCGCGGCACGATATCCAAGCGACAGTCGCTCAAGTACAGAGCCGAGGCCATCCCATCTCCAACACCCTGCAGGAGCATGCGAGGGAGATCGGAGCAGGTTTGCTCGTGATGGGCGGCTTCGCTCATTCGCGGATGAGGGATTTCGTGTTGGGCGGTGCCACGAACGGAATCCTGAGAAATCTCCAGCTGCCGGTATTGCTGTCACACTAGGGGTGAGGGAGAGCCCCCAAACGCAGCTGACTGCCAGATCGATCGGAGCGGACCGAGACTTAATGCACGCCGCAGTCGGAGTGATGCACGTGGCCGCTGCCCGAGACCGGTTTTCGTTCAGCGAGCGCCTGATCCAGTGCATCGAGCACGAAGCCCGCGTGCGTCGAACGCGACACCTAAATCGCCCCGGGATTGCCGTAGGCTGTTTGGTTTGAGTAATGCGGCCATTGCTATCATGACGGCTCGGGGTATTCCGGCTCGGTGCCCGGCTCTGCTGGTGGCAGCAACGGTGGGGCCGAACTCGGCGCACAGGTCCGCAAGGGCGCCAAATCCGAACTCGTCATCTTCTACAAAGAATTCGACGTCGAGCCAGCAAAAGATGCCACCGACGATGATGGCAAGCGCCGCGTCGCCAGCGCATCCTTCGTCTTCAACGCCGCTGAAGTGGACGGCTTTGACATCCCAGACGTCCCTGCCCGGCTTGGACCGATTGCCCGCATTGACGCCGCTGACCGCTTCATCACCTCGACAAAGGTCACGATCGCGCAGGGCGGCGAGCGAGCCTACTACCGTCCTTCACTCGATGCCATTCAGATGCCGGACGAGCATCTGTTCACCGGCACGGACACGATGACCCGTGATGAATCCTACTATGCGGTTCTGCTTCATGAACTCTGGACTTCCCCAGCAAAAGTGGAGGGATTGGAAACCGAGCCAGCAATGGCAAAAGGAACCCCCCGAGCGCGCGACAGGTGATAAGCCGCCGAAGGCGTGGGTGCTGGAAAGCTGCCCTAAATTATTACACCCTACAGTGGACCGGCATTCGCGCCCCCCATGCATGGACTTGAGACGTGCCGTGCTAGCCAAACCTCCGGAGCGATGAGCGCGCGGGGATTTTGATGGTCAGGGTTCCGCAAGCGAAAAAGCTTGCGCGTGATTTCTGTGTCATCGGCAACACTGGAGGAAAAAAGAATGATTTGTTGGATCGATACTTTGTCTTCAATATCTCTGATTTAAGTACAAGATGGAAAGCGCAAATTCTGCAGCAGCTTGCCGATTTTTGAGTAAAACTCTCAACCGCGCCACAACTAGAGTGGCGACTGCGGACACAACGGCGAGCGGCCAAATTATGGCGGACCGGATTGCTGCTTCCAGTGGAAAAAAGTCCCGAATCGCAAACAATTTGTTACTTCGGCTGCATTGCTGGATAAATTGTTATCTTGCGCAGTAGTAAGTTCCCGTATTGGATCGCCAAATGTTTCGCTTTCGGCACCCACGCAAAAAAAGCTCGTCATCCGTGAGCAAAATCAGCAATTTGTCGCCGAGTCGCGCACGCGCTTTGATCGTATGCGGTGCTATCGCTGCTGTCCTGCCGCCAGTTCCAGTTCATCGTCCAGGTGATCCAGGCGCCACTCTCAACAATGCTCATGCCGAGCAATCTATCTTATCGATGTTATTCGGAACGGCCGCATATGCTGGTCGCCGCAAACACGACAGGGGCAATTCGGATGATTTAGACGATCAAGTCCGGCATATGCAAAATGAGGCCCGTGAGGGCGAGCGTGAGCGTGAGGACAGAGACCGCGAGCAACAGCGCCAAGAACGCGACAGGGAGCGCGAGCAGCAAGCGCAAGAGCGCCAACAACGGGACGCCGAACGCGAGCAACAGCGCCAAGAACGCGACCGGGAACATGAACAGCAAGCTCAAGAGCGTGAGCAGCGCAATAACGAGCGCGAGCATGGTAACAATCCCCGCACCGAAAGTTCAAATGGTGGCCGATCGACGGAGACTGTTGAATATAACCGTGATGCGAATAAGTCTGAAGGTGGCAAACATGACGATGCAAGTCAGGACGGCGATAGACAGGAAGATGTGAAGCACGAAGGCGCCGGCCAAGACGATGGAAAACATCATGTCGGAAATCAAGGAGATGGCCAGCACGCGAACGGGAATTCTGGCGGACAAAGCGGTACGCCAGTGACTGGCAGGCCTGTCGCTACCTCAAACAGTGGGCCGGTCGCAGCGGGCAGCGTGAGTGATATCGACGTTGATGAACCACCTGCCACGGTCGAGAAATGGCTGAAGCAGTTGATCCAGCCGAAAGAAGAAAAGCCTCAACGCGGTAAGCCAGGCAAACCAGAGCCAACGGTTCAGGTGAAATCGCCCAAGTCTTCACCAGTCGATATAAAAGCCGGTCTTGATTTGGAGCAACTTGGCCGGCCAGAATTGCTGGTCGTCAATGCAACGGCAAAAACGGTGGCCCGGGCTCAGGCCCTCGGATTCAAATCCAAGGGAGCTACATCTCTATCAAGCCTAAAATTTGGAGTGACGCGGCTGATGCCACCCGATGGCATGAGTACGGCTGAGGCTGAAGCTCTGCTCGCCAAAGCAGTGCCGCAAGCAATGGTCGCCGTGAATCGCAAATATCGCCTCTATCGCACAGCTTCGGGATCCGACACCGGGCAGACAACGAAGCGCGCCGCGACGGCGCCTTTGAGCGGCACCCTGACTTGCGGGACCAGCGATCACTGTTTCGGCAGCGAGATCGTCGGCTGGCGGCCCGAGCTTCGAACATGCGCATCGGCGGTGAAGATTGGCATTATCGATACTTCGGTCGATGTCACGCATCCCGCGTTCGCGCACAAAAAAATTGAAGTCAAACACTTAGCTCAAAGCGAAAGCGGAAAGCCAGGCCCCGACTGGCATGGCACCGGGGTGACAGCTTTGCTTGCGGGCGACGCTTCAAGTGGGACACCGGGCCTAGTTCCAGATGCCCGCTTCTACGTTGCCGATGTTTTTCATGCAGACACAGATAGCCTGCCAGCTAGTGATACCCTGAGCATGTTGCGGGCGTTCGATTGGCTTGAAGCTAAGAATGTCAAGATCATCAACATGAGCTTATCGGGCCCGCCTGATGTATTGATCAAGCAAGCCATCGATAAACTCGTGGCGCAGGGCGTTGTGTTCGTGGCAGCTGCCGGCAACGAAGGACCAGCGGCTGGTCCGAGTTATCCGGCCGCCTATGACAGTGTCATCGCAGTGACGGCTGTTGGTCAGAACCTCAAGAATTACCGCTATGCCAATCGCGGGTCCTATATCGATGTCGCAGCGCCAGGTGTCGCTATTTGGACCGCGATGCCGGGATCGAAAGAGGGCTATCATTCCGGAACGTCGTTTGCGACGCCGTATGTTACGGCTGCACTTGCTGCAATTTATGCGCGGCTGCCTGCAACGACGACGGCTGATGTCTTGAAGTCTTTGGCATACAAGGATCTCGGTGAACCGGGGCCCGATGCCATTTATGGGCAGGGACTACTGCAAGCGCCAGCATCATGCACGGGCAATATGATAGCGCAGCGCGTTCCTGTCCCGGCACCTGTTTTTGAAACCAGCGTATCAGCCAGTGTCAACGCGGACATCCGGCCAGCCTCTGCATTGGGGCTAAGCGCTTCTCAACCTGAACCGGTTGAAGTGCTGCCGTGGCTGACCAATCAGAGCAGCCAGTAAATTACGATACTACTCACTTCGCCTGCGACGCTCGACCGCTTTCGATGAGCAGGGTGTGAAGCTGCTTCTGTCCGGCACCTCGCGGTTTAACAACGGGCTCTCCTTCAACGCGAGGGCAAATGCCAGCGGGGGTACGCTGGTGTCGAAGGAGAGCTGCTGTTTCGGACGGCGCTTACGCAAACGCTTGGGGTAAACATGCGTCGTCCGATGCTTTGCGTTGTGCCGGACGATGTGGGTCGCCATGGGCCAAACACATATAAATTGCGGCGCTTACGCAAACACTTGAGTAACCAGCGCCGAGAGATAACGTGTTTGTAGCGCTGGGATGTGGGGTCGCCATAACTACAAACACGTCGAGTTGAAAGCGCCTACGCATACGCGGGGTAGACAGCGCCTTCCAGTCAGTTGTTTGTGCCTGGCGATGTGGGGTCGCCCGTGGCCAAACACTTCTAGTTCGAGGCGCTTACGCATACGCGGGGTAGTCAGCGCCTCGTCGACTTTGTCTGGACCCGATCAGCAGAGGTGGGGTCGACCAATATGGGCCAGACAAAATTTCAAAGGATGTTCTTCTAGTTCTTGATGTCCGGCTTCGGCGGGTTTGGCTGCCGCCAGCCATTCTTCATTACGCTTACTTCGTCCTCCAATCCTAACGCATCACCAGAAATCAGTTGGTCGACGAGGGCGTCGATGGACTCGGAACTCGCCTTGCCGGCAGGCACAATTTGGCCGCCAGCAGAGCTCGCGGAAGCGATCGCTTCCTGAGCCTCGATTGTCCAGCGCCCCTGCCCATCTCGACACGCGACACCGCTGATCAGCGCGGCATTGCTCCGGCCAATTTCATACTGGCGGCAGAAGCGGCTTTGCGCGGTTGCAAATGTGAACACCGGCTTGATGCTGGCTGCATGGCCATCGATTGTCTGAATAGCGTTGGCACCCATTGCGATTGTATTGAGCACTGACGCCAAGGCCGTGTCAGCAATTTTCGTCCCATCGGCTGAGACGACGGCGCCGAACATATCATCCGTACCGGCGGCGCGCTGGTTGAGCACCATCAATGCACCTGACCCGATCGCCAACGATGTCACGCAAGCTGCCAACGCCCAATTTGGAACACGGCTCAGAACTTGGCGCGGCTTCGGCAACTTGAACGGAACAACAGTTCCGCCTCGTTTATCGCCGCTTTCCGGCGCCAAAAGCGCATCGATTAAGCGCTGTGGTACAGGGCCAGGCAACGCTCTTTCAAACAAATCCGCAAGCGCCTTGCCAGTCGCTGTGAAAGCAGCCAGCCGATCGGCACCGAGCGGATCGCGCGCGAGATACGCCTCAACTATCGCGCGATCAGTCTTGCTGATATCCCCATCAGCATAGGCCATCAGCAATTCATCTGTAATCGGGTTCATGGGCGGCCTCCCAGAGAAGCAACTTGCGGGACGCTACCATTTGCTAACATTGCCAAGTGGAGTGATTGCCGGGCGCGCGCGAGGCGGCTCATGACCGTTCCGATTGGAATACCCAGGCTCTCAGCAGCATCTTTGTACGATTGACCATCGATACAAACGTGCGCGATGACGAGTTGTTGGTCAACTGGCAATTGAGAGATGCAGCTGGCGACCGCCTGCAAAGTCAGGTGACTTTCCGTCACATCGCGGCCATCGCTGCCGACCACATCCAACGCGGTCTCGACATCGACGACCTCGCCGCGAACCTTGGTGGCACGCCGCTTGTCGAACCAAATATTTTGAGCGATACGATACATCCAACTATCCAAACGCGTTCCGGCTTGCCACTGCTCCGCGCTCACCAAAGCGCGAGCACAAGTTTCTTGAACAAGATCGTCAGCCTCATCCAGATTGCCCGTCAGGGCGTAACTGAACCGCCGCAGTCGCGGCAGTAACTCAACCATCCGGGTCCGGACGTCCTCTGACACAGGCTTTCTCTCCGCCAGCTTCACTGACAACGGGCCAGTCAGGGTATTATTCCCGGATAATTACGATTTCTTATTGGCTGCCCCTTGGTCCCGTTGCTTCCCGTTTCATTGGGTAACCAACAGCGCCACATCAATATTGGGTGGGATCGTCTTCTTCCTCAACGAAAATAACTTTAATGCTGGCCGGAATAATTTGCGGGCTGGGCTCGTTATCTCAATGCCAACGCACTGACCCTGGGGGGAGCCGGTGTGTTGGCCCAGCTAAATTCAGGTCTTAGTTCGATAGTCCTGACGCGCATTGTCCATCCAAGGCATGAGCCTTTGTGGACCTCGACCCAATTCTGGCATTTTATGCGCTGCCGTTGGTCGCAATTTGGAGACTCTACTTATATTTGCGTCAAGGGAGTGTCGTGCGGGACATCTATTTGCGCGCGCCTTTGAAGAACCGCCGTCGTGTTCAAGCAGCGGCCTCCAAAAAGCGCATTGAGATACTGATGCGTTCAACGGTCGAGCGGATTGGCGACGATTCCGTTGAGCTGTTGCATGGGAAAAAACTGATTGCACGGAAGAACGACGCCGTGATCGTGTGTGCTGGTGGCATACCAACGATCGACTTACTACACAGCATGGGAATTGAAACTGAGCCCAAGTATCAGGCCGCTTAGTTCAATCACTCGACTACCTGACGCCGCGCAGCCAACCAGCGAGATATTGAAAAAAGCCCGGATGGTACCAAACGTGTGATGGTCCCTCGGGTGGCCGTCCAATTAGGCGGCCATTCAACGCACGGCCTACATTTTCTTCGAGCAAAGGCAGTGCGGCTGCAAGCTGGCGGTAGGGGTAGGTTTCGAAATTATCATCGCTGGATGGTGAAATATTCGCTTGGCCGAGAATGGCGCCGGTATCAATTCCACTATCAACCAAGTGAACCGTGACGCCGCAATTCCCGGCATCACCATTGTACAATGCCCAGTAGCCACCATGGACGCCGCGATAATTTGGTGTGATGCCCGCGTGCGTGTTGATGAACCGCGCGCTTGTTGCCGCCAGCGTCGCCGCCCTGATGATGCGCGTTCCGTTCACCACCACAACCCGCGGCGCCAAGCGCATGATGGCTTGTTGGCATTCTGGTTCGTTGACGCTGACGATATGCGTGATCGCTGTATCTGGGATATCAGACTGATCCAGACCGAATTCGGTAACGAGCCTAACAATCACCGGTTTCGCTCGCCACGCCAAGACTGGGCGCACCAATGTCATGAATGCGATTTGCGAGAGCACGCGTTGGATCCCGATCTTGCGGACGCGCGCCCTCAGCATTTGGCGCTTCGAAACCGGTGCTTCAAGAATGACGTCAACGGACCCAAAGGCCTTGACGAGATGATTGTAGATGATCGATGTGCTTGGACCCTGACCGGCCAACAGCAAAATGCCAGATTTAGCTGACGGCATCGAAATCCCCCATTGTGGACGATCTCATGCCTTTCGTGTCGCGGAGCTGCTTAAAGTGCTCCAGGATGATTTCGATGACGTGCATGTTCCTGTCGAGGTTGGCACCGAAATTATGCGGATGCCACCAAAGATGAAAAACACCCTGAGATTTGGCGGCTGCGTCCATGGCATTGAGGATGCGATTCAGACGAAGCCCATCCAGCGTGGCGAGGCGGGCAGAATAGGGCCGTAGAAATCGGCTAGCGGCGACGTTGATCAGACTAGTGGTGTTGTTTGAGGCCGGCGGCGTATTGGATCCGGTTAGGTTCAAGTAAGTGTCAGCCAATCGCAGTCCGCGGCGTCTTAAGTTTTGGCTGGCGCCGGCCGTTGGCCTGTAGATCCAGCCTCGCTCGTTGCCGCGAAAGGTGCGAATACCTGCTTCGCGGCAGATTGCCAACTTGGCGTCGTCATATTGATTTCTCGGAAACACAATAGATCGAAGCGTGACGCCGCGGCGGTTGGCGATATCAATCGCTGCGTTGAGATCGAGCCGGAAATCATCATTCGTGACGCCGTTCTCCAAGCAGTAGAAATGCGAAAACGTGTGCGTGCCGATTTCCTGACCGGGACAGGCTTGGATTTGCCGAAGGAGGCTCAGTCCGAAGTAGTAGGGATCAGCAGTTTCACTGGCGCCAACTTCGTCGAGGTAACGATAGTTGCTGAGATGCGGCGCGGAATAGCGCGGCTGCGGCTTTGGCATCACGTCTAACATTTCGTCTTTGGATTCGCAGAACAGAAATCCGACTGTCGCCCAGGTTGCGCGAATGCCGTAGCGCTGGAACGCCTCAAGCATGCGTGGGATCGCTTGGCGCACGCCTAGCACGTTGGCGCCATAGGTCGATTTGGTGTGGTGATCCCTGACACCCCACATCAGTTCGAATTCGAGCGAGATCACAAAGTGTGGTGGGCCGTCAGATTTCATCATGCGTGCCCCTTCCCCCCCTGCTGCCTTGCAGGCGCAGGTTAGCACTGCGCAGCAAGTTCAGCCGCTGCAATGCTGGTATCAAGGTTTACGCACCGCTGTCTGCTTGGCTCTGAGAAGGTCTTGCGAACGCGCGCTGCCCCTACACCTTCGCCATAGCGATTGCGGTGTCAGACATGCGATTGGAGAAGCCCCCTTCGTTGTCATACCAAGACAGCACGCGCACCAGATTGCCACCGATGACCTTCGTCTGATCGAGGTGGAAGATCGACGAATGGGGATCATGGTTGAAGTCGATCGACACGTTGGGCTGATCGGTGACCGCGAGCACACCTTTCAGGGGACCGTTAGCGGCAGCGGCTTTGATGGCCGCGTTAATTTCATCCGGAGTGGTCTCACGCTTTGACACAAACTTGAAATCGACAACGGAGACGTTCGGCGTCGGCACGCGGATCGCCGTCCCATCGAGTTTGCCGTTCAATTCAGGAAGCACGAGGCCTACCGCTTTAGCGGCCCCGGTTGACGTCGGGATCATCGACAAGCTCGCCGCGCGGCCGCGGTAGAGATCCTTGTGCAAGGTATCGAGCGTCGGCTGGTCACCGGTATATGAATGAATGGTTGTCATGAACCCGCGTTCGATGCCAACGAGGTCATTCAACACTTTGGCGACGGGCGCCAAGCAGTTCGTGGTGCACGAGGCGTTCGAGACCACCAAGTGATCCTTGGTCAGCTTGTCGTGATTGACACCATAGACGACTGTCAGGTCAGCGCCATCGGCTGGCGCCGAGATCAAAACCTTTTTAGCGCCGGCTTCGAGATGCAGCTTTGCTTTGTCTTTTGAGGTGAAGATGCCCGTGCATTCCATCGCCACGTCAACGCCCATGGCGCCATGGGGCAGCTCGGCGGGGTTCTTGATTGCAGTGACTTTGATCGGGCCGAAGCCAACATCGATGGTGTCGCCCAAAACTTTGACGATGCCTGGGAAGCGGCCGTGGACGCTATCAAAGCGCAGCAAGTGGGCGTTGGTTTCGACAGGACCGAGGTCATTGATAGCGACCACCTCGATGTCCTTACGCCCGCTCTCGGCTATCGCACGCAGCACATTGCGCCCGATGCGCCCAAATCCATTGATTGCCACTTTAACGGCCATGGTCGTTATCCTCTGAAAGATGTGATGCCGGGCCGGCCAACTTGGGCAGGCAAACTGCGCCGCATTAACTTGACGGGACCGGTTTGTGTCAATGCGGCAACGGTTGATCACAGCAGAACGCCTAAAAAGGCCCCGACAGCAACGTGGGAAAAATGTTTTGAGCCGGTTGCGGCGGTGCCCGGATGCGTCTTACAACCAACGGCTTGAGAAGACCCGCTTATGCGGGGATGCGGGCCTAATTACAGCGAGGGTCGCGTGGCAGTGATGGTGGACAAAGAACAAGGCAAGGCCAAGCGGGCGGTGAAACCAGCAAGCGCGGGGGTTACTGCGGCCAGCCGATCGGGAGCGCCGGCTGCAACCAGCATGGCAGCACTTGAGGCGGAGCGCGACGCGTTGAAGGCTGAACTCGCCGCTGCCAAAGTGCGGATTGAGGCGTTGGAGGCCGCCAACAGCCAAGTTATCAATCGGCTTTCCTGGATGATCGATAGCCTGCAGGCTCTGAAAGAGGGCGTGCAGTCCTAATCTGTCTTTAACCAGCGGAATGCCGCGCCGTGCTGAGACAATCGTTAAGCGCGTATTTACGGTTCAGCGATAGCTTTCACGACGTGTAGTCGTTGAGAAAGGCGTTGTGTTTTGTGTCTCATGTGTGCGTTTGAACAAGCCGGTGGATCGCACCGGTTTCGGCTGGCTGTCCTCGGCGCCGCGTTGTTGATGCCATTGGTGCTTAGCGGCTGCGCTTCAAATTCCAATCCAAACACGCGAGGGACGTCTCTCTTGTCATGGCGGCTGTTCGAAGAACCGCGCCGTTTGGCCGTCGGGACGGCTGCGAAGCTAGATCTTGAAGACGACGGTGTGCCCGCCCAATCGCCACCTTCGTACCACGTCCGTCAGACGGCCGATGATCCGACACAGCCATGGAGCCGCAATTACGGCCGCTCAGCCGAGCAGATCCCGGAGACTGTATCTGCTGCTGCAATAGATGCGTCCGCATTTGATCGCAACATTCTCGTCAAGCCGATCAGCCAGCGCATTGCCAGTCAGGCGGCGGAATAGGGCAAAACCGCGGCAAGTTTGCATAACAACATGATTCAGCACGAGAAAACACTGGGTATTCGCAGGGAACTTTATTGGCGTATAATCGTTCTCAAACATGAAGCATCAGGACAATCTGGTGCAGACTTTAGGTTGAGGAGAATCCGATGAAAGGCGTTATGAAATCGATCACTGCGGCGGCGTTCGCGTTTGCGGCACTGGCCGCAACGCCCGTTGCTCAGACGCCGGCCCAAGCATTTGGCGCTGGGCTGGCCGGTGCTGAAACCAAATCAGAAGCCGTGACGCAAGTTCATAGCCGGCGTCGGCATCACCACCGTCATCACAACAACTACGCCTACCGCTACTATCCGAACTATTCGGATTATGGCTATTACCGGCCGCGTTACTATAGTTACGGCTACCGTCCTTACGCATACCGCCCATACGGCTATGGCTACGGATATAGCTCATACGGTGGTTATGGTCACGGCTGGGGCCGCCGTGGTGGCTTCAGCCTCCGCATCGGCGGCTGGTAGTAGTTCGTGGAACGACGGGCGGTCCTTTGGTCCGCCCGATTGACGATGAGGTCGCGCGGTGGCGGGTGTAACAATCGGCAAACGCGCGGTCCTCGATCCGGAAGGCGCACGCGACAGCAACCTCGACCGGGTATTTTTCGAAAGTAGCGCGACGCAGTCGTTTGAAAGCGACGCAATCAAGGCTGCTTTTCGCGAGCGCTGGCTCGGCCGCTATTTAAAACGCTACTCGAACTTTGCCTATGTGGCCGCCGCTGCGGATGGCACGTTGGTTGGCTATCTCGTCGGCTGTTTAGATGATCCCGCTCAAAACGAGCTGTTCGACGATATTGGCTACTTCAAATCCATTGCTAATCTGACGGCTGCCTATCCCGCCCACCTGCATGTCAATCTGTTAGAAAGCGCCCGAGGCCAGGGCTACGGCCGCCAACTCGTTGAGGCGTTTGCTGCCGATGCGGCCGCACAAGGCAGCCCAGGTATTCACGTCGTCACCGGACGGGGCATGCGAAATGTCAATTATTATGCCAACGTTGGATTCGGCGAAGCTGGCGCATTCACTTGGAATGGCCGGGACTTGTTATTTCTAGGGCGAAAACTCGCGCCCTGAACCGGAGCTACCATGGACGCGGCGCCCTCAAAACCGCCAGAGTTGAGCCCGGCGCCGGTGCTTGTCATGGAGCAGGTGTCGAAGCGGTTCGGCACCTTCGAGGCGCTGAAGCGCGTCAATCTCACGGTGAGGCCTGGCGAAAAAATCGTGATCTGCGGGCCATCAGGATCCGGCAAGTCGACACTGATCCGATGTGTCAACGGGCTTGAAAAACACGACGACGGGCGGATTTTGGTCAACGGCACGGAGATGGACGGCGACGTGCGCCGATTAGCAAAGGTGCGCACCGAAACCGGCATGGTGTTTCAAAGCTTCAATCTGTTTCCGCATCTGACCGTGCTCGATAATATCTGCTTAGCGCCGCAGTGGGTGCAAGGCAAACAGCGCCCTGACGCTGAACAATCGGCACTAGACCTATTGGGCCGCGTCCGCATCCGCGAACAAGCGCTGAAGTACCCTGGTCAACTGTCAGGCGGGCAACAGCAGCGTGTCGCCATTGCGCGCGCGCTGGCTATGAACCCGCGTCTGATGTTGTTTGATGAGCCGACCAGCGCACTTGATCCTGAGATGGTGAAGGAAGTGCTCGATGTCATGGTCGAGCTGGCGCAAGGCGGCATGACGATGCTGTGCGTGACCCACGAAATGGCATTTGCGAAGGCAGTCGCAGACCGGGTGATCTTTATGGATCAGGGAGAAATTGTCGAACAAGGCCCGCCAGCAGCATTCTTTTCGAATCCAAAGCACGAGCGCACGCGCGCGTTCCTGCAACAAATTCTCAATCACTGACGGAGGCGGCGATGCAGTGGTTGATCGGATGGACTCGTAGGTTACCAATCATGACATACGCGGGTCTCAAAACGGTGGGGTACGGCGCGGCGTGCCTGCGGCTCGCCGGGCCTTTAACCCACCCTACAGTCTTGTCGTTTTTGTTGCTGTTGTTTGCCTCAGCCGGACCCGCCATCGCGCAGCAAAAAGTCCTCGATGTCGTCAAAGCCCGCGGGCAATTGAACTGCGGCGTTAATACGGGACTGGCAGGCTTCAGCCAACCCGATGATAAAGGCGAATGGACGGGCCTCGATGTCGATGTCTGCCGTGCGATTGCGGCCGCGATTTTCAAAGACTCGAGCCAAGTAAAATTTGTCCCGTTGACTGCCAAGGAGCGATTCACGGCGCTCCAATCTGGAGAAGTCGATCTTCTGTCGCGCAATACAACCTGGACCATGAGCCGCGATACCACGCTTGGCCTCAGCTTTGCCGGTGTCACCTACTACGATGGCCAAAGCTTTCTGGTCCGCAAATCGCTCAATATCAAAAAGGTCGAAGACCTTGCGGGCGCGAGCATCTGCGTCCAAACCGGTACAACAAATGAACTCAATTTAGCCGATGTGTTCCGCACCTCAGGCCGCACCTATTACCCGGTCGTGTTTGAAAAGAATGACGAGGCCGTTGCCGCCTACAATACCGGGCGATGTGATGCCTACACGACAGATGCGGCCGGGCTCTACGCCGAGCGCTTGAAGCTCGGCAATACCGGCGAGCATGTTATCTTGCCCGATGTTATTTCCAAGGAACCACTCGGTCCTGTCGTACGCCAAGGCGACAATCAGTGGCTCAATGTCGTCAGATGGACTCTGTTCGCGATGCTTAATGCCGAGGAAATGGGCGTCACCAAGGACAATGCTAAAGAGATGCAACTGACGTCAAAGCGGCCCGACATTAAGCGGTTGCTCGGCGTTGAGGGTTCGTTTGGCGAGGGCATCGGGCTCGATAAGGAGTGGGCGCTGCGGATCGTCTCGCAAGTTGGCAATTACGGCGAGAGCTTCGACCGCAATCTTGGCGCTGGGTCGCGGCTCGGCATTGCGCGCGGGTTGAATGCCTTGTGGACCAAGGGCGGGCTTCACTACGCCGCGCCAATCCGGTGAAGGGCGAGACCATGCTTGACCGGATATACGATCCAAAAACGCGCGGCTGGCTGATGCAGCTGGCTCTGGTCTTGGGCCTGTTGTTTCTTGGCTATGAGATTGTAACCAACACCGCGGCAAACCTAAAGAAGCAGAACTTGGCATCAGGGTTTGCATTTCTCGATCGCACGTCGGGATTCGATATCTCTCAAAAACTGATCTCATATGAAAACACGTCGACCTTCGGGCGCGCGTTTTGGGTCGGACTTTTGAATACAATATTGGTTGCGAGCATTGGCATCGTGTTGGCGACCGGCCTGGGTTTTGCCATCGGCTTGGCCCGGCTGTCTTCAAATTGGCTGATGGCGCGTCTAGCAACCGTCTATGTGGAAGTTGTGCGCAATGTGCCGCTATTGCTGCAACTCTTGTTTTGGTATTTCGCGGCCCTGCGCTCGCTGCCGATGCCGCTTGAAAGCCACCAATGGGGCAGCTTTTTCGCCAACCGTCGCGGACTGTATTTCCCTTGGCCCGAGTGGAGCACAGGGGCTGGCGCAATGCTCAACGGCGCGTTGCTGGCAGGCGTATTGACCGGGGTGTTGATTTGGGTCGCCGCGAGACTGCGCCGGCAGTACGGAGCCGCCTTCAGCGTCTGGCCATTCGCAGTCCTGTTATTTGTCAACGTGCCACTGATGGCACTCCTCCTCGCTGGTCAACCGCTTGAGTTTTCGTTGCCGCATGCCGGCCGCTACAACGTTGAAGGCGGTGTGGTTTTACAACCTGAATTTGGCGCGCTGCTGATCGGGCTTGTCGTGTACACAGCTGCGTTTATTGCTGAAATCGTCCGCGCTGGGGTACTGGGCGTGCCGCAAGGACAGTACGAGGCCGCCGCCGCGTTGGGCCTATCAAAAGCGCAAGCCTTACGCTTGGTCATTATTCCGTTGGCGATGCGCATTGTCATTCCGCCGCTGACCAATCAGTATTTGAACTTGACCAAAAACTCGTCGCTGGCGGTCGCGATCGGCTACCCGGATTTAGTGTCGGTTTTTTCAGGGACAGTGCTCAATCTCTCTAACCAAGCGGTTGAAGTGATTTTGATCACCATGGCTGTCTATCTGACATTAAGCCTGCTGACATCGTTGGCCATGAACATATTCAATGCGCGCTTTGCTTTGGTGGAGCGCTGATCATGGGAGAGCAACGCACCGGACTTGGATCGAAATCCTCCATTGAAAACGTCGAGGCGTGGCTGCGCGCCAATCTGTTTTCATCCCTCGGCAATACGATTGCGACGCTGATCGCTGGCGTGCTAGCGGCAAAACTAATCATCGGTGTGTTCGATTGGGCCATCGTTCGCGGTGTCTTTACCGGCGCCGACGGCAGCGCGTGTGCAGCGCCTGATGCCGGAGCCTGCTGGCCGTTTATCAAAGCCAAGTTTGGACTATTTATGGTTGGCCGCTATCCGGATGCTGAACGCTGGCGGGTCTATATGACCTACGCGCTCGCATTGGTGGGGATCGTGCCACTGATACTGACTAGGGTTTCCGGAAAAAAATGGTTTGCGCTCTACTTAGCACTCGTTTTTCCAATCGCCGCCTATTGGCTGTTGACGGGCGGAGCCTTCGGGTTGCCGGTCGTGAAAACATCGCTGTGGGGCGGGCTGTTGGTCACGCTTGTGGTCGCAACCACGGGGATAGCAGCATCGTTTCCTCTCGGCATCCTCTTGGCGCTTGGCCGTCGCTCTGAGCTGCCGATCGTGCGCTGGTTCTCAACCGGCTATATCGAAATTATTCGCGGCGTGCCGCTCATCACTGTGCTGTTCATGGCGTCGGTCATGCTGCCGCTGTTCTTGCCGCCCGACGTCACATTCGACAAGCTGCTGCGAGCATTGGTTGGCGTCGCATTGTTCTCGGCCGCTTACTTGGCGGAGGTCATTCGCGGTGGATTGCAGGCGATCCCACGTGGACAATTCGAAGCCGCCGATGCGCTTGGGCTTTCGTATCCAAAAAAGATGGGGCTGGTGGTGCTGCCACAAGCCATTAAACTTGTCATACCGGGACTTGTAAATTCGTTCATCTCCCTTTTTAAAGACACCAGCCTCGTGATGATTATCGGCCTGTTTGATTTGCTCGGCATCGTCCAGCAGTCGGTCCAGTCCGATACTAAATGGTTTTCTCCTCAAACCGCGATCACAGGTTATGTCTTTGCTGGCGTATTGTTTTGGGCCTTCTCGTTCGCCATGAGCCGCTATTCGGCACGGCTCGAACACGATCTTGATACGGGGCGGCGTTAACCGGCCGCTGTGGACAATGGCAACGGCTATGGCATAGAGGCCGCAGCCGATACCGGAGCCAAACACGTGACGCCGCCACTCGATGCCATTTCTGCCCGCGCACGGGTGCTCAGTCTGATTGCAGTGATCCTCGCGGCATTTGGCGTTGGCATCGCGTTCGGTGTTGGCGTGCCCTTAGCATCGCTTACTTTTGAAGCATGGCAGCAGCCGAAATGGCTGATCGGCGTCTTGGGCGCAATCCCGTCTGTAGCGGTCCTGTTGACGTTGCCATTTGCCCCAAAGATAACCGCCCGCTACGGGGCGGTACCGTTGATCTTGAGCGGCTGCGCGATCGCTTCATTGGGCTTCGTTGCACTTTACTTTTTTCAGACTCCGGCCGCTTGGCTAATCATCCGGTTCATTATGAGTGCCGGCTTAACATTGCCGTGGCTCATCGGCGAGACCTGGATCAATACGCTTGCCGGCGATGACAGCCGCGGCCGCGTGATTTCAATTTATGCAATATCATTTTTCGCCGGGTTTGCGATTGGTCCGCTGCTTCTCCAAGCGATCGGTATTGACGGCTGGATGGCATTTGCTGCAGGCGCGGCGGGGACGTTTTTTTCTGCCATCCCGATCGCCTGGGCGGCCCGGATTGCGCCTGACCTGACACACAACGAGGAGACCATCGGGATTTGGCAGGCGCTGCGTCTTTCGCCGCTTGGCTATCTCGGCGGCTTACTTGGCGGTATTGCTGAGATGAGCAGTTTTTCGCTTCTCGCTAACGTTGGCATCGCAGCAAATCTCAGTCAGGAGCAGGCGTTGTGGCTTTTGAGCTTGTTGACGATTGGCGGCGGATTGATCCAACTCGCGGTCGGGTGGCTTGCAGACAAAGTATCGCGCCAACGCGTGATGTTGTTCCTATGCCTGTCATTCATCATACTAACTGCACTGCTGCCGTGGGCGTTCGGACTTGGCGCGCCAGCTCAGGTTCTGTCGTTTATTCTCGGCGGCGTTGTGCTCGGGTTCTATACCGTTGCGCTGGCTGTGGTCGGCGATGAAGTGTCCGCGCGCGACCTTGCCAGCGCCAATGCAGCATTTTTGATTATGTTTCAGTTGGGCGGTATCATAGGTCCCGCTGTCACCGGTCTGGCGATGGAATTTAATCCGATCTGGGGCTACGTCATCTCGCTTTGCTGCATGATGGCCTTAGGAGCCCTGTTAGTTGGACGTTGGCGCACCAAAAACGTAGCCTAACTTTGCAACAGCTGCGAGATCCACGCGCCAATAGCGAGGCTCGCGGTCAGACCTGGGCTTTCAATGCCGTAGCAAGCGACCAAGTTCGGAATGCCGTGCTGCGCTTCGGTGTGAATGGCAAAGTCCTGATCAGGTTCGCCAACTCGTGATAATTTTGGGCGAATGCCGGAGTAAGCGCTAGACAGTGCACCTTCGGGGAGGCCAGGCCAATAGCGCCGGATTGAGGTTTCAAATCTTTGCTGACGTTGGTTTGCGCCAGTGCCACCATTGAAGCTCGTATCAGGCGTTTCGCACCATTCGATGTCCGGCCCAAACTTGGCCGCTCCAGTGCAATCGCGCGTGAAATGGATGCCAAGCCCGCCGTCGGAAGGCAGCGGATAAATGAGACGGCTGAATGGTGCCGGTCCTGTCAACGCATAATAATGGCCTTTGGCGAAATATGTCTCTGGCGGCGCATAGCTGTTTGGATAGGCGATCAATCGGCCAAGTGAGGTGGCCGAAAGGCCGCCGCATAAAATCAACTGCCGGCACGACATCGATGCCGTGTGCCCGCTGCTGGTTGTCTCAATGAAAAACAAGCCGTCTGGTGTCCGCGTAATGCCCGTGACTGCGGTTTGGGTGATGATCTGCCCATCCGATGCCTCTACGACGCCTTCCAGCGCTGTGACATACGCTGCACTGTCAAACACAGCGGTCGACGCCGACAGGAGGGCGCCACGGCAAGCAAGCGCTGGTTCAAGGTTCATTGCATCGGCCGCAGATAGAGACCGCAAATCATCGACGCCATTGGCCGCCGCATTGGCCGACAGTCTTGCCAGCGCGATGTCATCGCCGTCGCCCAGAGCTACGATCAGCTTGCCGCAATGCAACAATGGGACCCCTGTATCGGCACAGAAAGTGTCCAGCAGTTTGGCGCCCTGGCGGCACAGACGCGCCTTCAGACTGCCAGGTGGATAGTAGAGCCCGGCATGGACCACTTCGCTGTTGCGTGCGCTGATCTCAGTTCCAGCCCGTTGGTGGCGCTCGAGTACAATCACATCGCGCCCGGCTCTAGCCAGCGTGTGTCCTGCCGCCAAACCAACAGCGCCCGCACCAATGATGCACACTTCGGTATCTGCAACCATCCGATCTCCATTTGTTCATTGTGCACAAGTCTCTACACCACAATACAATTGCCAGGATGTTCTGGCGGCTCAACAGTTCAATGCCGACATCGGAGGATATGACAGAACAGAGTGTGAACATAGTGTATAGTCATGCCTCACCAATACCTGAAGCCCGCGACTCCGCCCATAGTGATTGTCTTCGCAAGGAAAGGTTAATCCATGGCCGCTTCGCGCCCTACAATTCTTGATCTCGTACATTCGTTAAATCCGGAGGAACGCGCAGTTGCCGGAACGTGCCCGCTATGCCAGCAAGCCATCCCGCATGAAGTCTCTGACGCCGTCTTAAAGCGTATTGCACAGCGTGAGCGCGAACAGTCCGCCGCTCTCGATCAACGTATGCGAGATGCCGTTGCTGCCGCCGAAAGCGAATCCCGCGCCAACTTCGAACTGCAGACACGCGCAGCTGAGGCCGCACTGGCTGCCAAATTCGCCGAGGTCGACGAAAGCCGGCGCCGGGCTGAAGCAGAAATCGCTACGTTGCGTGCCGAGCAGGACGCCCATGCTGCCGAAAAGCTCGCCGCCATGCGCGAGGCCTTCGAGCGCGAGAAGACCGTAGCTTTGCAAGCCATCGAAACCAAAGCCTTCGAAGACAAACAGCGCATGGCGGCGAAGATTGCCGATATGCAGCGCCAGCTTGAGAACAAGACGGCGCAGGATCTAGGTTACGGCCCCGAAGTCGACCTTTTTGAAGCGCTCAAAGGCGAATTTCCGGAAGACCGGATCGTTCGTGTCGAGAAAGGCGCGGCAGGCGCCGATGTGGTGCACGACATCTACCACAATGGGCGGCAATGCGGCCGTATCGTCTATGACAGCAAGAATTCCAGTCAGTGGCGCAACGATTACGTCTCGAAATTGCGCGCTGATCAGACCGATGCCAAAGCTGATCATGCTGTGCTGTGCACGAAGTCGTTTCCGTCTGGTCACAAGGAACTCACAGCCCAAGACGGCGTGTTGATTGTGTCACCGCAGCGCGTCGCCGTTTTGGCGGCCATCTTGCGCCGTCATGTCGTGCAGTCCGCAACGCTGCGGCTTGGCAATGAGGCCCGCGCGCAGAAGACTGAAGCGCTCTACGATTTCATCATGTCTGAGCAATGCCGCAACATTTTAACTTCGATTTCGATCCAGACTGAAGACATGACCGACATCGACGCGAAGGAAATGAAGGCCCATCAGGCGCTATGGAAAAAGCGCGCTGAATTGATCCGCAATGTGCAGCGCGCACACGGCGACTTGTCGTTCGAAATTGAGCGCATCATCGGTGTGTCCGGCAATCGCACAGCAAGCGACGAGTGAGGGCGGAGCGGTTTGTTTAGCCGAATAAACGCTTCCAGAGCCCCGGTTTAGTGCTTTCTGCAAAGCTTGCCTGCTTCCTAGCGCCAAATTTTGTCAGGTAACGCTCACACATCGGAACGGTGCCACGGGTGTAATCGACACCCATCGATTGCGCTAACCCGGTTTCGGAATGCGAGCCAATCCACGCTACTAGCAGCAAACGGCGCAACATTACAAAGGTTTCGATTTCGGCTTCTTCGCCGGCACTCAAGACGCCGATGCGCCGGTAGCCGCGCACCCAGGCTTGGAGAAGCTCTGGAACTTCAGGTTGGTGTTCGAAAAATGAGACCGTCGTCGCGCAGTCGTACAGAAACCACGAGAATCCGCAGTCGTCGAAATCGATGACTTTCACCGTGCCGCCGTCCATCAGCAGATTGGCGAGCCGCATGTCACCATGGACCAGATTGAACCGGTCCGGCGATTGTCCGAACCGTTCCAGGCGCTCGGCGATCAGCGCAACGGTTTTAGCAAACACCGCTTCGATTTCAGGAGTTAGCCCCATGCCATCGCGCCACCGGCCCCAATGTGGCCGCTCACCGAGCGACGTTTCGAAATCCCAAGTGTGGCGCTCGAACCAGGTGGGACGCTGCCATGACTTAACATGGGCGTGCATGCGTGCCGCGGTCTCACCGAGAAGTTCAAAACCCGCAACATCGTTTGATGCGGGCTCTGCTCCGTTTTCCCATTCGAACAGGACCACGTTGCGCGGGTTGGGAAGCGCTGGGTTGGCCACAGACTGGATCAACTCGCCATCATGACCCCGAAGTGCTGCTGGCGTCACGACCGTGCCGCTATCTTTCAAAGCACTTTGCCACGCCAGTTCTGACGCGATGGCACTCCGGGAATGGTAGCCCTCGCGATGCACACGCAAAGCCCATTTTTTTCCTGTTACCGGATCATCAACACGATAGGTGGCGTTTTCAGAAACATTGATCAATGCCGCAGTGGCACTAGCGGGTATCGGAAACCGCTTCAGACCGTGGCTGGCCAAATTTTGGAGATGGCGCAGCAGGTCATCGTGCGAAAGTGCAATTGGGTGAGTCATGGGTGGCGGCCAACGGTACCAAGAAACGCAGACACTCTACTGATTGTTGCCCGGCAAAGGGTGAATCGTCAACTGTCGACTGACCGGCAGTTTATCGCGCTCGTTTGGTCACCAGCACGTGCTGGTTGTTGACGAAGGTGTAGCTCTCGAGGGCGATAGCGCCGGACGCTTCGAACGGGGCGCAGAACGTTTCCTTGGTATGGTGATACTTGCCACCCGTGAAGTCGATGGTATCGGATTTCCGCGGCGCGCGATTGTAGGGTAGTACCACGTCTTCCATTGGCGTATATTGCCCCATCATGGCCGGCGTCGAGGCAAAAATATTATAGAACCGCCCCTCGGGTTTGAGGTAGCCGTGCCACATCTCGATGACATTGACACACGCAGGCCGGCTCATGTCGTGCTGATTGTAAAGTCCAGGCCCGCGCGCAAATATCAAATCGAAGAATCCGGTCTCAAACGGCAACGCAGTTTCGACATCGCCCGTCACAAAACGGCCCTGAGTATCGCCAACCATCTGCCGGGCGCGGTCAATGCCGCCAGCCGAAATGTCAACGCCATAGAGTTCTAGTTTGGCGTTCAGTTCCTTAAATCCGCGTGACCAGATGCCGTCGCCACAGCACAAGTCCAAAATCCGGCCACTAGCCGGAACCTTGACGTTTTTCGACAACCAGCCTGTGACATTTTTCATGTCGTAGCCAAAACCCGACTGGCTCCGGTAAAAGTCGTCGGTGGCGCTCAGGGCTTCTTCTGGAGATCCATAAACCTGATGTTTGGTCATCTGTTGTTTCTCTTCGATTTTGCGGGCCTGGTACGGGCCAGTTTGACAGGCATCAACAGGTGCGGCGGCAATATTAGCCCTGAATGGGTAGACCACCGTGACGCGGCGATGCAAGGCCAGAAATGCGCTGCGTCAGTTGGCAAGGGGGGTGTAAAAATGCAATAACCCGCCTGCTTCGCGGTCGGCCGCAAATGCAGACACGTGCATGGACGAAATTGGACTCTGATGGCACTCAGCGAACGCTACGCGGCTTACCTAAAGCACTTCGGTCCAACGGTGCCGGTCTCGGAACTTCTGAGCCGTAACAATGAACCGAACTTGGTCGCTTTGCGGCACGATGTCGATTACTGCATCGATGTGGCGCTCGAAGGCGCAGCCGGGGAATACAAAGCCGGCGCACGCGCCAGCTACTACATCCTGCACACTGCGGGCTATTGGAATGATCCGAAACTGATCGACAAATGTTTGCAGTTGCAGGACTTCGGTCATGAAGTTGGGCTGCACACTAACCTGTTGGCCGAATGGCATCGCGGCGCAATCGACGACATTGCGGGTGCCCTCGATAAAATCTTGAAACCGCTCCGTGCGGCCGGCCTCAAAATTAGCGGCGCTGCCGCACATGGCGATGCACTCTGCTACGAAGCTGGCTTTACAAACTACTGGCTGTTCCGGGACTTGAAACCCAGCGACCCGCGCGTTTCAGAACACGGCGTGACCGCAGAAGGCTCGAAGGCCGGGCCGTCAAACCGGTGCATTGATTACCCAAAAGACCGGGATGCAGTCGTTCGCCACGATGGGAAGTCGTTTCCATTTTGGTCACTCAAACTTGCTGATTTCGGCCTCGCGTATGAAGCGTCCCGCGTTCACGGACAACGGTATTTTTCTGACTCTGGCGGTGCCTGGAAACGGTCGCCGGACCCGATCGGTGAAGATTTGTCGACGGGCCGCAACGTTGTTCTGATGCACCCGATCTACTGGAAGCCGCCACAAAGGCATTACTATTTTTTGTCGACCGCGCGCTCCGGCTCAAAGTGGTTGGCCTCATTTCTCGATGCGGCGACGTCAGTCACCGCGCGCCATGAGTTTACGCTCAACCATACCATTGAAGGCGGCGAACCAGTTGCGGACAAACAAACCGGCGCCGGTTTCACAAAGCTGGTTGCTGACAAAACGCGCGCGCTGGCACTCATCGAAGCGTCTCGCACTTGGTCGGAGTCTCTCCGCACAAGCTACGCGGAATGCAATGTTTACCTGGAACAATTCCTCGGCGATCTTGATAGCGGTCCGGCGACAACATTGATCCACCTGCAACGCAATCCAGCGGAGGTTGTGCGCTCACTCCTGCAACGAAACTGGTACGATGTGCCTGGCGATGACCGCCATCCAGCCGTTGAGGTTGAGGGTTGGGAGGCGATGAGCCAAATCGAACAGATTTGCTGGTATGTCGCCGATACCAACCGCCGATTGCGTGATTCATGCGGCGAAAGCCTGGCCTTCGAAACCATGGTTACCGACCGTGCGGCGTTCTCAGAATTTTTGGAAAAAATAGGCATCACAACTTATCCCCGCCTTGCAGCAGGCGTTTACAATCAACGGGTCAATGAAACAAAAGGCTTCGAGGTTGCGCCCGTGGATCAATGGACGGACCATGACCGCGCCGTTTTCGAGCGCATCGTGACGCCATTGCAGAGTATGCCGCGTGCGCCTAAGGCACCCTGGACGGCAGAACCCCAACGGCGCACTGAACGGTCACTGTTACAAAACACTCTGAGCCGCATGACGGGCGGCGCCGGAGGCTGGACGAATGCTGACGCAGGCTCACTTATCGATCTCAAGAGCGGCGGTGTCAGACAGCGCATGTCGGCGAAAAATGCACGCCTCAGCGATTGTGACCGCGGCTTGGTGGTGAACTTGGCGGCAACTGGCTCAGCACACGTGTTGCTCGGCCGGGGCTCGTGGCATGGCCGCGGCGCTGCCAATACCGGCGCTGGAAATGCACTCATGAAACGTATTCTATTGGGAGGAGCGACCGGCTGGGGCGGTTGGCGCTCTGAGCCAAATGCCTACTTCGTGCTTGAGATTGCCACGTCCGATATGCCGCTGCGCGCCGCCGTTCGGGCAATTTGTTTGTCTTACAACGAACATGGTGAATTAATTGGGCAACGTGATATTGGCACCTTGAGTGCTGAATGGCCGGCGCTAAAGCAAAACTTCAAGCCAAGCCGCGGCGCTGCTGGGTTCAATGTTGCGCTGCATAAATCGTCCGATCAACCAGCAATCGAGTTTGTGATCGAGAGATTGACGCTCACGGTTGCGAAGTCGGGTTGAGGAGAACGCGATTGCTTAAAAGCATGTCGAGGAAAGCCGGCAATTATACGTCGACATTAGCGCATCTGATGCGCTCTTTTCTAACCTTGAACGGATGGCAGGCCTATGCCGCTGTTGGATTTGCGCTAACGGCTGGCCTCGTACAGCCGATCCCGTTCGCGATGCTCGGTCATGCCGGAATGGCCGCGTCCCGCGGTGAAGAGTTGGCAGTTTTCCCCGGCGGTCTGCAGCTGACAATCGCGCACGCCTTTTACGCTGGAACTGCAGCGATGCTATTTGCGATCGTTTTTTCGCATCTCGCGGACCGGTTCGCTTTGCATCAAAACGATTTGTGGCAGGACCGGCTGTTCGCGCAGTTTATGAATGACACGCCTCAGATGGCAAAGCCATATTATCATTCGCAATTGACGGGCATGGAATCGGGGCTCGATCTGGTCAGGCGCGCCAGCCAAGTTGTGATGGCGGTCAGTTCGTTTGGACGCATGATGGTGCAAGGTCTGCGTGATGGCGCATCTGCCATTGTCGCGCTCCTAACGTTGGGTTGGCTTGATGCTGAAAGTTTAGCGGCGATCATTGTCACAATCTTCGCTTTTTTGCCGTTCCTCGCGCGCCAGGCCAGTGGAGTAGCTGAGGCGCAGACGCTGTATTTGCGTGAGGCTACGGACGTCCGCACGGCGGCAATTGAACTGTCTCAGTCGGGTGCGCAAGTTGGCAACACCGAGACGGCTGGGCTGTACCGTGCGCTCTATGGACTGCCGAACCGGATCCTGCTCGGACTTTCGACGATCAATCTGATTGCCGGGTTGGCGCTCGTTTCCGTTCTAATGGCAATTTTCCTATTGAAGGGTGCCAGTGTTGAAACACTGCTCAAGCAAAAGCTCAGCTATTTCGCCGTACTGTTGATTTTTCTGCGCTCCATGCAGAGTTTGGCTAGCGTCGCTGGGCGCGTCTCACGCAATTATAACCGGTTTGCAATCCTGAAATCCGTCACTGCGCCGCGATTGAAGCCTCTGGTACTTTCTGCCGCGGGACCAGAAGGTGTTTCATACCAGGTTTCCGATGATGGCACTGGAAAGACGGTCATCAAGCCCGGTGAGCCAGTCTATTTGCTTGCGCCGCCGTTGCGATTTGCGTTCCAATTGACGGGCTTGTCGAATGAGCTTCGGCCTCTCGGTCTTGCGCCGGAGCCAGCCCTTGTCTGGCTGTCCGTCTATCCCTTGGCTTCAGGTGAGACACCATCAAGTGGACCGCTGGTTATTCGCGAAGCTGATTGGATTGCGGCTGAATTGGATGGGCGAGCGCCGGAACTAGCCAAGCAATGTGTTTTCATCGCCATTGAAAAAATACGCGCGCCAGGAGCAAAACCAGTTGCGAGCACGGCGCCACTCGTCGTTTACGACGGCGAAGAGGTCATGGCGGTCGGCGAATTTGATGTGCTTTTCAGCCGCTATGCACCTGTGATTGGACGCACCAAATCGCGCCGCAAATTGCCAGACGAGGACGACGACGAACTGTTGTAAAGCCGCGTCAGCGTTCGTTTAGACGATCGTAAAGAGCCAGCAGAACTTCACTTTGCCGGGCCCATGAATAGGTGTCCTGTATCATGCCGATAGTGGCGGTATCGGGTGCGTATCTGTGGCGGTTTTGGGCGATCTCCATTGCACCTTTGGCGATAGCAATAGGATCGGTCTGATCGACTGTAAGGCCAGCATTAGTCTTAACTATGATGCGTTCAAGCTCAACCAGTTTTGCCGCCAGCACCGGGACACCGGCAACAATGCTTTCGAGCAGCTTGTTGGGAAAACAGAACCGATAGCTGAGACACACGTCCTGGATCAGGATGAGCGACACATCGGCTGATCGGATAAAACTTGTGACTTCATTGTGGGGAACGGGATCGATCAGGTGAAAACGGTCTGAGACCCCAAGTGCCGCTGCTTCGCAGAGTAACAGTGCGGCCACCGGTCCGGATCTGGGGCCGACAGCGGCAAGATGCAGAAGAGGCGCGTGCGGCAGAGCGCGAACGGCGTTCTCCAAGCCGCGATTGATGGTCACTGAGCCGACATATATGGCAAGCGGAATATCCGCAGAGAGGCCGAGTCGTTGGCGCACATGATCACCGGACGCGGCTCCGGCTTCTGAATCGGGCGCGTTCAGCACAACGACGGGCCGTTCTATATTGTACAGCTTGGCCAGATAATCCGCGATGCTGTCCGAGACAGTTATAACTGCATCGGTCTTCGCAATGAGAGCCCTTTCATAGCGAGCCCGAAGCCATTTTTCGTAGGCAGCGTAGCGGGCATTCCGGCCAGTTTCGAGTTCGTGTGAATCGTAGATTAATTTTGCGCCGGTTTGTTTGGCAATGCGAGCGCCGGCTAAGAGCGTCACCAGGTCGTGAGCGTGAACGATATCCGGCTTCTCAGAAATGCCTGGGGCAGTGAAATAGCGCGCTACTTGAGCCAACATGAGCCCAGTTCGCGGGACATAGGGAGCCAGCCAGCCGAGTGTCTTGCGCTTGAAGTTGGAGAGCTTTGATCCAGTATGCGGCTTTGTCTGTGATGTGGAGGCTGCAGCAGATGCGCGTTCCGCCAGCAGGTTTTTCGCAGCTTCCTTTTTGCGAGCCCAAGGCAAATGCAGGCGCCTGTAGGTGACGCCGTTTTTTGTTACTTCCAATTGGAGGCCAGACGCTTGTTCGGCAAGCACCACAACCGTATGTCCAGCGGCCGCGACGGCTTCTGCTTCACGCATTACGCGAGCATCATGGGTGCACGGATTTGCGACCAGCATCACGACTTTCATGACCTCAGCCAGACTCCCTTTGGCTGTTGAGGTCTGTCAGCCGTGCAGCAAGCAACAATGCTACCAGTGAGAAAACGATTGAGGCCTGAAACCACGTCTGCCAAAGGCCGTAGCTTGAGCTGATCATGGCGGCGACGGTGATGAATGAGGCCATCGCATAGGGTTGCACACGGCTATTCATGACGGCAATGTATTCAATCAACGCGAGACCGAGCAATCCAAATAGAAACGCTCCGATCGCTCCGAGTTCGTACCAGACTTGGATATAGACGTTGTGAGGATGGGCTCGCGTCGCAAGGGCGATCGGGTAGCCTGGGGGCTTAATCTTGACTGTACGTTGTTCATCGAGCGCTGGCGTTGCGTCCGTCCCGACTCCGATGATGGGCCGCTGAAAGGCTTGTTCTGCGGTGTAGCCCCAAATTATGATTCGTTGCTGCGCGGTGCTGAACAACCACGGGCTCTTGTGGAGCCCGGAATTGTATGCGGTGATGGCCAATGGCAGCATCAGCGCCGTCGCGATAATCCAGCCGCCGATCGTGAGCCGGCGTGCAGCGACTGGCGACACTGCAGTCAGGCAGAACAGCACCGTGCTTCCGGCAATTGCAATCTGCGACGTCTGATGGCGGGTCGAAACAATCAGGATCGACGTCACCAGGACAAGGCCAATGAGGACGCCAGTGCGCCACTTGTCCTTGCACAGGTTTATTGTCAACAAAAACGCTGGCCATAGCCACATCACAAAGACGGCTGTGACCCGATTGATATTTGCGTCTGATACTTTGGTGACTGTTCCATTCACGACACGAATATGCTTGGGATCGGCCGGCCTCAAACTGTCGAAATGCTGCCAGACGAACCGGGTAATGCCACGCGATGTCAGCGTTTCAATACAGAGATAGATGGCGCCGATCAGTAGGCCAATTAGAATGCCACGCCCGAGCGCTTCAAGCGTTGGCCGATCCAATGTGTTGATCAGTGATTTGCCACTGACCGCGGCAATAACCATCCCGAAATACAACAGCGCCTTGATTGCCCCCCAGGCAGGATCCGCGGACCAAGCGCAGGCCACCAAGCACCAGACGCCAAAGCCCAAACTGGCGAGCGTGATGGGATGAGAAAAATCCGTCGCGTTTGATTTGAGCGCCGCAGTATAGGTGTTTGAAACGAGGGCAAAGGCGACCAGGGTTGCGACCAATGCAAGGGCGTACGCATTGACTGGTGCAAACCTCGGAAAGACAACCATCAACAGCATGATGACAGCGGCCGTTGCTGTCAAAATTTTCGAGGCGTGATCAGCCAAGGAGGCCGCAACGAGAGTTCTTTGTTCAAGTGCCGCGGCTCGTCGGTCCTGTATTTCGGGCATCTGCAATCGCTACCGGAATGCTCAGTGGCCCGCGGCACCACCCTCTAAAGTGGCGCCACCTTACCGAGGCTTCGAATTCGTCCCAAGTTTCTTCGGAAGACCCTATGTCGGCATCCGTGCGAAAAAGGCAACCACAAACGGCACTATATCCGCTCCTATTTGGCCGCCAATAGACTTCCTCGGGTGATTTGGCTGCAGTCGCCAAGTACCTTTGATGAACTTGTTTTTGATCCGTTTCCTGGTTCTACCTCACTTTAGGCGGCGACCGATGCGGGAATGCCACGGCTGGTTGGTGAGCCCATCCGAGCAAAAAACCAGGTGCTATCAAATATGATGTGCCAACCGTGTTTTTGGTGGGGCGGGGTCGCTAGGTTGCGAACGGTTTCATTCAGCTGCCTCCAAATTCATCGGCTATCAGACT
>JANNFX010000008.1:0-2402 GCA_031380225.1 Hyphomicrobium sp.
CTTGCGTACCTGAACGGCTATTCAGTCTGCTGCCGCATTCCCGGCCGAATGATCCGTCACCTTCCGATTAGCCGGGAGATGCGAGGCGCGTTGAGTTACCTCGCAAATCCCGGCTGTTGGCTCCAACCGCGGCCGCGCCGCTCCCCAAGATGTTCAAGACAAGCCTTGACGGCGTCGAACAGCCTCCCCACCCCGGCGAAATCCTTCGCGAAGATATTCTGCCAGGTCTTGATCTCAGCGCCAGTGATCTGGCCCGTCACCTCCACATCAAAGAAGCAGCGTTAAATGATGTGCTGGCCGAACGGGAATCAGTCGACGTTGATCTGGCTCAACGATTAGCCGCGGCACTCGGTCAAACGCCGCGCTACTGGCTGGCGTTGCAATTACAGTTCGACCTGTTTCGCGCGGCTTTGGCTCCTCCAGCGGTCATAACGCCAGTTAAATGGCGCCGGACTGCCGCAATTTAAGGCTGTTGCCCGCGCCAGTTTGACCTCGCCTGTGACAAATACCGCGCCCCATAAATTATCTTGCGGACCTGCTGAAATGGGAGTATTTACCCGCATCGCTTTTTTGGCCAGACAATCAGGCCGTCTCCCCACTAAGCTGGGCGAATGATCAGACAATCTCCAAAAATCGATGCTCCCCGGCGGCCGTGCGCAAGCACGGCTAGCGAATTGTCTACAATCAAACGCAAGGTTACCTAACATGCAAGTCGGTACTGTCAAATTCTACAACGATCAAAAGGGCTTCGGCTTCATCCAGCCGGATGACGGCGGCAAGGACGTATTCGTTCACGCAACCGCTCTCGAGCGCGCTGGTATGCGCGGTCTCCGCGAAGGCCAGAAGGTCTCGTTCGACACCCAGGAAGATCGTCGTACTGGCAAGATCGCCGTTGGCAACATCCAGGCTGTTTAAGCTTGATGTCCAGAGTTCGCTCTGACGAATTTAGAAAGGCCGCCTTTTTGGGCGGCCTTTTTTGTTGCTGATCGCACATAGCAATTGGGATCATTAAGTCCGAGTGCGGAATCGGCTAGCACTGGTGCGCAATCAATCGCAACATGCACAGAGATCAATCTGAAGGAGACGGCCGTGACCGCATCTGCAACTCGCACCGGCACTGCCGCTGATCCTGGCAGTCACCTCGGTCCGATGATCACGATCGGCATTCTTTTCTTCATTTTCGGTTTTGTCACTTGGCTCAACGGCCCGCTGATAACCTTCGTCAAACTGGCCTTCGAACTCGATGATGTGAATGCCTTCCTGGTGCCGATGGCATTTTATCTGTCGTATTTTTTCCTGGCGCTGCCTTCGTCTGCGGTGTTGCGATCCACCGGCATGAAAAAAGGTATGGCGCTTGGCCTCTTGGTGATGGCTATCGGCGCTGTGGTGTTTGGCCAGTTTACCACCATGCGTCACTACCCGGGCGCCTTGACTGGCCTATTCACAATCGGTGCCGGCTTATCACTTTTGCAAACTGCATCCAATCCCTACATCAGCATCGTTGGGCCGATCGACGCCGCCGCTCAGCGCATCGCCTTTATGGGCATTTGCAACAAGTTTGCCGGGCTTCTAGCGCCATTTGTGTTTGGCGCATTGGTATTGAGCGGCCTCGATAACTTCGATGCCCGAGTTAAATCGGCACCCACGCCTGCTGATCGCGACGTGTTGCTTGATGCCTTCGCGGGTCAAGTTTATTGGCCCTATATGATCATGGCCGCGCTTTTGGCCGCGCTGGCATTTTGGATCGCACGCTCGGGCTTGCCGGATATCCAACCGGAAACTGTGAATGACGAAAACACGATTGGTCATTCGGCAGGCAGCATCTTCAGCTTCCCGCACTTGTGGCTCGGCGTTGTGTGCCTGTTCTTATACGTCGGCGTTGAAGTGATGGCCGGCGATGCGATCGGTATATATGGGGCTGGTTTCAACTTGCCACTCGACGCCACGCGGTTGTTCACATCGTACACTTTGTTTGCGATGCTCGTTGGTTATGTGGCCGGCCTGTTGATCATTCCGCGCTTTGTTTCGCAGGAACGTTACCTCGCGATTTCAGCACTGACCGGCGTGCTGCTCACGGTTGGTGCTTATTTAACGACAGGGTACGTCTCGGTCGGATTTATCGCCGCTCTCGGCTTCGCCAACGCCATGATGTGGCCAGCGATCTTCCCGCTCGCCATTAAGGGGCTTGGGCGCCATACCGAGACCGGATCGGCATTGCTGATCATGGCGATCGCCGGCGGCGCAATTCTCCCGTACCTGTACGCGCTTTTGAAGCTCCATATCGACTTCCAGCTCGCTTACCTGGCGCTTGCTCTTCCAAGTTACCTTTACATTCTCTACTACGGCGTGCGCGGCCATCAGGTTGGGCAAACGCTGGCGGCTGCAGCGGGCTAGCGACGCTC
>JANNFX010000088.1:0-6282 GCA_031380225.1 Hyphomicrobium sp.
TTGCCATCTTGCTTGCCTGCTTCCAGCAGGACGCGGCCACGCGCAAACACAGGAGAATACCAACCTGCGTGCAGCTAAAACAAGAGTCAGAATCTGCGCAGGTTGGTATTGAGCGCATAATAGTTCACAAAAAACTAGGTCGGGTAGAGCGACTTCGCGAGCCCCGGCACAGTGCGTCAATTGATAGGCTTTGTCGGATCTCGCTCCGCTCTATCCGGCCTACACCGGAGTGTGCGCGGCGGATTAGGAGTGTCGTCACGACGAAATCCGCAATCTTGAAATGTGCGAGACCGCAGGCGGGTAAAACTTCGCTTTCACTCGTGCGCCAAGACCTTCAGCGCGCTCGCAGGCAACGCGAAGACTTCGCCTTCCGAGAGCTCCGTCTCGAGCCAGAAAAACGGTAGCGCGGGGTAGGCGGCTTCGAGGGCGGGGCGGCAATGGCCGATTTCGACGACTAATACGCCATCGGCGGTCAAATGCTGGCCGGCGCCTTTCAATATTTTGTGCACGAGATCGAGGCCGTCATCGCCGCCCAAATGCGCGAGCACGGGCTCGGCGCGGTACTCAGGCGGAAAATCAGCGACAGCTTGCGTGGTGACATAAGGCGGGTTCGAAATGATGACGTCATAGGTCCGGCCCTTGAGGCCCATGAACATATCGGATGGCATCACTTCGACACGGTCAGCGAGGCCATAGTCGTCGACATTCTGGCGCGCGACCGCCAAGGCGTCGTCGGAAACATCGGCCGCATCGACGGTTGCATTGGGGAACGCCAGCGCTGCGAGAATGGCGAGGCAGCCGGAGCCTGTGCACAGGTCGAGTACGTGCTGCACGCCATCAGGATCATCAACGGCCGAGCTTAGTCCGTCGGTCAGCAACTCGCCGATGTAGGAGCGCGGCACGATCACCCGCTCATCGACATAAAAACTGTGGCCCTGGACCCAAGCTTCATGGACCAGATACGGCGCTGGCTTGCGAGTCGTGATGCGAGTTTCGAACAATAAAGCCAGCCGTTCGCGCTCCTCGCGCGTCAAGCGGCAATCGAGCCAGGGCTCTAATTGGTCGACCGGCAGATGCAAAGATTTGAGAATGAGAAACGCAGCTTCATCTTGCGCCGAAGTGGTGCCGTGACCGAACACCAATCCAGCCGAAGTAAAGCGCGACACGCCATAGCGCAGCCAATCACGCAACGTCAGCAGGTCTGATCCGCTGCCCGTTTGTTGTGCCGACATGCCTCGTGTCCCCCAATTTAGGCCGATCAAGACCGCGCCGAGCGCCCGGCATCATTTCATTTCGAATTCGGCACTGATTTCAGCCACAGCTTGGCCGCCCCGCATTGCCTTTGCGGTACCACTGTATTTTCCTGCTGGCCAGACAGGCAGCGTGCGTTTCTTTCCTGAAAAGGCCACGAACGTCGCCTTGTCGCGTTCGAGTGGTTTGGGGGCGCCTTCAACGTCAAAACCGCCGGGACCGGTGACATGCGAAACGATCATATCGCCAGACTTGAGATTGATGAAAGATGCATAGAACAACAACGCAGGCCCCGCCGGCGTTGGCTGATCAATGGGATTGGTTTGCGACGACCGCAATTTGTCGGCAACAGCCGCATCGGACGTGAACCCGGCTTGGATGGCCTGACCTGCCGTATATTTGAAGGCTTTCTGAGCGGCGTCATCCCAAAGCCCCGCAGCCGATGCATCATCTTTGCTGCACGCATCCGCTGTTCCCGTGCCCGTGAAAGGATCGAGCGTCTTGCCATTCTTGCGGACGGCAAGATGGACATGGGGAAAATCGGCCGCGCCTGAAAAGCCGACATCGCCGAGCTTTTGTCCACGGCTGACCTTCTCGCCCGTTTTGACGGCCACGCTGCCGCTCAACATGTGGCAGTACTGGGTTTCGAAACCATCTCCGTGATCGAGAGTAACGCCATTGCCGCATTCACGATTTTTGACACTATCAAGCCCGCCGGCTTCGCTGACAAACACGTCGCGCATGCCGTCGCGTGTGCCTTTGACGGTCCCATCGGCAGAAGCGATGACCGCAAAATGCTTGCTGGTCTCAATGGCTGACAGCAGCCTAATATCGATGCCGTCATGGCCGTTGTAAGTGGCGCTGCCGCAGGAATGGTCTGCGACGCCAGGGCCGGCGTCATGATCAAAATAGTTCTGCATGAAGCAGGTCTTGCCGGGCTCGCATTGGATCGGCAACGACAATTGAGGATCGGCGACAGCCGGCACAGCACCGGCGACGCTAGCGGCAACGAAACCGGCAACGGCGCCGGCGACGGTCAAGGCGGATCCCTTGAATTTCGAAGCCATTCGCATTCGTTAACTCCCGCGACCACCCGCGCCGTCCCGCCTTATTGATGCGCCCCAGGGGCTAGTACCCACTATCATAAATCCCTGGCACGTTTGATCGCAGAGGCCGAGGTGGCCGGCAGGCGCGGGCCGAAGAACGTAGCCGTAGCTACGGTCGAGGCGCGCAACGCACCGGGCGCCCGGAATCTGCGACCTTTTGGGCGGCCAAAGATGAAGGCCGGGGGCGTCGTGAGGTCTTGACGATGCTGGGCATCGCCTTCGACCACACTCATGCCCGGCCTTCATCTTTGGCCGTCATCCGTACCAGGGATTTGTGATAGTGGGTACTAGGCTAGTACCGCGGCAACTTTCAGATCATCCGCACACTAAATCAAAGGACTCGGAAAATCATGGCCTCGTTCAAACTTCTGCTCCTGCCCGGCGATGGCATTGGCGTTGAGACCATGGCCGAAGTCGAACGGGTCATTGCGTTTTTCAATAAGAACAGCAAAGCCAAGTTCGAATGCGAGAGCGACCTGGTTGGCGGCGCGGCCTATGACAAGCACGGCGTGGCCGTTACCGATGACGCAGTCGCAAAGGCCAAACAAGCCGACGCTGTGATTTTCGGCGCCGTCGGCGGCCCAAAGTGGGATGGCGTGCCGTACTCGGTGCGCCCTGAAGCCGGCCTGTTACGGCTCCGCAAAGACCTCGGTCTGTTCGCAAATTTGCGCCCTGCCATTTGCTATCCAGCGCTCGCCGACGCCTCGTCGCTAAAGCGCGAACTCGTCGAAGGCCTCGACATCATGATCGTGCGTGAATTAACCGGCGGCGTCTACTTTGGCGAGCCCAAGGAAATCGTCACGCTTGAAAATGGCGAAAAACGCGCCGTTGATACGCAGATTTACACCACTCACGAAATTGAGCGTATCGCCAAGGTCGCCTTCGATTTAGCCCGTAAACGCGGCAACAAAGTGCATTCGGCAGAAAAGCGCAACGTCATGAAAACCGGCGTATTGTGGAACGAAGTTGTGACCGCGACCCACAAAGCTTATGCGCCTGATGTCAAGCTTGAGCACATTCTGGCTGACAACTGCGCCATGCAACTTGTGCGCAATCCGAAACAGTTTGACGTCATTGTCACCGACAACCTGTTCGGTGACGTGCTGTCTGACGAAGCCGCGATGTGCACAGGCTCACTCGGCATGTTGCCGTCGGCTTCATTGGGCGCGGCAGACGGCAAGACCGGAAAGCGTATGGCGTTGTATGAGCCAGTCCATGGCTCAGCGCCTGATATTTCCGGCAAGGGCCTGGCTAACCCGATCGCGACCATTGCTTCGTTCGGGATGGCGCTCCGTTACTCCTGCAACATGGACAAGGAAGCCGATCTCCTGGATCAGGCCATCGCCGCAGCGTTGGCCAAAGGGCTCAGGACGGGCGACATCATGCAGCCAGGCATGACCAAGGCCGGGACTACCGCGATGGGCAAGGCCATTATTGACGAACTGGGCAACCTGATCAGCTGAACCCAACCCCAAGCAATCATGAATGAAATGCTAAAACAGCGCGCCTGTTTTGGCACCGCAGCGTTGCGTGCCCCGCATGGCCGTGCCCTTGTTATCGACATCTGATTCCTGATATAAAGCAGCAACTTAAACAATATTGTGCGACGCAGCAAAAACTGCCTATTTGCGCGATACAGATCAAGCACTTAGGTGCGAGGAGCGACTATGAATTTGGGATATCTTGCCATTACGAGCATCGTTACCGGCCGAGCTAAAGCCATTAAGACCGACCGCAAGTAAGCATACCAGGGGCAACCCAGAACTACAATTAGGCTGACGAACCAGTTCAATCGTCTCGATTAAAGTTAGCGGCGGGCTCCAAATTTTTGGTGTCCGCCGTAACTGTTTTTACGCATTCACGAATATTCAAGGCCATTGAGGTAAATCTCTATCAAGACATGTCTTGTGCGCCATACTTGTAGGGAGTTCAAAATGGCTGCTGGAACACTGCCTGACGGCAATTTCGTCGTCAGCGAAGACGGATTCAATCCAGAAGCATATGAGGGCAAACATGCTCTGGTGCCGATCCTAATCGGTCTCGCCCTGCCGCCATTAGCGATTTCAGCCCTGGTGCCGGAACTTAAGGCCCACATCGAGTTCATCATTGTCCTATATTTGACGCTGATCTTTATTGTGTCCGGCATTATGTTCGTTCGCGCCGTGTTCAATCCGGCACACGTTGTTGCGGTCCGTTTCGACGCACGCCAACGATCGGCTGAAATCGTGCGCCACAGCCAGTGGGGCAACACGTCAGTTTATGTGCCGTTCAAGGACATCGCCGACGTGTATGTTCGCGTCCGCTACGACGATGATGGCTACACCATCCGCGAACCTCTCCTGCGGCTGCGAAGTGACGACGAATACGACCTGCCGGCCGGCACTGACCAAGCAGAGATCACGCGCATTCGTGACATTCTTGGCCGCAGCGGCTAAGGCACCGGGAGCCAATCCAGAGGGCTCCAAGTGCCGCCGACCGAAATCACTGCCAACAAAACACGCGATCCCGCGGGCCAAGTCTGGTCTGGCGGTATTCAGCCGACGCCCGAGTACCTGGCGGCGCTTGACTATATTCGCGATGCCAGCGGCCATTTGTTCGTCACCGGCCGGGCGGGTACCGGCAAATCAACACTGCTCCGGGCACTGCGCGAGTTTATCACGGATGACTACGCCGTCGTAGCGCCGACCGGTCTAGCGGCGGTTCAAGTTGGCGGCCAAACCATCCATTCGTTCTTTGGACTGCCACCGCGCTTAGTCCGTTCAAACGACATTCGCCGAAGCCGAAACGGCGGCGTCATGCGGCGCTTGAAGTTGCTCGTCATCGATGAAATCTCGATGGTCCGGTCTGACCTGATGTGGGCCATCGACCAATCTTTGCGCGTCAATCGCGGGCGGCCACGCGAGCCGTTCGGTGGCGTGCGTCTCATTATGTTCGGCGATTTGCATCAGTTGCCGCCCGTGGTGCAAGAAGTTGAGGTCGCCCAACATCTCGAAAGTGAATTTGGAGGACCGTTTTTCTTCTCAGCCGGCGCATTGCGCGAAGGCCACGGCACCGCACTCATTGAGCTGTCGCACGTGTTCCGGCAGAGCGATGAAGCCCTCGTCAAAGTTCTCAATCGGGTTCGCGACGGCGACGCCGATGAAAGTGATCTCGAAACGCTGAACGAGCGCGTACACCCGATCCGGACGCTTAGCGAAGGCGATCCCTATGTAATCTTGACGCCGACAAACGCCGCTGCGGCGCGCATTAACATGGCCTATCTCGAAGCTTTGGATGCAAAGTCTTTCACGTATGCGGCTGGCGTCACCGGCGAATATAGCGCCGGCGCTCATCCGACCGACGTCAGCCTGGTCTTGAAGGCTGGCGCCAAGGTTATCATGCTTCGTAATGACTCCGACCGCCGTTGGGTCAATGGCACGATCGCTCGCGTATCGCGCCTAGAAGAGCGCCAAGTTTGGATCGAGATCGACGGCAAGGAATATGAAATCGAGCCTGCCGCTTGGGAAAGCCGGCGCTACGCTTACGACACCGAAGCGCAAAAAATCGTCGAGATGGTTGCCGGCACTTTCAAGCAATACCCTGTGCGGCTGGCATGGGCATTGACCATTCACAAGGCACAGGGCCTAACATTGGACCGGGTCTATGTCGATCTTGGCCGCGGGACCTTCGCACACGGCCAAGCCTACGTTGCACTGTCACGCTGCCGGACACTTGCCGGGCTGGCATTGGCGAGGCCGCTGGTGCCACGCGACATCCTCTTCGACCGCTCAGCAATGGGCTACCGCGACGTGTTTGAGCGATTGTAAAGTTTTTGCGCCGCTCAGCGCTGCGCTTGGCGTTCCGCGGCCGCTTGATCAAACACAGCTTCGAACTCAACCGCGCCTGGATTGACGATGTTTTCAACCATTCGCTGATCGAGAGCTTG
>JANNFX010000050.1:0-15481 GCA_031380225.1 Hyphomicrobium sp.
GGGGTTAGGGGTGGGGAGAAAGAACGTGCGTGATCGTGCAGTTTGCTTGGGTTCTCTCGCAATACTGATTGATTCCACTCGTTCCTTCTCCCCACCCCAGTCCCTCCCCGCTGGGGAGGGGTAGAGCGAGACAGTCCGGAGAATTAATTTGTCTCGGACAAGCGCTGCTATCAAACCCCCTGTGCTTCCGATTGTTGGCCGTGGCTTGAGCTTCGTGCGTGACGGCCGCGCGATTGTTGATCGGCTTGATATCGAAATCAGTCCGGGTCCGCGGACGCTCGCTATCCTTGGTCCAAATGGTGCGGGCAAAAGCGTGCTGTTACGTATGCTTGCAGGTCTGCTGCCGCCAACTAGCGGCACTGTGACATGGGCTGGTTCGGCCCCGGACGCGGCGCGCGCACTCAAGATAGGCTTTGTATTCCAGCGTCCGGTGCTATTGCGCCGCTCTGCGATTGAAAATGTCGTCTACGTTTTGAGGGCCGCAGGGCATCCAATCTCAGAACTCAACGACCGGGCATTGGCAGCACTAAAAGAGTCCGGCCTCGAACAGCTGGCGACGATGCCAGCCCGTCAAATGTCGGGCGGCGAGCAACAGCGCCTGGCGCTCGCGCGGGCTCTCGCGCAGCAACCTGAACTCCTGATCCTCGATGAACCCGCCGCCAATCTTGATCCGGCTTCAGTGGCGGCGATTGAAGCGCGGCTGCGTCTGGCGGAGGCGGCCGGCATGTCTATTGTGATTGTCTCGCATGATTTAGCGCAAGTACGGCGCATCGCAGGCGAGGTCGCGTTCATGCACCGCGGGCAGATACTGGAGCGCGCGCCCGTCGCCGCATTCTTCAACAAACCGAAGTCGAAAAAAGCACAGGCGTTTATACGCGGCGAACTTTTGGTTTAGGGGCGAGTTTGATTTTTTTCGCGGGTGGCGCGTCATCCCCGTCATCGCCGTCAATGTCGTTGGCGGGTTTGCGCACCGGCTTCGACGGCGCGGCGGTTGCCAACTCCGGCTTCAGCATTTTTTCAATGAAGTCGAGATGCGGACCGGCCGTCTTTTGCGCGGCGGTGACGACGGCAGATGCGTGCGCCACCAGCAACTTGCCGAACTCGGTCAATGACGCCCCGCCGCCGCTTTTGCCACCGGTTTGCGACGACACCACCGGCTCGATAAATGCCTGATTGAGTTGATCGACCAAGGACCACGCCTGCCGGTACGACATATTCATCGCCCGGCCCGCCGCCGAAATCGAGCCGTGCTTGTCGATCTGTTGCAACAGTTTGAGTTTGCCCGGTCCCAACCGGCCATGCGGCCCGAGATCGATGCGAACGATGAGATTGCTCATTGCGGTCCTCGCAGCGGTCAGAAGCACCGCATTCCAAAGCATGGCCCAAGAGATGCCGATTCCGCTAGACCTCTCGTTCATGATTCGATATGCGGAAGTCAACATAGCGATATGAAGGACAAGTCCGCGATGACACTAAAAAATATGAGTTTAGTCGTGGTAATGGTGCTGTCTGTGGCTTTCGCTCCCGCTGCGAGGGCCGAAAAGCCATTCATAACGGTGCAGTCAACGACGTCGACTGAGAACTCCGGTTTGTTCAAATATCTGCTGCCGCTGTTCACCGCCAAGTCTGGCATCGACGTTCACGTTGTTGCCGTTGGTTCCGGCCAGGCGATCAAGAACGCAGAGAACGGTGACGGCGATGTGCTGCTCGTGCACGCGCGCGCCGATGAAGAAAAGTTCGTCGCCAGCGGCGCGGGCGTCAAGCGCTACGACGTGATGTACAACGACTTCGTCATCGTTGGCCCATCGAGCGATGCAGCCAAAATTGCCGGTGGTTCCGATCCGGTTGCCGCGTTAAAATCGATTCAGGCGTCTTCGGCGCCGTTCGTATCGCGCGGCGATGACAGTGGCACGCATAAGGCCGAGCTGAAATTGTGGAAGGCCGCCGCTGTTGATCCCAAGGCAAGTTCCGGCACGTGGTATCGCGAAGCCGGCCAAGGCATGGGTGCCACGCTCAATATGGCTGCGGGTCTCAACGGCTACACGCTGTCGGATCGCGCATCGTGGTCGGCGTTCAAAAATAAAGCTGAACTCAAAGTGTTGGTCCAGGGCGACAAAGCGCTGTTCAATCCCTACGGAATCATTCTCGTCAATCCCGACAAGCATCCGAATGTGAAAGCCAAGGCAGGCCAAGCATTCATCGATTGGATGATTTCCGCCGAGGGACAAGCCGCGATCGCAGCGTTTCAAATCGACGGTGAGCCGCAGTTTTTTCCGAGTGCTGCGGCAGCTGTCACTCCGCCGGCACCGCAACCTGTGTCGCCCACACCACAGCCCGTTCAGTAACGCGCGCCGCGGCGGTTAAACCAGTTGCGCGAAACGTTATGATCATATGTGCCTAGCGATAGCACGTCATCAAAACACTAGGTTTCTCTCATGTCCAACACACGTAAGTCTTGCTCGCGTATTGCGGCCACCACGGCCGTTTTCGCAGCGGCCCTGATGCTGACGCCAGCCATTGCGGCCGATCTTGGCGGCAATTGCTGCGCAGACCTCGAAGAGCGGATCGCCGAATTAGAGGCGACAACGGCGCGCAAGGGCAATCGCAAAGTTTCGCTCGAGATTTACGGCCAAGTAAATGAAGCCGTGATGTTCTGGGATGATGGTAGTGAAAGCAATGCCTATGTTTTGACCAACGACCAGTCGCGTACGCGCATCGGGTTCCGCGGCAAGGCAAAAGTTACGAGCGACATTGAAGTTGGCTACCGGCTGGAAATCGGCGTCCGGATCGCCAATTCCAAGGCCGTCAATCAGGATGATCCTAACGCAGGCGCCGGACTCGATCTGCGCGATTCAAACTGGTTCATCAAAAGCAAATCGATGGGCACTGTGACCGTTGGTGCCGGCACGACAGCGACCAACGCCATCACCGAACTTGACCAAACACAGGTTCAGCCCGCCGCAAAATTCTCGGACGTTGAAGACACTGGTCTCGGATTGCGCCTCCGATCAGCGGCGAACGGCGGCCTCAGTTCTTTGAGCTGGCGCCGGCTTATTGGTGACGGCGGCGATCAACCCGGTGAAGGCGAGCGTGCGGTTACAAACGTGCGCTACGAGACACCGGCACTATACGGCTTCACAGTCAGTACCTCGTGGGGCGCGGACGATTTGTGGGACGCAGCGATCCGCTACTCGGGCGACGTCGCAGGGTTTAAGTTATCCGCAGGCATCGGGTACGGCGAAATCACCGACAACAACCAGACCCAATCGGTCTGCATGTCCGCGCCTGCCGGCCAAGGAGCAGATGGCAGTGACACGCGCTGCCACCAGTTTGGTGGTTCGATCAGCGCGCTGCACGAGGCGACTGGGCTGTTCGTAAACTTCGCGGCAGGCACTAAAATCGATGACATCCTCAGTCAGACGGCGCGTTTTGCTGGTACCGGTGCGGACGATGGCCAGCACTTCTGGGCCGTCCAGGCCGGGATCGAGCAAAAGTTCAATGCACTTGGTAAAACCACGCTCTTTGGCCAGTATTACGATTACTCGGGTGGTGCGAATGGCCGCCGCACAATCGACGGCACTGACGGCGGAGTGGCTGATCCGTTGAACCCGTTTGCAGTGGGCGGAGATTCAGCTGTCTGGTCGTCGGGCATGCAGGTCTATGGCGGCGGCATCGTGCAAGGCTTGGATGCGGCTTCGATTTTGATTTATGCCTATTACCGACACTACGAAGCTGATTTGACGGCGCGCCAATTGAACGGTGGTGTCGCTAACGGAGCCATCGCTGGCGTCGCTCTCGAAGACCTCGACGTGGTCATGACTGGCGCCTTGATAAAGTTCTGAGGCACCACGCGTGGCCCGCGATATTCCGGCAGTTGCGGTCTCGCTTTCGTGCGCGCAAGTCTACGGGTTGTCAGGCTTTGCCGCAGATCGCGACACAGTTGATGGTCAAGCGTTTGCGGCGCGCGCGTTCGAGACTATTCCCCGTCGCCGGATAGAGCGCCGTTTCAACAACCTTCAGGCCATGCGAGCCGATGTAGTCGAAAAGCTCTTCGGGTGTACCGGTATTGAAGAGATGATCGGGTGCAGCGCTATTGATTGGCATGTTGATGAACACGCGACCGTCTGGAGTCAGGAGGTTCGACAACAATTGCAAGGCATCGCCAGGCTTTTCCATGTGCTCTAAGACTTCCGAGAAAACAATGCTGTCGAATGCCGTTGCTGCTTTTGGGGCGAACATGTTTTCGAGAATGCACTGGACGTGGATGCGCGGCTTAAGCTTGGCCAGGCACTCTTCGGTCAAGGCAATTGAAGCTGGACTGAGATCCCAGGTGACGGCCTCTGCGATGCGGGGTTGCTCAGCCGCGAGAAACACCTGCAGGCCATGGCCTGGTCCGATTTCCAAGTGCCGCGCATTTTGCTTCACGCTTGGAAGATAATGATCGCGGTAGTAGCGCAGCACTGCGGTGTGGTTTGACCACCAAAGCTGTGTCATGAGCAGGCCATTCATGTAGCGCGTCATGAACTCCTTGTTGCTGTAAACGTCATCGATGGCTTGCTGAAGTGTCGTTAACCGGTAGCGGTTGTTGCGGCGGAAATAGAGTTCTTCCTCGACTTGCATTTGGCAGAGCCAGCCATAGTCCTTGATGAACTGGCCGATATCTGTTCCAGCAACCACCGTGATGTAGCCGGCGATTTCCTCGAGAAATGCAGCTTCTGTGGGGTCAATGTCACTAAACCGGCGCTGAAAATAGCGTTCGTGCTGCGGCTCTGAGGCCAACTGCGCGGCAAGCAAAGGACCGAGGTTGGGCTGGTCTTGTATTGGCAGCATTGAGGCCTCGTTAGGTCGCCGGAATTGCTCTTCGACCATAGTGGTTCACGCGTGACCGGCAAGAGTACAAATGCTACTGATTGACAGTCTGCGGCGCATCTGCTGTGCCAGTTGCTTGGCGGCGAGCACAGTTGCGGCTCCAGGGGGCAAGCCAAGCTCTATAGTTAATGCGGCATAGATAAACCGTTGAATTTCGAAGCCGAGGGGAAATGCGTGACAGACAAACTGATCAATTTATTTGCCGAAGAGCTTGATGTAGCAGCCGCGACTCTTTCTGACGTGAGCTCTCCTGATACGGTTTCAACATGGGATAGTCTTGCCGCTATGAATTTGGTGGCAGCGATTGAGACCGCATTCGGGACACGGCTTACAACATCGGAAATTATGTACATGAACTCCATCGGCCGGACGCGAGAAGTCCTGCGCCGCAAGGGCTGCGAAGTCTAGTTTCCGGATGGTATGATCCTGATGCAGGCTGTGTTTTGAGACTACCAAAATCCTGCCGGCCACAATTCTGTGCTAATCAGTTGTTTAGGCGGCAAAAGGAGCGTCTGGCCTGACGCGCCCTTCACCACTGATACTTGAACACTGCAACTGACCGATGGAGCCTTTGCCGATGGACCGCAATTCACTGATGGGTGGCAACGTCTTTTCGACAATCCTGCGCTTGGCGGTGATTTCTCTGGTTGTTGGCGTCGTGCTGAGTGCGCTCGGCATTAACTTGCGCAATTTCTTTGATCGAATGAATGCGCTGCTGCGCAATATTTATGATCTCGGATTCGCATCGATTGACTGGCTGTTGCAATACATGCTGCTCGGCGCTGCCGTCGTGATCCCGATATGGCTGATGACAAGGTTATTCGCCGCGGGAAAGAGCCGGTCGGAGTAAGCAACGCAGTCACGTTGGGTCAAGCGCAGCGCGACCCAACATCTCACGACGAACTCAGCAAGCACAAGAACGTTGGGTCGCGCTGCGCTTGCCCCAACCTACGCCACCGACGATTGGCTCAACGAATCATCGTGCAAAACGACTACTTCTTCAATCCCTCAATATTCAATTCGAGCATCACGTCCTTGGATGCCGGGCCGAGGTCGTGAGTCATGCCAAAGTCGGCGAGAACTATTTTGGCCGAGCCTTCAAAGCCCTGGCGGAAGCCGCCCCACGGATCTGCGCCCCCGCCAATGTAGGCGGCTTCAATGGTCACCGGTTTTGTGACGCCGTGAAGCGTTAGGTCGCCAACAATCGTCGCCTTGCCGCCGTCCTTCGGCGTCACGGTTTTGCTGACAAATGATGCCTTCGGAAACTTAATGACATCGAGAAAGTCTCCACTGCGCAAATGTTTGTCGCGCTCGGCATGGTTTGAACTCAGCGATGAAGTGTCGATATTGACCGCCACCTTTGACGCGCCGGGGTCCTTTTCGTCATAGGAAAAAGTGCCGTCGAATTTATCGAAACGGCCGACGAGCCAGCTAAAGCCCAGATGCTTGACGCGGAAAATGATCGAGGCATGTGCGCCCTGGCTATCGATGACATAGTCGGCGGCATCGGCTACGCTCGTGGTTGCGATAAGGGCCAGTGTAGCAGCGGCTGCAAAGCGGCGGATCATGGGATGTCCTTTCGTTTAGTGGATCGGAAATTGAACTCAGCCGGGGTCACGCCCGTCCCGACCACATTCGGGTCAAAACGCGGCTTTGTCCGGAAAAATGATGCTTGATCGCGGCGGCGCTATGGCCGATGGCCAGAGCGACAGTCATGTAGGCGGTTCCCCAATGAATCCATCCGGCGGTATCTTCCAACCCCTTCGATTGTATGAGCGAGGGGACATCGAACAGTCCAAACACGCTAATCGGATTGCCGTCAGGCGTTGAGATCAAATAGCCGCTGATGCAAAGCAACAAAATCAACGGATAGAAACTCCAATGCACCCAATGCGAGGCTTTGCGTTCAAAAGGCGACAGATCGCTGTCGTCTGGCTTTGGGTTTATGGTTCGCCACAGCATGCGGAACAACAGCAGCGCTAAGACGACGATGCCCACGCTACGGTGCAAGTCGGGCGCTGATTTGTAGTACGGGCTATAGTAGGTCAGTTCAACCATCCACCAGCCAAGGCCGAACAGTCCGAAAATTGCGGCAGCCATGATCCAGTGCAGCCACCGGCTGACGGATCCATAGTTGGCAGCTGTGTCGTTAAAAGCCATGTCCGTTTCGACGCCCGATCTCATAAATTACAGCAAAGATGGCGATGATTGGCGGCCTGTTCAAGTTACGAGACAGAAAGGGAGCAAAATGAAATTAGCCGCCGTCCTTTTGGCCGCCGGGCTTTCGCAGCGTTTTGGCCTGGCCAACAAGCTATTGGCGAACGTTGGAGGAGAGCCAATGGTGCGGCGGGTTGCGCGGGCGGTCGCCGCGTGCCCCGTGACAGAATTTTGGGCAGTAACAGGAGCTGATCATGAGGCGCTCAGGGCGGCATTGCTGGGTTTGCCGTTCCGCTGTGTCATGAACTCGTCGTATCGCGACGGCCTTGGCGCTTCCGTTGCATTCGGTGTGGCGCAATTGGATAATGACATCGACGGCGTGTTGATTGTGCCGGGTGACATGGCGTGGCTTGAAACTGCGTTCCTCAATCAGATCATCGACGCCTTTGCCCGCACTGGCGGCGAGCGCATTGTCCACGCGATTGACGAGACCGGCCAGCAGCGCAATCCGGTGCTATGGCCCCGGCGCTGTATTTCTGATCTTTCTAAGTTGTCAGGCGAGAGCGGTGCCAAGTCTTTGATCGCGTCCGATCCTATACCACGCTTGACAGTCTGTCCTTCCAATGATCTTTGCCTCGACGACATCGACACGCCCGAACAGCTGGCCAGTTTTCAACAGTGGAATGCAATGACCGGCTCAACCAAAAACGTGCTGTTCCTCTGCACCCACAATTCCTGCCGCTCCGTGATTGCGGAAAGCATTCTGAATGCAATTGGTGGTGGTCGTTTTCGCGGCTTCAGTGCGGGCAGCCATCCAAGCGGCCGTATCAATCCAGGCGCGATCGCCCTCTTGACGCGGAAGGGCTACCCCACGGTAGGCTTGCGTTCAAAAACCTGGGATGAATTTGCGGCGCCCGGGGCGGCTCCCATAGATTACATTATCACTGTGTGTGCCGATGCAGCTGGCGAAACCTGCCCGTTTTGGCCCGGCCACCCAACATCCGCGCATTGGGGCGTTGCCGATCCGTCGCGCTTCGAGGGTACAGACAGCGAACGGCAGGCGGCATTTGATGAAACTCATCGCCTGCTGTACGACCGCATCAAGGCTTTTATTGATTTGCCATTTGATGCGCTCGATCCCTCGGCGCTCAAGCAGCGGTTGATGGCCATTGGAACCATGACCTAAGGGCGCCGCCTGATGACCGATCCGTCGCTGCCGGCGCTGGAACGCCGGTTTTATACCGAGTTGCTCGGGACCGCGCTGCTGCTGGCTGCTGTGGTGGGCTCTGGCATCATGGCAGATCGGCTTGCGGTCGGGAACAATGCTCTCGCGCTGCTTTGTAATGCGGCAGCAACTGGGGCGATGCTCTATGTCTTGATCGGTATGCTAGGTCCGCTGTCGGGCGCGCATTTTAACCCAGCGGTCTCGGGCGTGATGCATCTTGAGGACAGCCTGCCGCAGCGCGATTTTTTGGTCTATGTCGCGGCTCAACTGATTGGTGCTGTCATCGGCGTGTGGGCCGCACATTTGATGTTCGATGAGCCGCTCATGCAGCTGTCGCACAAAGTCCGCAGCGGGCCGTTTCAGTGGGTGTCAGAATTCATCGCAACGTTCGGATTGCTAACAACGATACTTTTGACCCGCAGAAACGCGGCTGCAAGCGTAGCAGCGGCAGTCGGTTTTTATATTTTCGCTGCGTACTGGTTCACCGCCTCGACATCCTTCGCAAATCCAGCCGTTACTATTGCCAGGGCGTTGACTGGCACGTTCACGGGTATTCAGCCAGCAGATGTTCCACCTTTTCTGATCAGTCAGTTTTTGGGAGCCTACGCGGCGATGCGTGTGGCGACGTTCTTGACCTCGACCAAGGGTCATTAACCATTGCGCCCTCAACGTTTTCGTTGCGTGTGACAAAAGCCAGTGACACAAATCCCCGGACACTCGGGGTTGTGGACCAACATGGCGTACCGTCTCAAATTCGGAGAACCGCTCAGCGAAGCGGCGCCGCGTATCATCGTCGACCAAATCGATCGCATCGGGCGCGAGATGGCCGATGCTCAGAATGCGGTCACGGCTGTGCATGAATCGCGCAAATGTTTGAAGCGCGTCCGCGCATTTTTGAAACTGGTCCGGCCAGGGCTTGAGCCCGAGATCTACCAATTTGAAGCCGCGCGCTATCGCACGATCGCAGGTTTGATGTCTCAGACCCGCGACCGGGATGTGATGGCCGCCACGCTCACCAGCCTGACAGGTAACGGAAGCTGCTCCGTGGAGGAAGCTGCGAGCATTGCCGAAGTTAAGCGTTCGCTTCTGGGTGATCACCCTCCGGCTGAAAGCAGCGTCCCGAAAACAGAGGTGATCGCCATGCTCAGTCAAGCCCGTACCGCGGCCGAAGCTCTGACAGCTCAAGGTGATACCGAAACACTTGAAAAGGGTCTTCGCGCCGCCTACCGCAAGGGTCGCCATCTCCAAAACCACGCCTACGAAGATGGCAGCGACGAAGCCTTCCATGATCTGCGCAAAGCCGTTCAACTGCACTGGCGCCATATGCAACTTTTGCAAAAGGCTTGGCCGGACATGTTTTCTGCCCGCATCGAGGCCGCGCGCACGCTTTCCCAAATGCTCGGTGATGTACAAGATATCGCGGTGCTGATCGCGGCGATCAAATCGCGTGATGACCTTAACGACGATGCCGCGTCGGCAGTGATGGGCGTAGCGCGGGCTAGCCAACGCAAGGCCAGAAAGTCTGCGCCGCCGCTTGGCGAGCAACTTTTTGCCCAATCAAGCCGTAGTTTCGCCAAGTCGACGATAGCGATTTGGGAGGCAGCCGGAAAACTTGAGTAATTCCAGCGGCTACCGCCGCGCCAAATGGCCGGTTTGAGGACAGAACCAATAGCCGCTACCTGATCTCGCCGGGCATTTGAGGCGTAGTTCGCCAATACCCGCCGAGGACCCCGCCGCCGATGCCCAAAACTCCCGTGCCCGTGCCCGTGTTCGAGCCTGATCGCAGCACTTGGCCGGCGTCCCATCCCAAGACCAAGGTCGGCCGCATCGGTGTTTTGCTTTTGAACCTCGGCACGCCCGATGGCACCAGCTATTGGCCGATGCGGCGGTATTTGAAGGAGTTTCTGTCAGACGCGCGCGTCATCGAGGAGCCTAAGTGGAAATGGTGGCCGATCCTCAATCTCATCATTTTGACCGTTCGGCCGAGCCGCAAGGGCCGCGACTACGCCACCATTTGGAATAATGAGCGTGATGAGGGTCCGTTAAAAACCATTACCCGCGGTCAAGCCGATCAACTGCAAGCCCGCTTCGCCGCTGAGCCTCGCATCTTGGTCGACTGGGCGATGCGGTACGCAAACCCAACGACGGAAAGCCGCGTCCAGGCGCTGCAAGAAGCAGGCTGTGATCGCATCTTATTAATGCCGATGTATCCGCAGTATGCCGCGGCAACGACCGCGACCGCGTGTGACCAGGCATTTCGCGCGCTCATGAATTTACGCTGGCAGCCATTCGTCCGTGTGGCACCCGCCTATCATGATGACCCGGCCTACATCGATGCGCTGGCGCGCTCGATGAAAGCCAGTTTGGCGAAGTTAGATTTCGAGCCCGAGCGCATCATCGCCACCTTCCACGGCATGCCGCAGAAGTACTTTGATGCAGGCGACCCGTATCACTGCCATTGCCAAAAGACGTCCCGCTTGCTGTGCGACAGGCTGGGCTGGCCGAAGGAGCGCTGGCTAACAACGTTCCAGTCGCGCTTCGGCAATGACCCATGGTTACAGCCTTATACGGATAAGACCGTTGAGCGCCTGGCCCAGGAAGGCATCAAGCGTTTAGCATTGGTGGCACCTGGTTTTTCTGCAGATTGCCTCGAAACGCTAGAAGAACTCGATGGCGAAAACCGCCACATTTTCGAAGACGCGGGCGGGGAGAAGTTCGCCTATCTGCAAGCCCTCAATGACACGTCAGAAGGCGTTGACGTCATCGAAGCCGTGGTGCGCCGCGAGCTGATGGGCTGGATTTAGAGCTAGTTTGCCAAAGTTTTCGGACGTGCTTGCCGTGTCCTGGTCAGAGATAGTATAAGTCCCGAGCCTTTTTGACTGAGAAGTTTCACATGACTGTTAAACCAGAACTTCCCCGAATTGTTGCCGACCCAGGGGTCTTGGTCGGCAAGCCTGTGGTTCGTGGTACGCGGTTGTCGGTCGAATTTCTAATCGGGCTCATGGCCGATGGATGGACAGAGGCTGATATCTTGGACAACTATCCGGGTTTGACTCATGAAGATCTTACAGCATGTCTCGCGTATGCGCGCGACATCCTCGCAAATGAACGCGTGTTTCCGAGTGCAGCTGAATGAGCCGGTTCCTTGCGGATGAGAATTTTCCTCGCCGCGCGGTCCTCGATCTTCGAAACGCAGGTCATGATGTTTTCTGGGCCAAGTGCGAATCTCCCGGTGTGTCGGACGAAAAACTCTTGACCCAAGCAGTAACGGAGCAGCGCGTTCTCGTCACTTTTGACAAAGATTTTGGTGAATTGGCATTCCGGCATGGATTGGCAGCTGAATGCGGAATCGTTTTGTTCCGGCTATCAATGAAGCCGCCTGGCCCGGCAATCAGCCAGGTAGTTGCCACGTTACAATCACGAGACGATTGGGCCGGCCATTTCTCAGTCGTAGAGGCCCATCAAATTCGCATGAGAAAGCTGCACCTAGGTCAGTGATGACTGCCGCTTCACCACCCGGCACATGATCTGCTCGGCTGGCCGCGTTGTGAGGCGCGCGACGGGGCGGACGGCCTCGGGGCGCTCAACACTGAAATCATAACGGCGGACGAGACGGGCGAGGATGAGCGCGCTTTCTGTTTGCGCGAATGCAGCGCCCACGCAGACCCGTGGGCCGATGCCGAACGGCAGATACGCGCCGTTGACCAATTCGTGCTCGCGTTCTGGGCTGAAGCGGTCCGGATCGAAGGCATGCGGGTTACGCCAATAATCGCGGTGGCGGTGAATGGTCCACGGCGCGATCATGACCATGGCGCCCTTCTTGACTTTGCGGCCGCCAATCTCGACCGGCCGCAATGCGACGCGCGGCAGAAACGTAATCGGCGGATAGAGCCGCATGGTTTCGCGGAAGACATTGCGCGTGAATGCTAAGCGCTTGATGTGCTCGAACTCAACTGGTCCGCCGCCAGTTACGTCATGGATCTCGGCACGAATACGCGCCACCGCGTCCGGCTGCTGCGAGAGAATATAGAACGCCCAGGTTAGCGCGCTGGCGGTCGTCTCATGTCCGGCGAGAAAGAACACGCCCAACTGATCGATCAGCTCTTTGCGGGTAAACGGCTCGCCGTCTTCGAGATTGCGGGCTGCAACGATTGCCGCGGCGATGTCATTGAACGACAAGCCGTTTTCGATATGGCTATCGACCATGCGTCCTAAGTGGCCGCGGATTTTCTCACATGCCGCCAAAACTTCCGGGTGATGCGGGATGTTGGACCAGGCCGGATCGAAAATCAGGCGCTTGAGTTCCACATGCGCAACGCTGCGTTCGAATATCGTGAAAGCGTCGAACACCTCGCGCGCCGTTCGCGATTCAAGAGACGTCGAGAACACTGTGCGGCAGATGATATCGGCCGTCAGGTGGCTCATCGCCAAGTCGAGTGAAAACAGTTCGGACTTGGCTGCCAGAGCATCAAGGTGTTGTTCATAGGCATTGACACCATCGGCCATTGAGGCGAACGCACGGCTCAAACGCATCAGCGAAAACGCCGGATCGATCATGCGCCGCTGCCGGCGCCACAGCGGGCCAGACGAAACAAACATCGAATCGCCGACAAGCGGCGCCAACGCACCGACCATCAAATCGCTTTTTGGATAGACATCTTCTGGGTCGGCCAGGATGGCTTTAACGAGGCCGGGTTGATTGACGATCAGGATCGTGCGCCGCGACCAGCCAAGCCGGCCCAGTTTCATTTTATAGGCTGCGGCCGGCAACAGGCTCAAGAGATTGCCTTCACCCCCGAATGCGGTCCGCAACAGGCCGGCAACAGCCCAGAGCGGGTTCGGTCGAGGAGGCGTGTACACGGGTGCGGCCTTGCAGGGGGGAGGGCGAAGGCCGCAAACATTGCACACGTCCGGGCGCCCGAATAGCCCCGCCCGGGAGAGAGTTAGCCGGTTCCGGGCCGACACTTCCGGCTTGAAACGCAGCCGATCCCAGGTCAGGATTAGACAATTGATGCTGACGGGGGAAAATGTACCGGCTCTTTCACACTTTGGTCTTGGCCCACATCACAGCCGGGTCGGTCGGCCTGTTGGCATTTTGGGTGCCGGTGCTGTCGAAAAAGGGTGGCGTCAATCACAAGAAATGGGGCCGGGTCTTCACATGGTCGATGCTGATCACCGGCGCGATCGCGTTTTGCATGAGTTCCACCACGCTCCTTGCCCCGGTTGAAACGCACCCGCACCTGACGGGCGCCATGGATATGACCGTCATCACCAGCATATTCGGCTGGATGATGCAGTATCTCTCGATCCTGACCATCAATCTTGCCTGGTATGGCTGGCTGTGCGTGTTGAACAAACGCGAGCATGCCGCCAACCGCGAGTGGCGCAACGTTGCCTTGCAGTACGCCGTGATGATCGCGGCGGCCAATTGCGCGTTCCAAGGCTGGTTGGTCCCTGATCCCCTGATCAAATCGTTGATGATGGGAATTTCCGTCGTCGGCGTGGCAACCGGGGTCACCAATCTGTGGTTCATTTATAAACCAAATGTTGGCCCGCAGGATTGGCAGTACGAACACATCAAAGCTTTGGTTGGAGCCGGCATCTCGGTCTACACGGCATTCTTCGCATTCGGCGCAGTGAGATTGATGCCGGAATTGGCGCTCAATCCGTTCTTGTGGGCGGTGCCACTGGTGACGGGGCTGTCGATTATTCTCTATCAGTGGCGCAAACTGTGGCTGCGCATTGGTGCGAGCGCCCGCCCGGCACAGCCGGCGACGTGATCTCAAAGTGATGTCTCGAGTCCGGGTCGCATCACCCGCGGCGACGTGCGCGATGGTATTATGTTGAGATGTTCTCCAACTGTCGGCAACCGGCGACGGCCGGATCGCTAACGATATGAGATCGAGCCGCTGGTTGAAACTACCCCCAGAAATCATCGACTCCGCTGGTCCGCTGTTGCAGCGCTATGATGTGCTGTTCTGCGATGTCTGGGGCGTGGTTCATAACGGCCATGTCGCGTTCAAAGACGCATGCGCGGCGCTGACCAAGTTCCGCGATGGTGGTGGCACGGTCATTCTCGTCTCCAATGCACCCGTGCCCGCGTTTCGTGTCGCGTCCATGCTTGAAGCCCGCCACGTGCCGCAATCGGCGTGGGATGAAATCATTTCATCGGGCGCACTGGCGCTGACGCACATCAAGGATCAAGGCTATGCGCGGGTGCACGGCATCGGTCCACGGGACCGGGACGCGGCTTTTTTCAAGCATTGCTCAGCTGCATTGACGGCGCTTGAGGAGGCGCAAGCGATTGTCTGCACCGGACTGACAAACGATGACGTCGAAACGCCGGACGACTATCGTCCACTGTTGGGCGCAGCCCTTGCGCGAAAATTGCCATTCGTGTGTGCCAATCCCGATCTTGTCGTCGATGTCGGCGGCAAGCACTACTGGTGTGCGGGCGCCATCGCGGAGCTTTATGCCGCGATGGGCGGCGACGTCTATTGGGCTGGAAAACCGCATCGCTCGGCCTATGAAGCCGCAAAACGGTCCGCAGAAATCCTGCGCGGCCAGGCCGTCGATTTGAAACGCTCTCTCGTTATTGGTGATGCCTTGCGCACTGACATCACGGGCGCTCAACGCTTCGGCGTAGATGCGCTTTTCGTCGCCTCCGGCATCCACAAAACCGAGGTGATGGAGGGAAGCTCCATCTCAACGGCCAAACTTGCTAGGCTTTTCGCGGACGGTGCCCCACCGGCCGTCGCCGCCATGTCAGAACTGCGGTGGTGAGCTTGCCGAAGTCGTGAGAATGCAAAGGCCCGTATGCCGGAAAACTGTTGCCACAACTACGGTTCCGGCAGATCGATGAATTCGCAACCCGGCAGCTCATAATCTGTGCCCGAAAGCACGGCTGTCCGGTTGAGGTTTGAAGATGTGTCATCAAATGCATTTCTGAGATAAAGAAAATTGGTTTCGGCTTAAGGCGGGACACGAAAATTATCAGCCTAAATTCCGTCTTCCCGGAAGCCGCGCCAATCGATGCCTGTGATCGGTGGGGCTGCCCGTCGCGCGGCTATCCGGGACCATTACCATCCGCCGCAGTCCAGTGACGTCAGCTAAAAAACGCCCAGAAACTCTGGATAAATGCGCCAATCATTTCCGTTTCGGTCAGGTAAAGATCCCGGATAGCCGCGACTGATATTCCACCGGTCACAATTGCAAATTGCGATACGCGGC
>JANNFX010000070.1:0-33080 GCA_031380225.1 Hyphomicrobium sp.
GCCGGTGCGTTGGGCTTAAAGCTCAATGGTCCACGCCAGTATGGCGGCCAGATCACCACTGACGCCTACATGGGCAACGGCCGCCGCGAGGCAACCGCTGCCGATATCCGCCGCGCGTTGCGGCTCGCGTTCATTGCGTGGGGCTTGATAGTAGGCTTCACAGCATTGGCATTGGTTTGGCTTTTGTCGCGGGGCATGTAGGTTGGCGCATGTCGGTTGGGTTAGGCGTCCCAGATGCCGGCCGGCGGCGTGACACAAGGGCCGCCGCAACCCAACATTGTTTGAGCGGGCATTCCGTCGCTCACCTCGCGAGGCTCAAGAGCGCATCAATATCGATGTGCTGTGCGAGGTGATCGGCGAGGCGGTCGAGGGTTTCGTCGACGAGCGCTTCGTAGTTGAAATCTGAAGTTGAGCCACCCCAGTCTTTGAGCAACGCGGCGCGCGCTGCGTCCGATGAAAACAAGCCATGGATGTAGCAGCCGGCGACACGGCCATTAGGTGAGATCGCGCCGTCAACATTTCCAGTGTTCAATCGCACCATCGGCCGCGTCAATCCGGGTCCGGTAGTTTCGCCGACATGCATCTCATACCCGGTGACGTGCGCGCCAGATCCAACGAGTTCGCCGCTGACATTGGTCAGCGTCTTGTTACGATCGAACACGGTTTCGATATCGAGCAACCCAAGTCCGTCAACGCTACGGGGTGAGCCTTCTATCCCATGCGGATCAGCGATTTTGCGGCCCAGCATTTGATAGCCACCGCAGAGTCCAAGCACAAATCCGCCATGGCGAACGTGGGCTGCAATATCGATGTCCCAGCCAGCACCGCGCAACGCTTGCAAATCGTCGATGGTTGATTTTGATCCAGGCATAACGATCACATCGGCGTCGCGTGGCAGCGGTTGCCCGATCGCGATCATTTCGACAGTGACGCCACGTTCATTGCATAGCGGATCGAGATCGTCGAAGTTTGAGATTCGCGGCAGCACAGGCACGATGATGCGCAGCTGATCCGCACTGAATTTATGTTTGGCACCAGCACTGAGGCCAAAGGCATCCTCTGCCGGAAGTTTCTTAGCATCCGGGAAAAAGGGGATCAGCCCCAACGCACGCCAGCCGGTCATGGTGGTGATGGCTTTCATGCCGTCGTCGAACAGGCTGGCATCGCCCCGCATTTTGTTGATCAGAAAACCGCAGATCAATGCCGCGTCTCCCGGATCAACGACGGTCTTGGTTCCAACAAGCGAGGCGATGACGCCGCCGCGATCGATGTCACCGATCAGGATCACCGGAACGTCTGCGGCGCGGGCAAATCCCATGTTGGCGATGTCGTTGGCGCGCAAGTTGATTTCGGACGCACTGCCGGCGCCTTCGATTAGAACGATGTTGGCTTCGGCCTTGAGTTTCTCGTAGCTCTCCAAAACAGCTGGCATTAATCCCGGCTTGATCGATTGAAATTCGCGCGCTTTGGCCGAGCCTGTCATACGCCCTTGGACGATAATCTGCGCGCCAGTCTCACTTTGCGGTTTCAAAAGTACCGGATTCATATGCACCGATGGCGCGAGCCGCGCGGCACGGGCCTGCAATGCTTGCGCGCGTCCGATCTCGCCACCGTCCGCTGTCACAGCCGCATTGTTCGACATGTTCTGCGGTTTGAAGGGCGCTACTTTCAATCCCCGATTGGCCAGCGCCCGGCACAGTCCCGCAACAATCAGCGACTTGCCGACATCCGATCCGGTGCCCATAAACATCAACGCGCGGCAGGTTTTCGTCATGCGCCGCTCCGATCGCTAAAGCCACTGGCTTCTTCATTTATCGTCATCCTGGCGAAGGCCGGGACCCAGACAAGATCGATTGGAAAAAAGTTGTTAGCCAGCGCGGTGCCGCTGTGAACTGAAGTCAAAGTTCTATGAATTGCGGCTGTGCCAAATTCTGACTTGGCCGGGTCCCGGCCTGCGCCGGGATGACGATAACTTTGCGAGTTGCGTGGCTCTCTGAATGTGATTGGTTCCGGCAGCATCACACTCAAAACTCAATCCCCGCCTGCGCTTTGACGCCCGATGCGAAGTGGTGTTTGACGGCGCCCATCTCGGTGACGCCGTCGGCGAGTGCGATCAATTCGGGCTTTGCGTTGCGGCCTGTCACCACGATATGCAAATCGGGACGGCGGGCGGCGAGTGTTTCTAAGACCATTTCAAGCGGCAGATAATCGTAGCGCAATGCAATGTTCAACTCATCCAAGATCAACAGCCGTATTGATGGGTCAGCCATCAACTCGCGCGCTTTCGCAAACGCGCGCTCAGCCGCCGCCACATCGCGGGTCCGGTCTTGGGTTTCCCAGGTAAACCCTTCGCCCATGGTGTGCCACGAGATCTGATCGCCGAAACGTTCGAGCGCGGTCTTCTCGCCCGTTTGCCAAGCACCTTTGATAAATTGCACGACGCCGGCGCGCCAGCCATGGCCTAACGCGCGCAATACTAATCCGAACGCGGCCGTCGATTTGCCTTTGCCGGGGCCGGTGTGGACGAGCAGCACACCCTTTTCGATGGTCTTTGACGCAACCTCGGCATCTTGCACGGCCTTGCGCTTAGCCATTTTGGCTTTGTGACGTTCGCCGCCGTCTGGTTGGGGTATGTCATCCATGGCGTTATCCCTTCATGACCAACGGCAACCCGGCGGCCATGAATACAACACGGCCGGCCACGGCTGCGATACGCTGATTAAGACGGCCGGCTTCATCGCGAAATTGCCGCGCTAAGGCGTTGTTAGGCACGATGCCCAGTCCGACTTCGTTTGATACGATAACAGTCAATGCGGTTCGCTGAGCCAGGCTCTGCAGCACGGCGGCGGTCGAAGCGTCGATATCATGACTGCCGAGAACCAGATTGGTCAACCAAAGTGTCAGACAATCGATCAGCACCGGCGCATCGCTGGATGCATTGTCAATTGCGGCTGACAAATCTAGCGGCGCATCGTGCGTGACCCAACCGGACACGCGTCGCGCCTGGTGCTCCTTAATCCGTTCACGCATCTCATCATCGAAAGCTTCGGCGGTGGCGAGATAGTTCCAAGGCGCTGGCAGGGCGGTGATAAGCTCCTCCGCATACCGGCTTTTTCCCGAGCGGGCGCCACCCAAAACGAGGGTCACAGGGGCTAAGGTGGGCGGTGCCACAGTCATCTGCCTCGATCTGATCAGGGAACCGGGGGAAACGCGGCTATGAGACCGCAGGCTGGGCGAATGCCATTGACGCCCTAGGCCGCTTCACTTATCGGTTGGTGTGATGGTGTCCCGCAAGGGAAAAATGGGAACGCGGTGTAGGGCTTATCGCCCAAATCCGCGGCTGCCCCCGCAACTGTAAGCGGTGAGCTGCCGGCAAGTTACCACTGAGGTTCGCCTCGGGAAGGGTGCCGGACGCTTCGACCCGCGAGCCAGGAAACCAGCCATCACGAGACGTCCTCTAAACTCCGCCGGGTGGGTGGTGAAAGGTGATACGGATAATGAAATCTAAATCTCAAGCGGCTGCTGTTGCTTTACCTGCCGGGACTGCGGGCGCTTCCGCACTCGTCCGTTTCCGCGCCCAATGCGCCGCTGCATTTTTGATCGGCGCCGGCTTGGTGTTCATGGTCGGCTTCGCTCATTCCGAAGTGATGCATAACGCGGCTCACGATACGCGCCACTCACTCGCTTTCCCCTGCCACTGAGGCAATTGATATGCTGACGCGTATGTTAGCCGCTGGCCTATTGGCTGGCGTGCTTACTGGTATTCTCGTATCCGCACTCCAGCACGTGACGACCGTGCCGCTGATCTTGCAGGCCGAGACCTATGAAAAGGCTGGCAGCAAACCTGCTGGCCACGATCAGTCGTCGTTAGACAATGGCGCTGCGGCTCAACTAATTCTGGTCCATGGCGGTGAAACCCATGACGACGGCGCGGCCGCAAAGGTTTGGTCGCCCGCCGATGGATTTGAGCGAACGCTCGTCACCAGCGTCACCACAATAGGCACGGCCGTTGGCTTTGCGATGATGTTGCTGGCCGCAATGCTTGGCTCAGGTGTTAAGGTCACGCCGCGGTCGGCAGTGCTGTGGGGCACGGCCGCGTTCTTTGCAGCCGGCCTGGCGCCAGCGCTGGGACTGCCGCCTGAACTTCCAGGCAGCGCTGCCGCTGAATTGGTGCCACGGCAAATTTGGTGGTGGACAACGGCGTGTGCCACCGCACTCGGCATCTGGTTGTTGTTCAAGCCTGAGGGCGTTGCGCGGATTGCAGCGGGGATCGTCTTGATCGCGGCGCCGCATATCATTGGCGCGCCACAAGCCGCGGCCTTCGCCAGTACGGCACCAGCCGAACTGGCTGGACATTTCACGTCTGCTTCCCTCGCGGTTCATGCCGTGATGTGGACGTTGACCGGCGCGTTCGCAGGCTATTTTTGGACAGTGTTGAAGGGTCCTGAAACCCTTGAGGTTTGATAGATGACACTTCGCGCAACGGTTTTTGTCTGCGTCAGTTGCCGCCGCAAGCTCGGCGAGGGCGAAGATCAATTCGATCATCCGGGCCCCGCTTTGGCTGATCGTGTTCGCGATTTGCTGGCCAATGATTCGACCATCGCCGTTGAGACTGTCGAATGTCTCGCTGTGTGCAAACGCCCGTGCACGGTTGCACTCGCCGCTGATGGCAAGTGGACTTACGTCATCGGCGATCTTGATAACGTCGAGCACTGCGCAGATGTGGCTGCGGCTGCGCGCGCATTCGCTGACACCACAAACGGCATTGTGCCGTGGAAAGAACGCCCGGTCACGTTCCGCAAGGGTGTCATCTCGCGCATTCCGCCGGTCAACCCGAACGTTATGGAGCCTGCCGAATGAGCACGCGCAAAGTCCCGGTCACGATCGTCACAGGATTTCTCGGCGCGGGCAAAACCACGCTCGTTCGTCACGTCATCGAAAACGCCGGAGGCCGCCGCTTAGCGCTGATCGTCAACGAATTCGGCGATGTCGGCGTCGATGGCGCGATCTTGAAGTCATGCGGTATCGAAAGTTGCCCCGAGGGCAACATCATCGAACTGACCAACGGCTGCATTTGCTGCACGGTCGCAGACGATTTCATTCCAACATTAGAAACGCTGCTAGCCCTGAAGCCGCAACCCGAGCATATCATCATTGAAACGTCCGGCCTCGCTTTGCCGAAGCCGTTGATCAAAGCCTTCGAGTGGCCGGAGATTCGCTCCAAGGTCACCGTCGATGGCGTTGTAACAGTTGTTGACGGTCCAGCCGTTTTGGCGGGGCGTTTTGCCGATGATCCGGCGAAGGTCGCGGCCCAACGCGCAGCCGACCCGTCGGTTGATCACGAAAATCCGCTTGAGGAAGTTTACGGCGATCAGCTGATGTGCGCTGATCTTGTGGTCTTGAACAAAGCCGATCTTTATTCTGAGGGCGAGGCGGCAAAGGTCGCTGCCGCAATCAAAGCCCAGGTGCCGCGTGCCATCAAAATTGTAACCACGCGCGACGGTAAAGTCCCGGCCAGCGTGTTGCTTGGATTGTCGGCCGCCGCCGAAGATGATCTCATCAACCGGCCATCGTGTCACGACGGCGCGGCTGAGCACGACCATGACGACTTTGAAAGCTTCATCGTTGATGTGCCGCCCTTAGCGACACCTGCCGAACTATCCGCGCGTGCTAAGCAAGTTGCCACCGATCATGACGTACTTCGTATCAAGGGCTTTGCTGCCATCGATGGCAAGCCGATGCGATGTTTGCTGCAAGGCGTCGGCCAGAGAGTCGATACGCGCTATGAGCGCGCCTGGCATGATGGCGAAGCCCGTGTTGGCCGGATCGTTGTCATCGGCCAAAAAGGTCTCGACAAAGCAGCCATCACCCGGGCTCTGACTGGCACAACCTGATGCATCTGATTGTCCGCGAGACACGGGATCTTGATGAGGCGGGCGCCGCCGAAGACCTCGGTCTTGCGCCCGCTGACTTAGTGTTTCTGTCGTTCTCGGACTCGGATTTGGCAACGGTCACGGCTGCGTGGCACGCGTGGGATGAGGGCGAACGGCCATCGTTGCGCGTGGCGCCGTTGTTCCGTTTGCGCCACCCGATGTCGGTTGATTTATTTGCTGACACAACTTTGCTTGGCACCAAAGCCGTGATCGTGCGCTTGCTTGGCGGTCTCGACTATTGGCGCTATGGCGCCGAACAATTGGGCCGCGTCTGCCGCAATCGCGGCATTGCGCTGGCGATTATTCCGGGCGACTTCCGGCCTGACTTGCGATTGACGACGCTGTCAACGCTCGGCGCCGGTGATCTCGGCAGCCTTGAAGATCTGTTCGATTGCGGTGGCATCCCCAACACCCGCGCGGCGATGGGCGCGATGCTGGCGCGCGCTGCCGGTGGCACTGATGCAATTCCCGCCCCTGAACCGTTGCCGGGCTTTGGAGTGTTTCGGGAGGCCCGCGCATTTGCGGACATTGGCGACAACTCACCCACAATCCGTCATCCCCGCGCAGGCGGGGATCCGTCGAGCGGCGACGGCGTTCAGTCGCAGACCAATGCACACTTCGAACTTGCGCGGGTCCCCGCCTCCGCGGGGATGACGAAAAATGGAGAGGCCGGTGAGCGCAGTGGCAGTGTTCAATCCAGCCCGAGCCATTGCGATCGCACCGCTGTCATCCCGGGGCTTGTCCCCGGGACCCATGGATCAGCAGGCACTGATCAATTTGAGCGCGCGGTGCCGGCGCAGCGCATTCCCCCAGTCCTCACGCATGTCGACATGGGTCCCGGGGACAAGCCCCGGGATGACATCGAGAGTGAGTTGACACCTGCGGGGCCTCTCAACGTCAGTGCGGTCATCGTCTTCTATCGTTCGCATTTGCTGGCGGGTAATGTGGCGCCGGTTGAGGCGTTGGCTGCGGCGCTAGAAGCGAAGGGCGTTTCAGCATCGGCACTTTATGTCTCAAGTCTCAAAGCACCTGATGCAGCAACTTGGCTCTCCGATGAGCTTTTACGCCGCCGCCCGTCAGTGATCATCAATGCCACGGCTTTTGCGGCCCGCGATGGCGACGACGGCGCATCACCGCTCGACGCAGCCGATTGTCCAGTGCTGCAAGTGGCAATGGTAGGGCCGCCGAAATCGGTTTGGGATAGCTCGCCGCGCGGACTTAACGCCGCCGATCTGGCGATGCATGTCGTGCTGCCGGAACTAGATGGCCGCATTTTCGCTGGCGCAATCTCGTTCAAAGAAAGTGCAGGCGGCAGCGATAATTTCGGTTCCGATATCGTGCGCCATGTTGCGTTTGATCAAGGCATTCAGCATGTGGCCGCGCTTGCCGCAGCTTGGGCGCGCGTGAAATTGCGGCCTCGTGATCAACGGCAGCTGGCGTTGGTTCTTTCAACTTATCCCGGACGCCCTGATCAAATCGCCCATGCCGTTGGACTTGATGGCCTCGCCAGCACGCTTGCGATTGCAGAGCGGTTCAAGCAAGCCGGCTACCAGATTGATTCCGTTCCAGAGGGCACGCGCGCTCTGACGGAGGCGTTGGATATCAGCCTCGCCCAACGCATGCCGTTGGCTCTCTATCAATCCTACTTCAAACAGTTGCCGCAGTCCTTCCAAGACTCCATCATTGCCGCGTGGGGCGAGCCCGGCGCCGACACGTCACTCGACAACGGAAATTTCCTCATTCAATCGGCCGCCATGGGCGCGCTCACAGTTGCGCTACAGCCCGAGCGGGGCAGGGTGGCCGAACGCAAGGCGCAGTACCACGATCCAGCAACGCCGCCGCGGCATTCGTATGTCGCATTTTATCTGTGGCTCAGGCACGAGCAGAAAATAGAGGCGCTGATCCACCTCGGTGCACATGGGACTCTTGAATGGTTGCCAGGCAAAGCCGTCGCGCTCGGTGAAAGCTGCGCGCCGCAAGCGCTCATCGGTGCAACGCCGGTGATCTATCCGTTTATCGTCAATGATCCGGGTGAAGCTGCGCAAGCAAAGCGCAGGATTTCAGCCATCACGCTCGGACACAAGCCGCCGCCGATGTGCGCCGGCGAACTGTCACCCGGTCTGTTAGACCTCGAACGTTTGACCGACGAATTCTCATCTGCCGATGGTCTTGATCCTCGGCGGCGTAAAGCGCTTGCGACCGAGATCATCGATGCCGCCACACGCGCTGGCATTGCGGAAACCTGCGGGTTGCCGGCTGGCATGGCAACGGTCGACGCGCTAACCCGCATCGATGCGTTCCTATGCGACATCAAAGAATTGAGCCTGCGAGACGGCCTCCATATTTTAGATGATGCAGAACTCGACGGTATCTGCCGCGCGCTCGATGGCCGCTTTATTGCCCCAGGTCCGGCGGGTGCCCCAAGCCGCGGCCGCGCCGATGTGCTGCCGACAGGCCGCAATCTCTACACGCTTGATCCGCGCGGACTGCCAACGCCGATGGCGTGGACCAATGGTCAGCGTGCCGCCGCCGCGATCATCGCGCGCTATGTTTCCGATCACGGTGACTATCCACGCGCAATTGTCATGGACCTGTGGGGCAGCGCCACACTCAGGACCGGCGGCGAGGAATTGGCAACCGCGTTGGCGCTGCTTGGCGTTCGCCCAGTCTGGGATACGCGCTCATTCCGCGTCACTGGCATTAAAACCGATCCGATCGCGGTCATAGGCCGCCCGCGCGTTGACGTGACGTTGCGCATCTCCGGGTTGTTCCGCGATATGTTTTCAGCCCAATTGTCGTTGTTTGAAACTGCTGTCGATCTCGTGGCTGGAATGGCCGAACCACATGAAGACAATCCCCTCGCGGCGTTGTCCCCATCGACAAAAGAAATCAATCGCATCTATGGTCCCGCCAGCGGTACTTTCGGCGCCGGTGTGATGGCGTCGATTGACAGCGGCGCTTGGCAAAGCAGTGCCGACCTTGGTCAGAATTATCTCGATGCGTCTAGCCAGGCCTATCGCAACGGCGGCGAGGCGTTTGATGCTACTGAATGCTTCGAAGCGCGCGTCAGAGCCGCGGATGCGTTTGTCCATCTTCAAGATCATCGCGAAATCGATCTCTTAACAGGCGGTGACTTCGCCGCCCATGAAGGCGGGTTCGCAGCGGCCGCAAACGCAGCTGGCAACTCGCGCGTCGCACTTTATCACGGCGACACCGGAGAACCGGACGCTCCAAAAATCAGAACGCTCGGCGAAGAATGCGCACGTGTTGTTCACGGCCGCGCTGCCAATCCACGCTGGATCGCCGGTCAAATGCGGCATGGCTTTCGCGGCGCCGCTGAAATGGCTTCAACGGTTGACGCCGCCTTCGCGTTCGCGGCCACAACCGCTGCCGTCGATAGCGGCGGATTTGAACGGCTGTATGCGGCCTACCTCGGCGATCCAACAGTGGCAGCGTTCATTGAAAACGAGAACCCGGCTGCGCTCGAAGCCTTGCGCAAACGGTTCAACGAAGCCATCGCCCGCGGCCTCTGGCAACCACGACGGAATGATGTGGTGACACCGGCCATTGTCACTGCGCCTGCCCGTCACGATGAGGCGGCGGAATGAGTGCGCGCGATGAGCTTCGTAAAGGGTGGTGCCCCGGCGCGCTGCGGCCGATGCAAACCGGCGATGGTTTGCTGGTGCGCGTCAAGCCACGGGCTGGAACGTTTTCGATTCATGCGCTGCGTGTGATCGCTGACGTGGCCCGTCGTTATGGCAATGGCGAAATCGATCTGACCAATCGTGCCAACTTGCAAATGCGCGGCATGAATGACGCGACTTTGACAGATGTGCTGATCGCTCTCGGCGATGCTGGATTGCTCGATGCAACACCTGAAGCCGAGTCGGTCCGCAATGTGGTGGTTGATCCTGTCAGCGGATTGCATTCGAGAGATCATGACGTCCGGCCACTGGCGCTCGAGATTGAAGGCCAACTCGCCGCGACGCCAGCCTGCTACAGCCTGCCGGCAAAATTCGGCATCAGTTGCGCTGGCCCCGATGCGGCGTTCGATTGGTTCGCGGGTAGCGACATCAACGTTGCGCTTGACTGCAACGGCATGACGCGCATCTCGCTCGAGGGCGATCCCAATGTTGTAAGCGAAATGCCGCTCGCTGAAACAACGTCCACCGTTCTTCGCTTGGCAATCCTGTTCGCAGACCTGAACGCTGCAGTGCCTCAGCTGCGCCGGATGCGCGATGCGGTGCTCCGCGATGGTGCGGCTGCGATCTTGAGGAATGCTGGTCTCGCAGTCACGCCGGCTATTCAGCAAGATCGACAAGCGCGACCTCTGCATCCGGGAATGTTCGCAGGCACTGAAACGCCGCTTGCCGCGGTGATCGGGCTGCCATTCGGGCGTATCACGGCACCACAACTCGCAGCGCTGTGTTCAGCTGCCGGCGCCGCAAAAATATCTGAAATAAAGTTATCCCCGCGAAGACTGCTGTTGTTAACCTGTCGTGAGCTGCCCGATGTGCGGGCAATTCTGGAGTGCGCAAAGGAAAATGGCCTGATTACCCATTCAAACGACCCGCGACTGTCGATGGACGTCTGCCCAGGTGCACCGGCATGCGAAAATGCCAGCACTTCGACGCGCACAGATGCCGCCAAAGTGAGCGCATGGTTAGCAAAGCTCGAGCAGCCGTGGCCTTCAATCCATATTTCTGGTTGCCAAAAGGGCTGTGCGCGCCGTGACGCCGCCGCGTTAACGTTTGTCGCCAATTCACGCACCTATGCCGCAATTTTAAACGGCAGCGCTGACGGCCAGCCATTGCGCATCAACATCGATCCGAAAAATCTTGCGCAAGCGGCGGCCGAACTCCTAAAGGTGCATCCATGAGCGGACATGACTATATCCGTGATGGCGCAGCGATCTATGCGCGCTCGTTTGCGATCATCCGTGCCGAAGCCGACTTGAAGCGCTTCACAAAACTCGAAGAGCGGGTTGCGGTCCGCATCATTCATGCGTGCGGCATGGTCGAAGTTGCTTGCGATATCGCCATGTCTCCAGACTTCGCGACAGCAGGTGAAGCTGCATTGAAGCGCGGCGCAGCAGTCCTTTGCGATGCCAAAATGGTTGCCAATGGCGTGACGCGCTCGCGGCTGCCAGCCAACAATCCCGTCATCTGCACGCTTGACGATCCAAATGTGCCGGAGCTGGCAAAGAAGCTTGAAACCACGCGCACTGCGGCAGCGATGGAGCTGTGGCGGCCGCACTTCGCGGGTTCCGTTGTCGTGATCGGCAACGCGCCCACCGCACTGTTCCGCTTGTTCGAAATGCTGGACGCAGGCGCGCCGAAGCCTGCTGCCATTATTGGCATGCCGGTAGGATTTGTTGGAGCGGCGGAATCAAAAGACGCTCTCGCCGCAGATGGCCGCGTGCCTTATGCGATTATCAAAGGCCGCAAGGGCGGCAGTGCGATGGCGGCCGCGGCGGTCAATGCGCTGGCAAGTGAGGCCGAATGACTGGCGCGGCGCTAGGGACACTCTACGGCGTTGGCCTCGGGCCGGGCGATCCCGATTTGGTGACGCTGAAAGCCGCACGCATTGTCGGGGCGGCGACCGTCATTGCGCATTTTCGCAAGCGCGGCCGTGCCGGCCATGCCCGCACAATCGCGGCCAGTCTCATTCCAGCTTCGGCCTTGGAACTTGCATTCGAATATCCGGTCACTACCGAACTTGATTTTAATGACGATGGATACGTCAGCCAAATCCGCGACTTCTATGAAGCCAGCGCCGTGACCATCAAACAGCACCTCAATGCGGGGCGCGATGTGGCGCTGCTCTGCGAAGGCGATCCATTTTTCTACGGCTCGTTCCTGCATATGTACGATCGCATCAAGGGCGCCTATCCAACAATCGTCGTGCCGGGCATTACCGGTATGTCGGGCTGCTGGACCGCAGCGGAGACGCCGATCACGTATGGCGATGATGTGCTCTCTGTGCTGCCGGGTACACTTTCGGAGGCGGAGTTGACCGAGCGATTGTGCGCGGCCGATGCGGCCGTGATCATGAAGGTCGGTAGCAATCTCGAAAAAATTCGCGCCGCTGTTGCAAACGCGGGCCGCGCCGCTGACGCGATCTATGTGGAGCGCGGCTCGATGTCAGGCCAGAAGGTGATGCCACTCGCTGAACTTGGGACCAACGCAGCGCCCTATTTTTCTATTGTCCTCATCCCAGGTGGCCGCGGACGGAGAATCATATGAGCTGCGTGGCAGCAAAATCTGGCCGCGTGACTGTCGTTGGCCTCGGGCCTGGTCCCGATGCTTGGGTGACGCCAGCCGCGCGCGAAGCCATTGCTGCTGCCGATGTCATCCTCGGCTACGCCGCCTACACGGGCCGGCTGACACCAAAAGATGGGCAGATCATCGAAGCGACCGACAATCGCGAGGAGTTGTCGCGCGCCGAGCGTGCGCTGCAGTTAGCGGCGGCGGGAAAAACAGTAGCGGTGGTGTCTGGCGGTGATCCTGGCGTGTTTGCGATGGCGGCGGCGGTCTTCGAAGCCATCGAACGCGGCCCCATAGACTGGCGTGATCTCGATATCATCGTTGAGCCAGGCGTAACAGCGATGCTGGCCGCGGCGGCCCGAGTTGGTGCACCATTGGGTCATGATTTTTGCGCGATCTCGTTGTCGGACAATTTGAAACCCTGGGCGATAATTGAAAAGCGCTTGCGGCTCGCGGCCGAAGCCGGATTTGTTATCGCGCTGTATAATCCCGCCTCAAAAGCGCGCCCGGATCAAATCGGCGTCGCAATTGATCTCCTGCGATCATGCCTGCCCGGCGAGACCGTTGTCGTGTTGGCTCGCGCCGTCGGCCGCCCCGATGAAGACATCACCGTCACGACGCTTCAAAACGCGAGCGATTGTCTGATTGACATGCGAACTTTGGTAATCATCGGCGCCAGCGCAACGCGGACGCTCGAACGCAGCGCGGGACGACCGTGGGTTTACACGCCCCGGTTTCTGGAGGGCGCATGATGCTGCACGAGATAGGCCATAACCTCATCAACGGTGCCAAAACACGGCCGTGCCGGAATGTTTGGCCGGTCAATCATATGCACCGGAACACCGAGAGCGCGTGCGGCCAAAATTTTCGCGACCGCCGCGTCTCCGCCGGCATTTTTTGCGAGCACAAATTTAATCCAGTGTTTTCGAAACAGCCGCATATCGTCTTCGCGATTGAACGGCCCGCGCGCGTTGATGACGATGGCATGCGGCAGGCCGAGCGGCTCGTTGATTTCGTCGATGACGCGGAGCACGTAGCGGTGCTGCGGCGCGGTTCGAAGGCTTTCAAGCGACAAGCGGCCAAGACCGGAAAAAACAGACGTTGGCTCCGAGGGCAGGGCGGCGACTGCAGCGTCAGCATTGGCAAACTGATGCCACACATCGCCCGGCTGCTTCTGCCACGGCGGCCGTTCCAACACAATCAGCGGCACGCGCGCCATGTGACTGGCGTCAATTGCAGTGCGGCTCATGACCGCCGCGAACGGATGCGTTGCATCGATCATCACATCAATGCGTTGCGTGGTGAGATAGTTTGTCAATCCGCCAATGCTGGCGAAACCGCCGATCCGGGCCGGCACCGGCAGTGCAATGGGGTCACTCGTACGGCCGGCCAGCGAGACCATGCAACTGAAGCGCTCATCGCCTGCCAGACGCTCGGCGAGTTGCCGCGCTTCGGTGGTGCCTCCCAACAGCAACAGGCGCGTTCTCGAATATGTCGGTCCCATCATGGCACGAGGTCCTGACATGAGCGGACGCTGGTTGTCTATCGTTGGCATTGGCGAAGACGGCCGGGCGGGCTTGAGTGCCGCAGCGATCGCGCTTGTCGAACAGGCTGAACTGGTCATCGGAGGCCGCCGCCATCTCGATCTTTTTGGACCAACCAAAGGCCAGCAACGCGTGTGGGCAGTGCCGCTCGATGCGACAATTCCAGATATTCTAGCGCGCCGTGGCCGTCCGGTCGCGATTCTAGCTTCTGGCGATCCGTTCTGGTTTGGCGCCGGCGTGACACTGACACGATCAATACCGGCCGATGAAATTCTAAGCCTGCCATCCCCGTCGAGCCTGTCGTTGGCTGCAAACCGTCTCGGCTGGGCGATGCAAGACACAACCGTGTTGGGCCTCAATATGCGCGGCTTGGTGCCGGTGATGCGGCGCCATCTGCATCACGGGCGCAAGTTGATCGCGTTGGCGTTGAATGCGAATACGCCAGGTGATGTCTGCTCGTTACTCGTCTCGCATGGCTTTGGGCCATCTAAAATTACAGTCCTTGAAGCGCTTGGCGGGCCGCGCGAACGTATCCGCAGTGCTGTCGCTGAGACGTTCGATCTCGATGGCATCGATCCGCTCAACATCATCGCTATCGACGCCGTTGCGGGCGAAGGAGCGGCGGCGTTGCCGTGGACATCAGGACTTGCCGACTCTTGCTTTGAAAACGATGGCCAACTGACTAAGCGTGAAATTCGCGCTGTTACGCTATCTTCGTTGGCGCCGGCGCCGGGCGAACTATTGTGGGACATCGGTACCGGTAGCGGTTCGGTGGCGATCGAGTGGCTGCTGACGCATCCGGCCAATCGTGCGATCGGGATTGAACGCGACGCCGGCCGGGCCGCACGCGCGAACCGGAATGCGGTCGCGCTTGGCGTTCCGCATTTCGAGATTCGCCAAGGAGCGGCACTTGAAGCCATGCCCGGTTTGCCAACGCCCGATGCGGTCTTTATCGGCGGAGGTGCGACGGACGCGGCAATTGATGGAGCTTGGAGTGCCTTGAAGGCGGGTGGGCGGCTTGTGGTCAATAGCGTGACGCTTGAGACAGAGGCAGTGTTGATTTCTGCTCACGCGCGCCGCGGCGGCACGCTGACACGCATCAGCATCGAGCGTGCCGATTCCGTCGGCACACGTACCGGATGGCGTGCCGCGATGCCGGTTGTGCAATGGGCCGTATCAAAGCCACGGGAGGCATCATGATCGCCTTCGGAATTGGCGCCAACAGTACGGCTTCGGTGGCGGACGTTGAGCACGCTTTACAGCAAGCCGGTTTGGCTGAAGCTACTCCGCCTGACGTCATTGCAACATTGTCAGGGGCACCCTTTTCAGCAGCTGTGAAGTCGGCTGGAAAAAAGCTCGGACTTACGGTGCAAGTTGTGCCGCGAGCAACGTTGCAAACGCGAAATGCCGGCTGCCAAACGCAATCGGCACGCTCAATCGAAGCGCACGGCGTTGCCTCTGTTGCGGAAGCGGCCGCGCTGGTCGCCGCCGGTGAAAATTCTATTCTGACGCGCGCGCGGCAAGTCTTCGGCCCGGTAACCGTTGCCGTCGCAAAATCGCGAGAGATGAAAGACACACGCCCATGACCGTCCATTTCATCGGTGCAGGTCCAGGCGATCCGGGCCTGATCACAGTCAGAGGCCGCGATTTAATCGGCCGCTGCCAAGTCTGTCTCTATGCCGGGTCGCTGGTGCCGAAATCGTTGCTCGATTATTGCCCGGACGGCGCGCGCATCATCGACACGGCGCCGATGACGCTCGATGAGATCGTTGCTGAATTAGAGGCCGCCACCAAAGCGGGACACGATGTTGCACGGCTGCACTCTGGAGATTTGTCGATTTGGAGTGCACTGGGTGAGCAGCTCCGCCGCTTAGACCGGCTGGCGATTCCCTATACGATTACGCCTGGCGTGCCGTCGTTTGCCGCTGCTTCGGCTGCGTTGGCGCGTGAATTGACATTGCCGGAAGTGGCGCAGTCAGTTGTCTTGACGCGGACCACCGGCCGCGCCTCTTCAATGCCGGAGCGCGAAACGCTTGAAGCGTTTGCGGCGACGGGCGCAACACTTGCCGTGCATCTTTCCATCCATGTGTTGGCTGATGTGGTCGCGCGGTTGATACCTTTTTATGGTGCCGGATGCCCGGTTGCCGTTGTGTATCGCGCGTCGTGGCCTGATGAAATCGTGATCAAGGCGACGCTTGGCTCAATCGTTGAAGCGGCCGCGGACGCGAAGTTAGAACGCTCCGCTTTAATTTTGGTTGGCGAAGTGCTCGGCCGCGACGACTTCCGCGAAAGCGCGCTATATGATCCAACTTATCAACGCCGCTACCGCGGCCGTGCGGACGTGTAAGTTAGAGCAGACAGCCGTAGGTTGGGTTAGCGCGGCCATGTTGTTGAATTCAATTGCACTGCTTGATCCGCGCGCAACCAAACACGTCGGGAGTGATGTTTATAACTGTTGGGTTACGCGCGGCGGCGGCATCACGTGTAAAAGTCTTGCGCCATTGCCGCGCTAACCCAACCTACGGCGCTACGGCGCTACGGCGCTACGGCGCTGGCGGCTTGGCAGCTGCTAAGCCGGGACGACGAAGCTGCGGCCACTGAGGTTGCCGTCCCGGTCGAAAACGACGACGTCGAGTAAGATCCCGGTGCCAGCCAAAGTCTTGGCCGCTACCTTGCGCGCGCGTTCGGCAATGTCCGACGCCAGTTCAATACCGTTGGCTTCGGCGATTTGCAGAATTTGCTGCGCCGTGTTGGCTTGCAGGGCTTCCTCGACGCAGGGCTCAAAGGCGCCGGCGTCACGCAACCATCCGGCGATTTGTTCGAGATCAACAACGCCGCGGCGTGAGTGCAGATCAAGCCGGCCCGAGGCAAGCTTCGACATTTTTGCAAACCCACCGGCAACGGTGACGCGCTTGATGGGATGCGACTTCAGGTATTTCAACATCCCGCCTGCGAAGTCGCCCATGTCAATCAACGCGACGTCTGGCAGTGAGTAAAGCTTAGCAATCGCCGTTTCTGAGGTGGAACCAGTCGCGCCCGCGACGTGTGCGATGCCGGTCGCTCGCGCCACATCAATGCCGCGATGGATCGAGTGGATCCAAGCCGAGCATGAGAACGGCACGACAATGCCGGTGGTGCCGAGGATCGATAAACCGCCGGCAATGCCGAGCCGTCCATTCAGCGTGCGCTCGGCAATTTTCTCGCCGCCTGGGATGGAAATCTCGACGATGATGTCGGCGGTGTGAGAAAGGGTGTGTGCGGCCTCGGCAATAGTTGCTCGGATCATTTCGCGCGGCACCGGATTGATAGCTGGTTCGCCCGGAGGAATAGCAAGGCCGGGCCGCGTCACCGTACCAACGCCAGGACCGGCGCGGAAGGTGACGCCGCTACCCGCGGCTCCATTGCGAACTGTGACTACAACCAGCACCCCGTGGGTCACATCGGGATCATCTCCGGCGTCCTTGACTACGGCCGCCGTTGCTGCGCCATCGTGTGTCTCAGAATTTGCCAATGCAAACGAGGCCGTTGCGCCACCCGGCAGCGTTACCGGTACTGGATCGGGAAATGCGCCCGTCCACAGGCCTTCGACGGCGGCGCGCGCGGCTGCGGTTGCGCAGGTGCCGGTGGTCCAGCCATAGCGGAGGGGCCGCGCGTCTTTGCCGGTCGAGTTATCCATCACGTGCGTTATAGTTCGCGGATATCAGCTGTCACGAGAAACCGCACGAGCCCCGCTGCCGATGACGTCCACGGTAAATTTAGCCCCAGTCAACTTGCCTCAAGGGCTGATCATTGCAGCACCGCGCTCGGGCGCCGGTAAAACGACGGTCACGCTCGGGTTGATGCGAGCCTTGGCGCGTCAAGGTGTTCGCATCGCGCCATTCAAATGCGGCCCCGACTACATCGATCCGGCCTTTCACGCAGTTGCGGCCGGGCGTCCCTCCTACAACATAGACAGCTGGGCGATGCGCTGGCCGACCGCAAGCGCTTTGCTGGAAGCCGGATCCGCGGGCGCCGAGTTGGTGGTGGTCGAAGCCTTGATGGGGTTGTTCGACGGCGTATCGAAATCCGGCCAGTGGGGCAATGGCGCCAGTGCTGATTTAGCGGCGGCAACGGGATGGCCTGTGGTGCTTGTATTGGATGTCTCGGGTCAATCGCAGACGGCCGCAGCTGTCGCGCGCGGATTTCGTGGCTTCCGGGACAACGTTGAGATTGCCGGCGTGATCTTGAACCGCGTTGGCAGCCAGCGTCACATCACGCTCGCTACCGAAGGCCTTGAAGCGTGTGGGCTGCCGGTCCTCGGCGCGTTACCGCGCGACACTCAATTGGTTCTGCCGGAGCGCCATCTTGGGCTTGTGCAAGCAGAAGAGACCACTGACTTAACGGCCAGGCTCGACGCGCTGGCTGACTTTATCGAAAAGCACGTTGCAGTGGATCGCGTGGTGGCAGCGGCTAAGCCGGGAAAGATGGCTGGCGCCGGTGGGGACAACATCAAGCCACCTGGCCAGCGGATTGCATTGGCGCGCGACGCCGCATTCTCATTCGTCTACCCGCACATGCTGGCGGCGTGGCGGCAGGCGGGGGCAGACGTCATCCCGTTCTCGCCGCTCGCTGATGAGGCACCGTCTGACAGTGCCGACGTAGCCTGGTTGCCCGGTGGCTATCCGGAATTGCATGCGGGACGGCTCGCCCAGAATTCCAGCTTCAAGGCCGGACTCAAACGATTTGCGGAGACACGCGCCGTTCATGGTGAATGCGGTGGCTATATGGTGCTTGGCACTGGGCTGATCGACGCGTCGGGCGTGCGGCATGAGATGTGCGGGCTGTTGGGACTTGAGACTTCGTTCGCGACCCGCCGGATGCAACTCGGCTATCGCCGTGCGCAAATTCTGCACGACTGCGTGTTGGGTCGCGCCGGACAAACCATCACCGGCCACGAATTCCACTACGCAACAATCCTTGATGCACCCAACACGGCATTATTCGATGTCACGACTGCGACCGGCGACAGCGTTGCCGCGTCGGGCAGCCGCCGCGGCCACGTCACCGGTTCATTTTTTCATCTGATTGATACGGCGTGAAATAGAGGAAATGCGTACCGGCCTCCTGCACCAGGGGCGTGGGAAGACTGCTGCACTGCACAAGGCCGGCCATTTTGTCTAACATTTGCGCCACCGGCCTGAATAATCATCATTTCCTGTCAAGAAAACTTTTTGACACAAATGACAATTCTATGCTTCTTATCGCCGCGGGATGGACTCACAGTGGAGTTCTGATCCGGCCGTGGGAGGACTGACGCTGGGGAGCGTCGCATCATCCTTCACCGGAGAATATCGGAACGTGAAGGGGAACAAACCAATGACTGTCAGCACAACGGCCGGCCAAAGTAGCGCCGAAGAGAATACGCTTCAGCGAAATATCGATTGGCGTGGCGCCTTCTGGGTCGCCAGCGGCGTGCCAGCACTCGTTCTATTCTCGATTGGCGGCATTGCCGGCACAGTTGGCAATGTGGCGTTCGCAATCTGGATCGCGTCCATGTTGATGGGCTTCATCCAGTCCTTCACGTACGCCGAAATCGCTGGGCTGTTTCCGAATAAGTCTGGCGGTGCCTCTGTTTATGGAGCTGCCGCTTGGGTCCGCTATTCGAAACTGATCGCGCCGCTCTCAGTGTGGTGCAATTGGATCGCATGGACACCGGTTCTCTCGCTTGGCTGCTCCATTGCCGCCGCTTACATTCTAAATGCGATCGCACCTGTCCCGGCAGCTGACTCCGCTCAGGTGCTGGCTTGGGTCAAGGCCAATGCCAGCTCGATCGCGTCAGACAGCCCGCGCGTCGCTGAATGGTTGACAGCCAATGCTGGAAAGACGGCCAGTGACGCGATCGCTGCGTTGCTCTCGACCGATGGCATTGCTGCCGAAACTCCGGACATCCGGAACTGGACGCTTCACGCCCAGGCGCTCGGCCCTGTCAGCGTTTCGTTCAATGCTGCATTCTTCGTTGGTGCAGCGCTAATGCTGCTCACGTTTGCGATCCAGCATCGTGGTATTCTCGGCACCGCCAACGTGCAGAAGTACATCGGCCTGTTGGTGATTGTGCCGATGTTGATTGTCGGCATCGTCCCAATCATCACCGGTCAAATCAACTGGTCGAATTACACGCCATTTGTCCCGTTGGCTGCCGCCTATGCGCCTGCACCCGGCGCCTGGGACATCGCCGGGTGGACACTGGTGCTTGGCGGTATGTTCATCGCCGCGTGGTCGACCTACGGCTTTGAAACGGCCATCTGTTACACAAGCGAGTTCCGCGATCCGGGCACCGATACGTTCAAGGCCATCTTTTACTCGGGCTTGCTGTGCCTTTTGATCTACACACTGGTGCCGTTCACGTTCCAAGGTGTGCTGGGCCTGGAAGGCATGCTTGCAACTCCGATCGTCGATGGCTCTGGCGTTGCACAAGCGATGGGTAACATGGTCGGCGGTGGCGGCATCGTCACGTCAATCATGGTGATGCTGATGATCTTGGCTCTGTTGCTGTCGATCATGACGGCAATGGCTGGCTCCTCACGCACTTTGTACCAAGGTTCGGTTGATGGCTGGCTGCCGCGTTATCTCAGCCACGTTAACGAGTATGGTGCACCCACACGCGCCATGTGGACCGACCTCGTCGTCAACCTCGGTGTCCTTGCGATTGCGTGTGCGGATGCGACGAGCTTCTTCTTCATCCTCGCTGTGTCAAACGTCGGCTACATTATCTTCAACTTCCTGAACCTCAATTCGGGTTGGATCCACCGCATCGACAACGGACATGTAAATCGTCCGTGGCTTGCACCGACTTGGTTGCTGGCTCTCGGCACATTGTTCGCTTTCGTCAACTTGGTCTTTATGGGTGCCGGCGCTGAGGTTTGGAATCCGAAGGCGTTGCTCGCAGGTTTGATCGCGTCGTCGTTGATCATACCGGTGTTCTTGTTCCGCCACTACGTGCAGGACAAGGGTCAATTCCCAGCCCAAATGCTGTCTGATCTTGGCATGACGGCGGCTGACCTCAACACACGCAAAGCTGGCATGCTCCCCTATGCCGCTTTGCTGGCTGGCATCGTCGTTGTGCTGGTCAGCGACTACATCTTCGGTTCTACATTCCTCGGCTATTAGGCCGAAAGGGCAACTGCAGCCGATCGTTTGGGCCGGACTGGAAACAGTCCGGCCCATTTTTTTGTGCAAGGTCCTGATGCCTTTTCAGTCGTGGAGCGCCAATAAAAACGACGGGCGTTGAGTGAAAAGTTCAGTCGCAACAGTTGCGGAGCGTTGGTGTTTCGATATACTGGGGAGAAACAAAATCGTCCTGAGAGTAAAGTCTGCGCATGATCCTGAGGAAGACGAATGCTTAGTCCCGGAATTATCAGCAGGCCGGTTTACAAGGGCCTAACTCCCGACCAGCACGCCAAACATAATCTGATAACAGCTGAGGGCGAAGGCGCCGCCGCTGTGCTCGATATGGCCGCCACTTTGTCCGCAGAGTTTTTCGCCAAGTCGACAATCTTGTTTTGCGCCACCGGTTCAGCAGGCAAGGGTTATGAGGATAAACTCAAGGCGTTGGCGCCAGCGAGCTATTGGGATTTCCCAACCATTCCAACCGCCATGTTCCGTCTCAGAGGAGCCTTGGCAAACGCCAGCATGGGAACACGGCTATACGCCAGCGGCACCGAGCCGTTTATTGGCAGCGTCATTCAGGAGGCGTTGCAAGCCGGCATCGACTACAAGTCGGTGATCACCGAGCATCGCGGCTCGGCCAAGCGCCGCGTGCAATGTGTTCATTGCAAAGGCTTTACCGAGAATGTCACTGCGACGCCGATTGTGTGTGCCCATTGCGGCTTGAACCTATTTGTGCGCGATCACTATTCGCGCCGACTGGGCGCGTTTCAAGGTGTGTGCGTTGATGCCGAAGAACCGGGCGTTGTCCCGGCCGTGGAAGAACTCTATAAATGACGATTTCCACAGACATCCCCGTGCGTGTCGCTGACGTCGAGACCGCCGCCAATGGAATCAAGCGCTTTCGCTTCGTCACCCTGGACGGCTCGCCGCTCCCTGAATTTTCTGGCGGCGCACATACGGTCGTGACTATGCGCGATGGATCACGCGTAAGGCGCAACCCGTATTCGTTGATGGGCTCGCCCAATGACAGTGCAAGCTATCAGATCAGCGTGTTGAAGACGGTGGATTCACGCGGCGGTTCGCGGTTCATGCACGACAACGTTCATGTTGGCACCGAGATGATGATTTCCCGGCCGGTCAACTTATTTCCGGTTGATCGCCGTGGGCGTAAGCATTTGTTGCTGGCTGGCGGCATCGGTATTACGCCGTTCATGGCCATGATGATGCAGTTGACGCGGGAAGAACTACCGTTTGAATTGCACTACGCCAACCGCTCTGAGGATCGCGGCGCGTTCGTCTCTCAACTCCGCGCTGCGTATGGACATCGCGTTCACACCTACTATGACGACCAGGGCCAGATGCTGCCTCTGGCGCGTCTGCTCGATGGCCAGCCACTCGGCACGCACCTCTATGTCTGCGGTCCGTCTGGCATGATTGATTGGGTTCTGAATTCTGCGCGCTCCGCCGGATGGCCAAACGAGAATGTGCACTCCGAGCGCTTTTTGGCGCCGCCGAGCGGTAAGCCATTCATGGTCGAACTCAGAAAGTCGAATAAGCAATTCGAAGTCGCCGAATATCAAAGCGTGCTCGAAGCCGTCGAAGCTGCCGGCGTCGATGCTCCATATCTTTGCCGGGGTGGAGCGTGCGGCATGTGCGAAACTCAAGTTCTCGCCTGCGAGGGAACGTTGAAGCACAATGACCACTACCTGCCGGACGAAGACAAAGCCTCTGGCAAGAAAATCATGATCTGCGTATCGCGTATTGATGGCGCGAAGCTGGTTCTTGATCTTTAACAATGAACGCTGTGGCGCTTCAATGTAGCGCCGGGCAGCAGGGAGCGTAACATGGGCCTGATGTTCAAGAACGAAACCTATCGGGACGACTTTACGTTCTCGAATAGTCCAACGTCGATCCGGCGGTTTCCGTTTCCGTTCCACGAAGACAAATACATGTATACCGTCAACATCGAGCCGCATGTGCCCGGCCCGAAAGGTTCGGCTTACGAGTTCCCAATCGACATCGATGAGCACTATTTGTCGGACATGCGCGACCGGGCAATTGTGTTGCGCGATGATCCATTGCGCTGCCAATCGCTGCCGCACATGATCACGGCCGAGTGGGATCTCGTCGAGCTCTTGATGACGAGCATGGCCAACGACTACCCGGACCACTTTTCGTTGAGCCGCGACGGCGACAACTGGCATTGGATCAACCGGCCCATGGGGCTTGATCAGAAATTCATATTCGGTGACGTCTCAACGTTGCCGTACAGACCGATGGAATACATCACGCGTCAATGCCAGGGTGACTTCAATCTCCTCGATCAGCGCGACAATGATCTCTGGATGGACTCTGGCATCGTCACGTCACAAGCGGACTGGTCGTTGGATTTCGATATCGGTATGAGCTTCAAGGAATGGCATGCGCCGGTGCCGATGGCTCATGAGCGCGGCGTGTTCGATCGTGCGCTCAAGTTTTTGTTGAACTTGCAGCAAGGACGGCCGGTCAGGCGCCTCAACTGGACCATGACCATCAATCCGCGCCTCGATACAAGCCCTGAGACCTATCACAAATGGGGAACGGACCGCGCAACTGTGACGCCTGAAAACGTTGGCAACAAGGTTCACTTGCGTGTTGAACTGCAGGGGCTGTGGCGGCTGCCACGCTCGAATGCGATTGTATTCTCAATTCGCGCCTATTTGATCAAGATGGAAGAGCTGGTCACCATTCCAAAGTGGGGGCGGCGCTTGCATCGTGTTCTTAATACGCTGCCGGCGCCGATCGCCGACTACAAAGGTTTAACGCGCTACCGGCAAACGACGGTCGATTGGCTGGCCAAGTATGATGACGGCGCACCAACTTCGCCGGGATGTTGGCCTGAATAGCTGAGTTTCACGCGCACAAAAAGCAACTGGCCCAACACGGCCAACACGGCGAACACGTCTCAACGGGAGGAATTGGAAATGTCAGGCCGGGTTGCAATCATCGGCGCAGGCCCAAGCGGGCTCGCGGCTTTACGCGCCTTCGAAAGTGCCCGCAAAATGGGCGCAACCATCCCTGAGGTCGTTTGCTACGAAAAGCAAAGCGACTACGGCGGGCTATGGAATTACACTTGGCGCACTGGCCTCGACGAATTCGGCGAGCCGGTTCACGGCAGCATGTACCGCTATTTGTGGTCGAATGGACCGAAGGAGTGTCTTGAGTTTGCCGACTACTCGTTTGAGGAGCATTTCGGCCGTCCTATCCCATCGTATCCGCCGCGCGCTGTGCTCCACGACTACATCAAAGGCCGTATTGAGAAGAGCGGCATCACCCATTACATCAAATTAAACCATGCCGTTCGCGGCGTGACCTACAACCACGCGACGGAAAAGTTCACAGTCACGGTCAAGGATCTGGCCGGCGATAGCGTCGTGTCGTCCGAATTCGATCACGTCATCGTGTCGTGCGGTCACTTCTCAACGCCAAATGTTCCCGAATTCGAGGGCATCAAAAAATTCCCGGGCCGCGTCATGCACGCCCATGATTTCCGTTCGGCCGATGAGTTTGCCGGCAAGAACGTGCTGCTGATTGGCGCCAGTTATTCAGCGGAAGACATCGGCATTCAGTGTCACAAGTATGGTGCCAAGTCGGTGACGTTCAGCTGGCGCACTAAGCCGATGGGCTTCAATTGGCCGGCAAGCTTTTCCGAAGTGCCGCTGCTGACCAAGGTTGACGGTAAGGTCGCCCGTTTCTTGGATGGCTCGTCAAAGGAAGTCGACGCCATCATCCTCTGCACCGGCTATCTGCATCACTTCCCGTTCCTGGAAGACAGCTTGCGCCTGAAAACCCGCAACCGGCTTTATCCGCCGAATATCTATAAGGGCATCTTCTGGTGGGGTAATCCTAAGTTGATGTATATCGGCATGCAGGATCAATATTACACCTTCAATATGTTCGACGCGCAGGCCTGGTATGCGCGCGATGCCGTACTCGGCCGCATCGCGTTGCCCTCGCTTGAGGAGCAGGCCAAAGACATGCTGAAATGGATCGCTCTTGAGGAGGCGCTGGCCAATCCGTTTGAGGCCATTGACTTCCAAACCGAGTATGTTCGCGAATTGATCGCACCGACGGACTATCCGCGTTTGAATGTCGATATGTGCGCCAAGTTGTTCAAGGAGTGGGAGCACCACAAGGTCGACGGAATTTTGACCTATCGTGACCGGTCGTATCCGTCGACGCTGACAGGGACGGTGGCGCCGCAGCACCATACGACGTGGATACATGCTCTTGACGATTCACTTGAGGCGTTTCTGGCCAATAAGCCGGCGGGAGTGTAAGGCGCGGCAAAAGCCGTAAGGCGGAATAGCGCTGCGCAATCCGCCGGCAGCCTGCCGTGGAGCGGCGGATTTGGCGTTAAGATCGCCTAATCCGCCTGACGAAAACGGCGCTTGGTTTCAAGGAATGCAATTCATGACCGGTACACTCGTCACATCTGCATTAAAACCGAAGCTATTGAGTGCGGGCAGCGGCGCGCTCGATCCTGGCGTGGAGCGCTACATCGTCAAAGCTGGTGGCTCCGCAGTCTTTGCACTGGAGCGCGATGACACCATTGAAATTGCACTGCTTGAAGGCAACCAATGCGTTGAGATCGCCGCCTTCAATGACAGTGGCAAAAGTGATCTTGCAGCGTTGGGGTTGAAGGGGCGCGCCAAGCCGTCTGGCATTGCCGCGATCTTGGCCGGGCAATCGGAAGACGCCGCCCGCGTGCGCTTTGGGCTGTTCCGGCGCGGGCTCGATATTGGGCGTGTGCAAGCCGCCAAACTGTTCGGACCCGATGCGCCTGCTGGCGAGGCTGTGACTTTGAAGGCTGAGAAGCCAGCGATTGCCGTCATCGGGGTCCCAGCTCTGTCGATGCTGGTCTGGGATCAAAACCCGCCGAGCGACGTATTGGTCTTTATCCATCGGGCCCGGCCGCCTGTCCCCGGCCTGCTGCGCTTGCCTGAGCCGCTTGCCGAGCCGCGTCTTGATCTGACCATTAATATTGCCAGCGCAATTCCGTTCGAAGTCTTCGAAGGCGAATACATTCAAATTATCGATTTGGCCGGCCGCCAGTGCTCGGACTTTGTCGCCTTCCATCGCAAATCTCTCGATAAGGGCCGGGTGCTCGGGATTGATAGTACGACGACGAGGACCATGCTGGGCGTTGCCTATCCGCGCCCCGGTCTGCTGTCTAAGTTTTTTGACAACGATCAAAACGCACTCATTGAAGTTGTCCAAGACACTGTTGGCCGTCACGACACATTCGGCCTCGCGTGCACAAAGCGGTTCTATGACGACATGGGATACTTCGGCCATGCCAGCTGCTCGGAAAACTTCAACAACGCTATGGCGCCTTATGGCGTTGGCAACTATCGCGGCTGGCCGGCCATCAACTTTTTCTTTAATACCAACGTCGACGCCCATAACAACATCTGGTTCGACGAGCCCTGGTCGCGGCCGGGTGACTATGTGCTGATGCGGGCGCTATCCGATCTCGTATGTGGCGCCTCGTCATGTCCCGACGATGTTGATCCGGCCAATGGTTGGTCGCTTTCCGAAATACAAGTGCGAGTCTACCCGAAGGACGCCACTTTTAAGCGTGCGATTGGATACCGAATGAGCCCGCAGTCCCCGCTTCAATTGACCCGCGAGACCGGCTTCCACCCGCGCACCTCGCAATTGACGCGCACGTTTGGAGAGTATCGCGGTTTTTGGATGCCGAATTGCTTCGCAAAGAACGGGCCGATTGACGAGTATCTGGCCTGTCGCGAGCGCGCCGTGATCATGGATCTGTCGCCGCTCAGAAAGCTTGAGATCGTTGGTCCAGATGCGGAAAGTTTTCTGCAAGGTCTCATTCCGCGCGACGTCAGCAAACTCGCAGTTGGACAAATTTTCTATACGCCGGTGTGTTACGAGCACGGCGGCATGTTGGATGACGGCACGCTGTTCCGGATGTCGGATACCAATTTCCGCTGGATCGGTGGCGACGACGCCAGCGTGTTGTGGTTCAAGGAACAGGCCGCGATGTCCAGCGCTAAGGTGCTGCTCAAGAGCGCGTCGGATCAAATCCATAACGTGGCCGTTCAAGGTCCGAAATCTCGCGACATTCTGCGAGAGATTGTTTGGACCGCGCCCGGGCGCGCGTCGATCGATGAGTTAGGTCTGTTCCGCTTCACGGTTGGGCGCATCGGCGGCTACAACGGCATACCGATTGTGCTGTCCCGAACAGGCTATACCGGCGAACTTGGCTACGAAGTGTTTTGTCACCCGGCTGAAGCGCCGAAAGTCTGGGATGCGATCATGGCGGCCGGCGAGCCGCACGGTATCGCTCCATTAGGTTTTGAAGCCCTCGATATGGTCCGGATTGAAGCCGGGCTCGTCTTTGGTGGATTTGACTTTGATTCAACCACCGATCCATTCGAAGCTGGCATCGGCTTCACCATTCCGTCCAAAAAGGAAGCCGGCTACATCGGCAAGGCCGCAATCGAAAAGCGGCGCGCAAATCCGCTACGCAAGCTTGTTGGCCTTGAACTCGCTGGCAACGAAAAAGCCAGCCATGGCGATCCGGTATATATCGGCCGCGCGCAAGTCGGCATCGTCACCAGCGCCATGAAGTCTCCGTTGTTGAAGAAGTCATTCGCGTTGGCGAGGGTCGACGCCGTTCACGCCGCGATCGGCGCGGATGTCGAGATTGGAAAACTCGATGGCCATCAAAAGCGGCTCAAAGCCAGCGTTGTCCGCTTCCCGTTCTATGACCCCGAAAAGGCGCGGGTGAGGATGTGAAGGGAAATGGGGACATGACCCGAATACACTCCACTTGAATTAGGGATCCTGTCCCCTGAAGTACGGAATTTGTACATTGGACTGGGGACACGATCCGGCTCGCTAGGGCGATCCGGTCATGTACCCGGTCTACTCATCCAACGGCCGTGCGCTTGAGCTTCTTCGGATCGTCGAACGTCAAAGTATGAGCGATGGCGCCAGCTTGCATGTTCTTGCCCCGCACCTCAAGTTTAGTGCCTTGAATGGCCGCTTCAACGCTGAGACGCGCGATCGCCATCGTGCGATTGGTCAGCCGTGAATGCATTGCGCAAGTTACCAAACCAACTTTCTGGCCGTTTTGGTAGACCTCATCGCCGCCATCAGGAACAGCTTTGCCGTCGATCAACAAACCGAAGATCTTGAACCGCTCTTTGCCCTTTAGGCGATAATGCTCTTCGGCGCCGCGGAAGCCCTGCTTGCCAGGCGAAACCGTGAAATCGAGCCCGAGTTCCCACAGCGTATCGCCGGGCGCCTCGTTGGCAAATGGATACATCTGCGAATTGTCAAACGGATAAAACAGCAGGCAACTTTCGACGCGCAGCCAATCCAACACAGTGAAGGCGCAAGGGATGATGCCCATCGATTTGCCTTCAGAGAGGATCGTGTCCCAAATCAACGGCGCGTGTTCATACTTGCAGAAAATCTCGTAGCCACGTTCGCCGGTGTATCCAGTGCGCGAGATCATCACTGGCGCGCCGAACAACGTCGTCTGCATGTGATGGAAATACTTGAGATCGCGTATGCCTGGCACATGCTTTGACAGATACTCGACTGCCAGCGGACCCTGAAGTGACAGGTCATGCAAATCGTCATCGAATTGGACCGAGACGTTGCGGCCAATAGCATATTGGGTCAGTTGCTCATGGCCAGCGCCTGAGCCGTGGACGAACATCCAGGCGTTCGGGCCGGTACGGTACAGAATGCAGTCGTCAACGAACTTGCCTTGATCATTCAACATGCAGGCATAGGCCGACTTGCCGGGATAAATCTTGGTGACATCGCGTGTGGTGGCGATGTTGACAATGGCGGACGCGTGCGGGCCGCTGACGTGGAGCTTCTTCAAGCCCGAGACATCCATCAATCCAGCCTTGGTCCGGATCGCTTCATGGCCGTCTGCCAGTTCGCTACCATAGCTCCACGTCGTCCCCATACCGCTCCAATCTTCGAGATTGGATCCGAGGAGCCGGTGACGGTCTGAAAGTGCCGAATATCGCCAAGACATAGCCATGTAAGTCTGTCTCCCTTGCGCGTAAGATGTTCACTGCCGTCGCAGACGACGCGGATCATTGGGTACCGCCAGCCAGTCAGAGGTTTCAGCCTGGCGGAGGATCAGATTGTCCCAGAGAGGACCAAAATTAATCTGCCTCCATTGTTCATTTAAGTCAAAAGTTTTTAATGACAATAAACAAGCGCTGACCGAGACCAGGGAGTCGGCTGGACAAATATCCAGAAACGTCCCGGTATGTCTCGAAGTCAGGGTGTGGGAACTCGACAACGTGGCATCGCTGCCAACTGTCCGCTAGCGTCAGAAACTGGCTTGAAGCCTGACGAGATCACAAAACTGGATGTAATCGCATAGGCGTAAGGACCGGAGTCAGTCCTCACTCCTCTTTGAACGCCTTTGCCGCTTGATCGACGAACGGTTTGGTCAAATAGGAGAGGGCGGTCCGGTCACCGGTCTGGATGTAGGATTCGACCGGCATTCCAGCGACCAAGTGCTTCGAGCCCAGTTTCGCCAGTTCGTCGTCGGCCAAACTGATGCGCGCTGTGTAGTAGCTGATCCCGGTCTGCTGATCCTTGCTGACCTCGGAGGCGAGTCCGGAAATCTTGCCGTTGAGTTCCGGCGTCGACCGCTGGTTGAAAGCTGGGAAACGAAGCACAGCGGCCTGCCCAACTGAGACCTGATCGATGTCGGTTGGCTGGAGCCTCACCTCAATCGTACTTTGGTCATCTACCGGGACGATAGACATGACAGTATCACCCGGTGCGACAACGCCGCCAACCGTATGCATGGCAAGTTCATGGATGACGCCAGAGTGCGGTGCACGCATTTCAACGCGCTTCAACTGATCGTCGGCGGCGATTTTGCGCTCCAAGAGTTCAGAAATGCGGGCTTCACCTTCGCGAAATTCCTTCTGAGCATCGGTAACGCGGGTTTCATCAATTTCGAGAATCTGCAGTTCAGTTTCACTAATTTGCCCTTCGGTGCGGGCAATTTGCGAAATCAACGCGCCGTGCTCACCTTCGATGCGGGTGCCCTCGCGCTGCATCGCGAGCACGCGAGTCTGCGGAGTAAGCTTGCGCTCGTAGAGCATCTCAAGCTTTTCAAGTTCGACACTCACGAGCTTCAACTCTTTAGCCTTGGCCTTCATCTGCTTTGTGAGGCCTTCGATCTCATTGCGATATTGCCCGATGCGAGACCTGAGTTGGGCCCGGCGGCCATCTGCAGACTTTTGTTTGAATGTGAATAATCGCCGCTCGCCTTGGGCGACGCGCACGGCATCTGGGCCGGTCTGCTCGAAGCCTGCCGGGAAAATAATGGCGTCAGTACCATCGCGTTCGGCTGCCAAGCGTGCGTTGCGCGCCATTAGGTCGATGAGCTGCGTCGTAATGATTCCAAGGTTGGCCTTTGTCTGTGTATCGTCGAGGCGCAACAACAGATCACCGGCAACAACACGATCACCGGACTTGACCAGAATTTCGCCGACCACGCCGCCCGTTGGATGCTGCACTTTCTTGACGCTGCTTTCGACCACGACCTGCCCGGCAGCAATGACGGCGCCAGAAAGTGAGGCATTGGCCGCCCAGCCGCCAACCGCAGCGGCCAGTGCCGCCACCATTCCCAAGCCGATGGTGAGGCGCCTGTTGACGCTGCCGGTGTTGGCCGAGGTCTTTGGTGTGTTGGTATCGAGAGATCCCGTAGACATTTGGCTACTCCAGTAACTCGAGGCATTCTTAATGTTTACTCTGGAAATTTGAACGGCGGGTCGTGGTTTTATGGTCAGGCTGGCTTCTGTTGCTGCTGTTGTTGTGGAGCGCGCGGCTGTAACGCTGTGACGGCGGTAGGCGGCTGGCGAACAGCCTTTTTCAGCACCTCGTCGCGCGGTCCGAACGCGGTCAGCTGGCCATTGCCCATGACAGCGACCTTGTCGACGGAGGCAAGAATTCCAGGCCGATGGGCAATGACGATCGCAATGCCCTTGCGGTCACGAATACTCTTGATGGCTTGAGCCAGCGCTTCTTCGCCGTCGGAGTCGAGATTTGAGTTCGGTTCGTCAAGAACCACCAGGAACGGATTGCCGTACAGCGCGCGAGCCAAGGCAATGCGCTGCCGCTGCCCAGCCGACAGGGCTTGGCCGCGTTCGCCGAGTTTGGTCTCATAGCCGTCTGGCAGCCGCAGTATGAGTTCATGCACACCTGCATCCCGCGCGGCTGTGATCACAGCCATGCTGTTGGGCGCTTCGTCAAAGCGCGAAATGTTCTCAGTGATTGTACCGTCGAACAATTCAACATCTTGTGGCAGATATCCGATGTGCTGGCCAAGCTGTTCGTTGGACCAACTGTCAAGGGTTGCGCCGTCGAGCCGGATCGAACCGCGCCCAACGTCCCACACGCCGACAAGTGCACGAGCGAGTGAAGATTTGCCCGCAGCGCTTTGGCCAATCACAGCCAACGCCTCGCCGGCATTGAGTTCAAAAGTTACCGATTGCACGACTGCGCGCTGGGTCCCTGGCACTGCAACTGCAATCCCGTCAACGGTAAGCTTTGCCGCCGGAGCAGGAAGTTCGAGCGGATCTCCGTCTTTCGCCAGGCCGTCTAGCGCCGCTTCAAGCCGCGCAGCACTTTGCCGAGCAGCAATAAAACCCTTCCAATTTGCAATCGCCAATTCAATCGGAGCATAGCAACGAGACGAGGCAATCGAACTGGCGATGATCGAGCCCGCTGACATTTCGCCTTTGATGGTGAGATATGCGCCCACGCCCAGCAATGCCGACTGCAATATCATGCGGATGACACGAGACGCTGACGAAAAACCGGTGGTCAAATCAGACAGCGATTGCTGCTTAGCTAGATGTTCGGAGTTGGCAGCCGTGAAGCGCTTCATGGCCCGATGGCCAAAGCCCATGGCGCGCAAAACCTCAGCGTTGCGCGTCGTGGCTTCGAGCAAGGTCTGCCTGCGGGATGCAGACTGCACCAATGCGAGGCTTGGTTCCTTGGCCTTGTATTCGGTCAAGAGTGTTAAGCAGATCAGAACGAGCGCGCCGCCCGTCGTGATCCAGCCCAGGACTGGATGCAGGAGGAAAATGAATACCAGAAACATTGGCATCCAAGGCATGTCGATAATCGCGAGCGGTCCTTGCCCCGATAAGAAGCCGCGGATCGTTTCGACATCGCGAAGCGGCTGCTGCGCGTCGGTACCTTTGCGCCCCAGCAACGACAGTTTGAGGGATGCACTGTGAGCTTGTTCAACCAAACCGTCGTCGAGCCTGCCGCCGAGCCGCACTAAAATCTGAGATCGAACAATCTCAAGCGCACCCTGGAACATGTAGAGACCAAGCGCCAGCACCGACAGGGCCACAAGCGTCGGAATGCTTTTACTCGAAAGCACCCGGTCATAAACCTGCAGCATGTAGAAAGAGCCGGTCAGCGCCAGCAGGTTCGCCGTACCTGAAATCACGGTCATTGACACCGTAACAGCTCTGAGAGATCCAAACGCCGCCCAAACTACTGAAGGTTTTTTGCGAGCCACTATACGCTACCCCTACACTTGGTGAATTAGCTTTTTTTACTATAAAGTCCGGCTTGGTTAGTTCAAATTTTAGCTATTTGTATTGACGTGACACTTTCAAGTTGACGTGAAGCGTTCAAGTCGCGTGCCAGCTTAGTGATCCCTCCCATCAAGAGAAGATAAAGTCGTTCCGGTCTAGAGTCTTAATGTCGACGAGGAGCAATTTAACGCTATCTGCTCCAATCGTAATTGTTGTCGCCTCGCCATCGTAAATGAGCAGGATGTCGACGCCGAGTGAATCCGCATTGAATCCATAAGCCGACACGTCGAGGCGGTCATGGCCACCGGGGCCACTTGAGCTTGTATCAAAGCCCATAACAACATCGTTGCCGAAGCCCGGCCTCAGGACCAGCGTATCACTGCCTCGGGTAAACATGACGAAGTCGGAGCCTTGCCCACCGGAGACAAAATCATCGCCATCGCCGCCGTCGAGCGTATCGTCGCCGCATCCGCCGTCGAGGGTGTCATTGCCAGCACCGCCGTAAAGCATGTCGTCCCAGCCGCCGCCTGATACGATATTATCGAGGTCGTTGCCGCTGCCGGTAAAGTCGCCGGTGCC
>JANNFX010000147.1:0-17374 GCA_031380225.1 Hyphomicrobium sp.
CCCGGCACCCAGGCTGTTCAGCGCTAAAAATTCTGAGGGGCAGAGCAGATGATTTCCGGCACTGGCGCCGAGGGTCTGGGTGAGCTTTAGACCGTGCCCTTCTTCGATCTCATAAAATTGATAGCTCAGCCCATCGAAAAACTTTGCTACTTGCAACCCCATAGTACGATCGAGAATTTCGATGAGCATCGCGGGGCGATCGCGGGCGATGAGGTCACCGAAACCGGTCAAAACCTCGATTTCATATTTTTCAGCGTCGATCTTTACGAGATCAATGCGTGCCAAAGCACGGGATCTGGAAAAGTCATCAATCCGGGTGACCGCGATTTGTGTTTTCAATAGTCCCGCCGTACCTCCCAGCATGTCGGGGTTAAGCGACGCGGAGTACGCGTGTTCAGTGTCAGGCTCATAGATGATTGACGTGCCGGTTTCTGCCGATGCGCCTGCGATGACTACTTCAGTCTCATAGCTGTTGAGTTTGATGTTGTCTGCCAGTCGTTCAGCTATGCGTGCGATCGGCTCAAACGCATACACGCATGCGGCTGGATTGATGGCATTTGCCGCTAAAGCATAAATTCCAGTATTGGCGCCGATATCCAGGATCACGTTCGCACTTCGGGCCAACCGTGCCCATAGCCGCAAAGACGTCCCTTCGAAGCCATTACCGTAGCCGGCCCAGAACAAATCATTCTCAACCTGATAGCCGAAATTGCGGATCTTGAAGCTGTGTGAGGAATCAATGGGGATGGTCACCACGCCAGTGAAGTGCAAATGGCGGTAGATACTCTCTGGCGGACGTATTGCAGCTCGCACGGCCGTCAACAACGGTTGTTTGAACGGCAGCGCCTTGTATGCGGCACGTACCCAAGACCGGCCAGAGTCTGAGTTAGCTGTCATGGCCAATAATTTCTTTGACGGCTTGATTATCAGCGCAGTAAAATTCATCGATTTCAACAGCCAGTGCCGCATCGATTGCGCCGCCGGAGCCCTCTTGCGAATTCATCGCTCTAATTTTAGCAGCAACTTGTAATTGATCTTTTCGTAAGACGCGTTTGATAACCTTTGACGCACCGAACACCCACGCCGGCGGACGCTGGACAAAGCGAGCTAATGTTGCTGAGCGATGCACGCGAGCCGGGTGAACTTTCCCAAATTCAGTTCGGCCGTCGTCTTGGACGCCGAGAAATGTCATCAATTCGACGTAAGTCTCGCGCGGTTCCCTCGTCCAATCCTCAAACCGGATGACTTTGATCTGCTCGCGTGGGAACAGATCGAAATAGCGGCGGAGTTGCTCTGAAAACCGGCCAACGGCGGGGTAGTCGAGAAATTTTGCCTCGCGGCAGCTGTCTGGAAACGATGTCCGCGCGCCCTCGCGTGCCGCGCGCCACGCCACGCCGAAATCGCCAATGGTCTCGTCGCAGTTGAACACCAGCTGGTTGTGATACGACGGCAGGAACGTACGTTGCTGGCGGAGGAATATGAGAATGCGTGCGTTAGGATTGTAGGCGTGAATATTCTTCGCCGCACTCTTCGAATAGAGGTACTGAACCGAGGCTTCGCCGATCACGGCCGCTGAACCCGCATGCGCAAACAGCGCCTCATAGTCATGCTTGTTTGTGCGCCACCTGAAACCTGGAAAATCGTCACTAAAATAATGCGGCTCCTTTTCTAGTGTGAAGAAGATATCCGGATGCGTTGCTAGATACGAAACCCAAGCCGTTGTTCCGCACTTTGGCGCGCCGACAATGAACGTATTAGGACGCTTGATCGCCACGCTGATCTAGCTCGAATGCGTCGCAGATTTGAGTGGCCGCCCAAGTGCGGAGGTATCAACACCGAGCCTGTTGCGCACAGCCGCATACTGGATCGTGTTCCAAACGATCACACCCGCCGACGCCGCAATGGCGCCGCCGAGCGGTCCGTATGCCGGCATTAACGCCACCGACAACGCCACATTGACGGCAAGGCCAGCAACGACACTCCACAACTGCACGCGCTCCTGGCCAGTCATCGATAAGAAATATCCAACAGAGCCGGTCGCAGCGTTGACGAGACTTCCAACAACGAGAATCATCAAGACTGGGTAGGCGGTAACAAAGTCCGCGCCAAATAGCGACAGTATCTGCTTTCCAAAAAAGGCCAGCACAGTGGCTGAGGCGACTGCCAATGCTAAGGCCGCGCGAGCCGAGACGTAAGCAAGTTTCCGCAATTCCTCGCGGTCGCCTTGCCTGTAGAGCTTAGCGATCATGGGGCCGCTGGCGATGTTGACACATGCCAAGCCGAATGAAACCAGCGCTGCCAGTCGCGACGCAACCGCAAATTGCCCTGCCGCAGCGTGAGTTGAAAACCAGCCCAGCAAAATCACACTGCTTTGCTGAATGATCTGTTGAAGGCAGGCGACAAGCACGAGCGTCCGTCCGATGACAACCCATTCGCGGCGATCAGTGGCGCTGACGTCCGTAGCGGGTACAGCCGCATAGAGATCGCGCGTATTCATGAGTAAAAGGCCGAGTGCGGCAAGTGCACTGGCCGTTGTCAACATCAGTGCTGCCTCAAGTGACAATGGCCATCCAAGTGCTGCAACGACGAGCACCGAGGCAATCAGTAATGCCTGACGGATCACTTGATCATGGATGCGGGCTTGAAAAACGCGCTGATCGGCGAGAGCAAATGCAGCTGAGAGCGAAAGGCAACCTAGTGTTACGGCCAGAAAGATTGAAAGCGCGAGGGCGGCCCATGATAATCCCGCAAAGACTTCGGGGATCAAAGCGCGAAGCCCTAAAATGATGACCGCTAGAATACTGCCACTCGTCAGCACTTGCCGCGTGCAGTAGTCCGCCATTGCCCGGATACTGCCGGGCTTTTTGTCTTGAATATAGATAGCCCCGAACTTGAGGATCGACGTATCCAAGCCGAGCTTCACCAAGACGACGAGGATCATGACCCAGGCGATGGCAATTGCGTAGCTGCCATAGATTTCGATTCCCAGCATGCGAGTAAGGAGCAGGTTCGAAATCAGCCCGAGTGCCAATCCCGCTGTCGCCAGCACGAGCGAAGTCAGTCCACCACCGATAAGCTGACTTGCAGTCGTGTCCCGCTGCCCTGAGACCAGACGCCGAAGTCCCGCGATCATGCTTCCGTCAGGCATGGTCTTGAAACGTTGGGACAAGAGCGCGTTTAAACGCCATAGTATCCACGATACCAGTCGACGAATGCTTTGACGCCGTCGCGAACTGGCGTGGCCGGTTTGTAGTTGACGGCGCGCACCAATTCCGAGACGTCGGCGTAGGTGTCCGGGACGTCGCCGGGCTGCAGTGGCAGCATTTCCTTGATGGCCTTCTTGCCGACGGCGGCTTCGGCAGCTTCGATGTATTCTGACAGCTTGACCGGCGAATTGTTGCCGATGTTGAAAATGCGGTAAGGCGCATTCGATGAGCGCGGATCTGGCGTGTCGCTGTTCCATGCTGGATCAGGCGTCGCGATTTGATCGCTAGCCCGGATCACGCCCTCGGCAATGTCCGATACAAATGTGAAGTCGCGGGTATGGTTGCCGTGATTGAAGACCTTGATTGGCTCACCCGCCAAAATATTCTTCGTAAATAAGAACAACGCCATATCGGGGCGGCCCCACGGTCCATAGACCGTGAAGAATCTGAGGCCCGTCGTCGGTAACCGGAAAAGATGACTATACGAATGCGCCATCAATTCGTTTGCCCGCTTGGTTGCGGCATAAAACTGCAATGGATGATTAACGCCATTATGCTCTGAGAACGGCATCGAGGTGTTGGCGCCATAAACGCTCGAGGTGCTTGCGTACGTCAGATGAGGTGTTTTCGCGTAACGGCAAGCTTCGAGAATGTTCGTAAAGGCGATGATATTGGATTCGACATAAGCATGAGGATTCTCGAGCGAATACCTGACGCCGGCCTGAGCGGCGAGATGGATGACGCGATCAAAAGCATGATCTGCGAAGCAGCGTTGAACCACGGCGAGATTGGCCAGATTTGCGCGGACGAACTGGAAGCTGCCGGCGCCTGATTTTTCAACTTCCTCAAGAAGCTTGAGGCGTGCTTCTTTGATTGCCGGATCGTAGTAGTCATTGACAACATCGAAGCCGACGACATCGTCGCCGCGTTCGAGCAAACGCTTCGCAGTGTGGAAGCCAATAAACCCTGCAGCTCCGGTAACAAGGATTTTCATTCTGCTGTGATCCTGAAGAATTCAATCGATGCGCATAAGTCTGCGTAACGGGCTCGATTGCCAACGGTAGCAACTATCAGAACTTGACGCTGCCCTGAGGCCGCTTTGCTCACGCTGTTGCCTCAGTCTTTGCCGAAAGCAACCGGCTAACAACAAGATCTACGGACCTTTGCCACTCCGGAGCGCGCCAGCCAAAGTCAGTTGCGAACGCCGTGCAGTCGAGCCGCGAATTTATTGGGCGCGCGGCCTTAGCTGGCCAATCCCGTGCCAGTATCGGCGAAACTTCGGCATAGGGTCCGCCTTGCCTTCGGCTTGTTTCAAATGTGTGCCGGGCGAGATTGCACCAGTTGGTCTCGCCGCTTCCTGCACAATGATAGATCTGACCAAGGCCTGTTGCCGGCGCTGACTGCCAGCGCTTTATGATCTCCAACACTGCATCGGCAAGGTCTATAGCCGAAGTTGGATTGCCATACTGATCGCCAACGACATTCAGTGTGTCGCGTGTACGAGCCAATTCGAGCATCGTCTTGATAAAATTTTTGCCGAACGGACTATAGACCCAGGCTGTGCGTAAAACGACGTGATCAGGATTTTCCGCCTGAACTCGCTTTTCGCCTTCAAGCTTTGTGCGGCCATAAACGCTTTGCGGATTGGCGCGATCAGCTTCAACGTAACTCGAAGTTTTGCTGCCGTCGTAGATATAATCCGTCGAGATTTGAATGATGGGCGCGCCAATCGCGCGGGCTGCAGCGGCAATGTAGCCAGCTGCTGCAGCATTGATGGCATGCGCGGCATCGGGTTGATCTTCGGCGAGGTCGACCGCAGTAAAGGCAGCGGCATTGACGACAATATCAGGTGCAATTTTGCGAATAGCCGCGCCAATTGTGCCATGTGTTTCGAGATCGAGTTCCGGCCGGCCGAGGCAAACAACACTGAGTTCGCTGGACAAAGCCGCACGCTCAGCCATCGCCCGTGCGAGTTGGCCATGCTTGCCAGTGACCAAAATTGTTGTCGCTACTGTCATTTCACCGAGCCCAAGCGCGCGCCACTATCGTGGCGTTCCCGAATTGGTTTCCACCACCAGGCATTGGATAGATACCATTCGATAGTTTTTTCCAATCCGGTTGCGAAGTTCTCCCTGGGGCGCCAGCCGAGTTCACGCTCAGCTTTAGCAGGATCGATTGCATAACGGCGGTCGTGTCCGGGCCGGTCGGTGACAAAGGTGATCAGGCTCGAATAGCATTGTCCGTTCTTTCGGGGCCGTTTTTCATTGAGGATTGAGCAAATGGATTGCACGACCGCCAAGTTAGAATGCTCCGCCCGGCCGCCAATGTTGTAGCTTTCGCCAAGGCGCCCGGCGGTCACAACCGCTTCCAAGGCTTCGGCGTGGTCTTCGACGTAAAGCCAGTCGCGGATGTTGGCCCCGGTGCCGTACACTGGAAGCGGTCTTTCATCGAGGGCGTTGAGAATGACCAGCGGAATGAGCTTTTCCGGAAAATGATAAGGTCCGTAGTTGTTGGAGCAGTTAGAGAGCACGACCGGCAGGCCGTACGTTTTATGCCAGGCTCGAACGAAATGGTCTGACGAGGCTTTCGATGCTGAATATGGAGACGAAGGAGCATAGGGCGTATCTTCTTTGAAATTTCCGCCTTCGATGTCGAGATCGCCAAATACTTCGTCAGTCGAGATGTGATGAAACCGGAAAGCAGCTTGCCGGCGCGGTTCGAGAGCTTTGTAGCGTGCCAACGCTGCGTTCAACATCCGGAACGTGCCAACGACATTGGTTTCGACGAAAGCCGACGGTCCGTCTATCGAGCGGTCAACATGGCTTTCGGCCGCCAGGTGCATGACCGTGTCGATGTCCTTGCCAGTCAAGATTGCCAGCATCTCGCGCTCATCGCACACGTCGGCACGGCAGAACTCGTAATTTGGATGGTGTTCGATTTCGCGGAGTGATGCCAAGTTGCCGGCGTACGTTAGCTTGTCAGCATTGGCGACGTAGTGGCCAGCGTTAGCCAAACGTCTGCAAACCGCAGAGCCGATGAAGCCAGCACCGCCGGTGATTAAAAAACGGCGCGAAGCGGTCACGCCGCAGTCTTCACAGTCAAAGTGCGATAGCTACCGCACTCTGGGTGAAAACCCCGAGCAAAATTCGCGCAACTCCTACACACCAAGTTCACAATATTTGAAATCTAACAGATCGAGTTTTGGGGGTCTACAATACTAAACGTCAAATCTTGCCAGGGCGGGTCTGACACACGCCGGCGGCCTGCAAATCATCCCATGCGCGGCCGATATCATCTGTGTTAACCGTTTCTCCAAAAACCACGGTCGAAAACGTTTTTCTGAGAATGCCAAGATCTCCAAATAGCGAGGCATTCTTGACGTACCAAATGTCGAGTGCTGCCTTGTCGACCGGCGAAATTTCACGGCCACCAGTCACTTGCGCCCAGCCCGTCAAACCCGGCCTGACCAGAAGCCGTGCAGCAAATTCTGGTGCTTGATCAACCGGCAGCAGTGGCCGCGGACCAACGAACGACATTTCGCCGACAAGGATGTTGTAAAGTTGCGGCAATTCATCGAGCCGCGTCCGCCTCAGAAACCAACCGAATTTGGAGACGCGGTCATCATCATTAACGCGCCGGCCATTGGCGTCATGAGCGGCTGCCATCGAGCGGAATTTGTACAAGTTAAAGGGATGCCCGCCAAGTCCGGGGCGCTGCTGCCAGAACGTGACAGGCAGGCCAACGTCGATCGCTACCAAGACAGCAACTGCGGCAATGACCGGTGCGAGTACGACCAGCATCACTAATGATGCAGTCAAATCAAACACCCGTTTCAACTGCCAAAATGATTGCCGGGTCGCGATCGATGGGTGGGTGTTGTCGAGCGAGAACCCGGGTTGATCGCGCTCAGTCGTGCTGTCCCCACTTTGTCCGTCAGTGGATGACACTTGTGGTTTCGGACTACTTAGTCCCAAACTGTCCGGCAACATCAGGAGCTTGATATCTGTCGACTTTTCGATGTCAAGCAAGATGCGTTGCGCTTTAGATGATAATTTATCAAAGGCCGTTGCAATAACGATGGTGTCGACTTTAACGCCATGAACTTCAAGTTCGCGCAGTGCTTCTGCGGCTTGTTCGGGAGTGCCCAGAACTTTGTGCTGCATGACGACACGGCCGGTATGGCGTTCGTGCCGCCCAAGTAATCCGGCAACGCGGATACGGCTTGGCGCAAACTCGGCGATCGAACGCACGTACAATTCAGTCAACCGTGTCATGCCAACGACAAGAACGGTTTCAGTTGCTGGGGATATAATTGCAGATGGTGTTACCCCGTCAGTGACTTGTGCTCCGCGCGCGTTATAGCGCAAGCGCATCGCAACTCGTACGCCAACCAACATGAACATGATCAACATGCTTTGCAGGATCGGCAATGATCGAGCCACGCCTTCGAGGCGGTTCTGGCTGAAGCCCAACATGACGGCACCGACCACTGTGATGAGTGTGGCTGTGCCAAGTCTTAGGTAGTCGTTCATCGACGAAAACCGCCAGACAGATTGGCTGGCACCAACAAGCGGCAAGGCTACTGCGGCCATCAAGACCGTAAAGCCAATGTAGGGGCTGATTTCCACCAAATGATCGATTGGCAATTCGAAGTTTTCACGCAGCACAAGCGCCAGCACGGTAGCCGCTGCGACCAAAACCAAATCTGTAATCAACAATCCAAATCTACGCACTGTCACACCGACACATTACATTGCAGCCGACTTCGGTAAACTCACACCAGCACTTTAATCGGGAATTTAGGGCATTGCTACTGTCTGATGACGTCTAATCACCGGTAAACATGGCCGCAACGCAACGGTATCAACGCTATTCTTTCTTTTCAGGCGCGTTTTGACCTGGTTGCTTAGACCATGAGTCCGGCCATGGAACGTCTTCACCCCACCTTTCTACCTGAGTGGCACCGCTTTGCGGCTGTGCAGGACCTACCACCAGCGCGCCGGGAGCTGAGCCAGGCGTTGGAGCATCTGATCTGGCTTCATAAGTGCTTGTTTCTAGATCTTGTTCGGTCCCGTGCCGCTGTCTGCCTGTCGGCGCGGGCACGAGTAAGCCGGCTGCGAACGAAAAGACAGCCATCATAGCGGCGGTGCGTAATGGGTAGTCGGCCATGGAATGCAGGAGCAACAGGGTAATGACGACGGAGCCGGCTCGTGCGAGACCAGCATCAATTGGCTCAACGTACCCAAGCTTCGACGGAGATCTCCAAACAGCGATGCTACGTCTCAAAAACCAAAAGCCAAACAGAATTGCCAGAGCTAAGCCAGCAGCACCGCTTTCTAGCAGCAATTCCAGGGCGTCGTTATGGGCCCGGTTGGCGAACGAATTTGCCAGCAAATCCTCGGGCTTATCGAACAGGCCATAGGCCTGGACAAAGGTGCCAGTTCCCGAGCCAAACGGCATAAAGGATTTGGCGGCTGCCCAGGTGTTGCGCGCGAATTGCACGCGCTGGTCGGCAAGTGGGTCGAATGCGAAGCGCTCTGCAACCCGGTAGAGTAAGAACTGCGTCAATAGCAAAACGCCAACAACTCCAGCTGCCAAAAGCAGTTTAATTGCCGTTGCCTTCTGAGGCGGATCAGCTCCCTGGTTGCGAAATCCTCTAGCCAATGGCCAGCAAAACAGCAAAGCTAAGATCGTCAATCCAAGGCCCATGCGAGACCGCGCCATCAATTCGCCAGCGAGAAAGACAGTGATCGCTAAAAGCGCCATTGCAGCCTGTATCATTGGTGCTGCTTTGCGGATTCCAGAATCGGCCAACAACTTGGCAGCCCACACAAAGGCAATGACGATCAATGAATATAGCAGCGCCGCGAAATGATTGCGGTTGGCAAAGAAGCCGACTGGTTCCGATGGGTTCGTGACGGCGTAAAACCGGAGTGCGCTGGCGGGACCTTGTGCCACTTGAAGCAGGCCCAGGAAGACAGAGACCACACCACCCGCGAGAAAGAGCAGGCTCAGTGCGCGCCGGCGTTCGAGGGGGATCCGCGAAACACCGAGAAACAATGCAATAGGCGGCAACAGGGACAGCACACTCAGCCAAGTTGTGCTTGGTGAAACGCTCAGCGGAAGCCATGGCAGCGGCTGGCCGGTTAGACCGAAATTTTCAACAATCACCGCGCGGCCAGGAAGCTTTGTCCAAATGTCAGGTGGCAGCGGAACCAGTTGGAGTAACGGCAAACCGCAGATGAGTGCCGCAGCGACGAACGGGCCGCTGCCAGATTGTTTTTTTTCGCGGGGATCGGTCAGCCAACGGTAGAAAACCGCAATCAAGAGTGGAATTGCGATCAATTGCAATGCGGCGTCGCCAGCAAATCCTTGTCGTGACCCGCCGCCGAGCACAAGACTAGCCAACACGACAAGCGCGGACATGCCAAAGAGTGTTGACCGCGATCGCAATTGAACCACTGGCAGTCGTTCCCGTTGATAGGCACTGCTGCATTGGAGCAGAAGCCCGATAAATCCAAGAACTATGTCAAAAAAAAAGGTGGGCGACTGGGCCCACCCTTGTGATTTTAAATCAGCCCTACTTACGGGCTCGCAGGTGCGTCGTCGTTGTTATCGCCAGATGCAACGATTGCAATAATCCCGCCCGCAGCGGCAACTCCAGCGATCACGCCCAGGTCCAACCCAGCCAAGCCTCCCGGTGCAACTCCCTTGCAAGGCGACGTCGCTTTGACGGTCTTAACTTGACCCGGCTTAACCCGTTCGAAGCAACCGTCATCGTAGACGATCTCGCCAGCGCTATCTTTGGCAGCCATGACCTTGTCGCCAGGGTTCGCGGGTGACGCGAGAACAACCTGAGACCAGCCACTACCTGAGTTTACGGAAACAGTGCCGGTTGAGACCGTGACGGTCGCGGCGAAAGCAGGGGTCGCTGCCAGTGCAATACAAGACAACGCTACCAATCGGAGAACAGCACGCATGACAAACTCCACCATACAGAATAGAAATCCTATCTAGTCGAGCTAACATAAGGTCCGGCGACTTGCAAAATGTAAGACCAACATAAGCGCATTAATGGGCACCACTGTGTTGAAAAGGTTACTACGGACGATCTGTGCGAACTTGTTTGGCAAATGCCAAAATTTGAGGTTTGACATTACTGTTGTGCGCGTTGCTATTTTGCACAGGTAATGGAGCAACAAGGGATGCGGTATCCCCTTGAAAAGTCTACTATAAATAATTGAATTGGCGAGTATTCGCGTGATCGACCTACATAGCCACATCTTGCCCGGCATCGATGATGGGGCGGCAAATATCGAGATGTCATTGGCCATGGCGCGTGCGTGGGTTGCAGACGGCGTGACCGTGGTTGCGTGTACGCCGCATATTCTACCGGGACTGTATCACAACACCGGTGTTCAGATCCGCCAAGCGGTGGCTGAATTGCAATTTCGACTGGACCAGGAAGGTATTCCGCTTCAACTCGTTGCCGGGGCCGACAATCACATCGTTGGCGACTTCGCAGGTCTCATTCAGTCAGGCCATTTGCTGACCTTGGCCGATACTCGTTACGTGCTGGTCGAGCTTCCACATCACGTCGCTCCTGCGCGGTTGGACGATTGCTTTTTCGGGATCCAAGTCGCTGGTTTCGTTCCAGTTTTCACGCATCCTGAGCGTTGTACCTGGATCAAGCAACACTATACTGCCATTCAACGTTTGGCCCAGTCCGGGGTTTGGATGCAAATTACCGCTGGATCCTTGATCGGGGCCTTCGGTGGGCAGCCGAAATACTGGGCCGAAAGGATGCTGGACGAAGGCTTGGTCCACATTTTGGCGTCTGATGCCCATGACACCTCCCGGCGGCCGCCAGTGTTGTCAAAGGGCCGCGATGCAGCGGCAAAGCGTGTCGGCCTTGACGAAGCTGAGAACTTAGTTCTCAGACGACCGCTGGCTATGCTAGAGAATAAGCTGGCAGGTCAAATTCCTATGCCCGGCCAGGTACAAAGTTCAAGGGTGGGTAATGCGTATAGAGACGACACAGGCCGCGAGGCCGTCCGCGCAAGTGCCAGCAGCAATGTTGCCGGCAGCAGTAGTGGTTTTCGCTCTGTTACTGACCGGCTGCGGCGCTTCTTTAACTGACACTCCACAATCCGGACTGGCCCCAGGTTTGGCCGCCACATCGACCGGCGCTGTCACTTCCGCGACCGATATTGCAAGTGCGAATTCGTCCTTTAACCAGGTTGCTGCGTCTGTGCCCGAAGTTGCGCACGCGTCAAAGGTTGCTGACAAGCTGACTGCCGTCGCAACGCCCGGCAGCACAGCCTACAAAATCGGACCGTTAGACGTTTTAGATGTTTCAGTTTTCAAGGTTTCTGATCTCTCGAAGACCGTCCAAGTCGCTGACAGCGGCACGATCAACTTACCTTTGGTTGGCGAAATTCAAGCCACAGGCAAAACGGCACAAGATTTGGAGCGCGATCTAACCAAGCAACTTGGCGCAAAATATTTGCAATCGCCGCAAGTGACGGTGTTCGTCAAAGAATACAACAGTCAGCGCGTAACGCTCGAAGGTGCAGTTAAGAAGCCGGGAGTTTACCCGATCAAGGGCAGGAATTCACTGTTGCAGTTCCTCGCCACAGCGGAAGGTTTGGACGCTAATTCAGATTCGAACGTTCTCGTTTTCCGGACCACGAATGGCAAGCGGACCGCGGCAAAATTTGACGTCGGCGAAATTCGCTCGGGCAATGTCCAGGATCCTGTCATCCAATCGGGCGACGTGATCGTTGCCGGGTCGTCAGCGGTGAAAGAAACCGTCAATGGACTGCTAAAGCTAATACCGGCTGTCGGCATGTTTGCTGCGCTTTAAAACCTTGGGGTGATAGCGAACATTGACCAAGACAACAATTCGCGCACCTACCAGCGCTGAGTGACACCTGGCGATACGCGATATCCATGAACGCTGAGAATTTAGACAATCGGGCCAGTTTAGGGAAGCTTGTAAAGGCAAGCGGGACCGTGCCGGCTGTTCGCGACCCGTATTCATCGCCCGGGGGCTACTCAGTCACTGCGGAATTGCCTGTCGACGGCCGCATTGACTTGCTTGAATATTGGCGCGTCGTCCTAAAGCGGAAATGGCTGGTCCTCGGAACTATTGCCGGGTGTTTGACGGTTGGCGCCTTGATGACGCTGTTAACAACACCGCTCTACTCCTCAACGGTGCGCCTGCAGATTGATCGCAACGTTGCTAAGGTGGTCGAGGGTGGCAATGTCACTCCGGTCGAAGGGTCTGACAACGAATTCTTGAGAACCCAAAATGAATTACTGCTTAGCCGCAGTATGGCTGAGCGCGTCGCATCGATCTTGAGACTAGGCGAAGACCAAGCCTTCTTTAGATCACGCAATGCATCGTTGATCGGCTCGGCAATGAAATTAGTGTCAGGAGGGGAAAAGGTTTCTGAGCCCAGCACCGGCAGCGCAGCTGGCCGCGAACGCGCGGCAGCCTCGATAATCCTCGAAAACCGGTCTGTCCGCCCGTTGCCGGGCTCGCGCATCGTCGACATATCGTATTCGGACCCATCGCCAGTGCGAGCTCAGAGTATTGCTGCTGCATTTGCCGACGCGTTCATTGCGTCCAATCTCGACAAGCGTTTTGAAGCCAACTCGTACGCCAAGACGTTTCTTGAAGACCAGATCAAGCAGCTCAAGATCCGCCTGCAAGACTCCGAGAAAGTCGTGTTGGACTTCGCGCAAAAAGAGCAGATCGTTGCGGCTAACGAAAAGTCTTCAATTGCCGAAAACAACCTTGCCGCCGCTAACGCCACGCTTGGCAATTTGATTTCCGAGCGCATCAAGAATGAACAACAGTGGAAACAAGTTGAAAGCGCCACTGCGATCAACCTGCCACAGTTGCTGACGAACGGCGTCATCGATGGGTTGCGAGCCAAACGAAATGCGCTTGTAACCGAGTATCAGGAAAAGTTTGAAACATTTAAGCCGAGCTATCCGGCGATGGTTCAGATCGACAACAAGATCAAGGAAATTGACCGCCAGCTTGCGACCGAAGTCACGACGATCAAGAGTTCGCTGAAAGCGGCATACGAATCGTCTCTCAGTCAAGAAGCCGAGACCAAAGCCCGCATTGAGACGTTGCGAGCCGACGTGCTCGATCTGCAAAAGCGCAGCATTCAATACAACATTCTCAAGCGTGAAGTTGATACCAATCGCTTGCTCTATGATGGTTTGTTGCAGCGCTACAAGGAAGTCGACGTTGCCGCTGGAGTCGGCTCGAACAACGTTTTTGTCGTTGACAAGGCGCAAGTGCCTGGTGGACCGTCTTCGCCAAATTTAATGCGCGCGCTGTTGATTTCGCTCGGGCTCGGGCTCGGCCTGGGTGTCGGTTCTGCCTTCCTGCTTGACCGCATCGACGACACCATCCACTCGGCTGAAGAAGTCGAACGGATAACTGGACTGACAACGCTCGGGATCATTCCCAAGGTCGGCGCTGACTCGACCGTCGAAGTCGAATTGGCCGATCCTCGCAGTGCGTTCTCTGAAGCCTACCGTTCACTCAGTACGTCACTGCAATTCTCGACCGAAAAGGGTCTGCCGAAAACACTGTTAGTGACCAGTGCAGGGCCATCAGAAGGCAAATCGATTACGTCGGTTGCGATCAGCCGTCATTTCGCGACCATGGGCCTTAAGGTGCTGCTGATCGATGGCGATTTGCGCAAGCCGTAGCTGCACATCAAGCTTGGCCTCGACAACTCGATGGGACTTAGCAACTACCTGACCGGCAGTATGACGCCGCCACAAACATTCCAGAAGACAAATATTCCGACGCTGGCGTTCATGGCGTCTGGGCCGCTGCCGCCGAATGCCGCCGACCTGCTCGCAGGTGCCGGGTTGCAGTCACTCATGACGACGGGGCTCGATGTGTTCGACCTCATCCTTATCGATGGTCCGCCGATCATGGGTCTCGCAGATGCGCCAATTCTATCGAATGCGACCAGCGCAACGATCTTTGTCGTTGGTGCTGGACAAGCCCGCACGGGATTAGTTCGCGGCGCGCTCCGGCGCCTTCAAATGTCGCGTAGCCCGGTGATTGGCACAGTAATGACCAAGTTTGATTCAAAAGCCGCCGGTTACGGCTATGGCTACGGATACGGTTATGGCTACGGCTATGGTGGGGTCGGCCAAGCTTACGGTCAAAACGTAGAGGCCGCGGCGCCCCGGCCGGCGATCAGCAACCGGTCTGAGGGCGCATAAGTCCAATGGCGAGCATTGTAATCGTCAAACTCGCACTCGACTTGCTACACCTGCCATCGCGTGTGCGCCAGGCGCGCGATGAGCCGCTGCCGGCGGGTGTTCAAGATCTGATTGCGATCGCTGCAGGACATGAGGCCATACTGCTGGAAGCGGCAACAGCGACGGAGCGGCCGCCTGCGGTCGTGCGCGGCGCCGCGAATTTCTACATTGAACAAATATTGATGGCTCCGGGTTCGGATAGCTACAGGGTTCTAGGCGCTTCGCCTGACATGGTGGCTGCAGAACTTCGACGCAATATGACATTGCTGGTCAAGTGGTTGCACCCGGATGCCGGTATTACGCACGAACGCCACGCTTTCACGAGCCGTGTTACAGCAGCCTGGGATGACCTCAAGACCCGAGAACGGCGAGCGCAGTACGATGCCGAGCTGGTCTCTCGCCAAGCCAAAGCCAGGCCAAAACAGGTGCGAAAGCGACCGCCAAACACGGCGGCAAAATCGCCAGCTGCACCAACCAAGAAACCCAGTCCAAAGCGGTTCATTCGAATTCCGATGCAGCAAAGCCTCGGTGGCCGCCAACCTGGGCGGTTGCGGCGCACGTTGTTGTACCTCCTCGGCCTCAAGCACAGTTAACAATGTGGTGCGTCCACCCATGACCACTGAACTTCAATCTCCTGGACCTTCTAAGGTTGCTGCGGCGTTCGTCACGGTGGCCGGGTTGGTTTTGGCTTGGATGGTGGTGACAAAATCCGGGGCCGCGTATCTCGCACAAAATGCACCGGAAAAAGCGCTGCGTCTCAACGCCAACGACCCAGTTGCGCTGGTTGCATTGGCAAAGTGGAATTTAAAACCCCGATCTGAACCCTCAAATGTTACCGCCACCGGACCCGGTCAGCCCGCGAGCCCGCCTGGCCGGTTGCCTACGATCGCGGAAATTGCTGCTGACGCTGCTTCAGCTGTTCCCAAGTCGGTAAATCCGGTATCGCGCGAAAAGCTTGATGCCGCAAAAGCGCTGGCGACGTCTGCATTGCGTATTGATCCGCTCAATGCGCGCGCTTTGAGCACCCTCGGCCAGGTTGCACTTAGAGACAACGATGACGCCAAAGCTACGGCCTTGATGACAGCAGCGCGCCGTCTGACGCCGCGCGAATGGCCCGCCGTTTTGTGGCTGATGCAGACCAGCTTGGATAAGCATGACTATGCGAAGGCCATGGAGCATGCTGACACGTTGCTCAGAACGCGCGCCGAGATGGGACGCGTCGTCGGCCCGATGCTGGTGCGCGCCGCTGAAGACAAAGCATCAAACCAGCACGTCAAAGACCTGTTGGCTACCGATCCGCCATGGCGTGGGCGGTTTTTTCTCAATGCGTCGAAGAGCATTTCAGATGCGCGCACGCCACTTGATCTTTTGCTGCACCTGAAGGATACGCCTCACCCGCCTTCAAACAAGGAAATCGAGCCGTATCTCGATTTTCTGTTTGCTCGTAAATTTTACGATATCGCCTACTACACGTGGTTGCAGTTTTTACCGCCTGAGCAACTCTCTGCGACGGGGGCCGTGTTCAATGGCTCCTTTGAAAACAAGCCTTCAGGATCGCCATTTGATTGGAATTTACCGCCCGGGACAGGCGTTACTACAGCGGTTGAATCGCGCGCTGACAACGAGCCGGGGCATGTGCTGGCGGTCGCGTTTACGCAAGGGCGCGCCGTATTTCAGCCCGTGACGCAAACTTTGTTGCTTTCGCCGGGCGATTACACTTTCGCAGTTCAGCACAAGGGCAAAATCAATTCAACGCGCGGATTGATTTGGCGCGTCGTCTGTAACAACAAACCGAATTCGCCGATCGGCGAAAGCAGTCAGGTCACTGGAACCATAAAAGAGTGGTCGCCGATAACATTTGCTTTTTCTGTGCCAGAGGCGGACGGCGAGTGCCCATTGCAAACGTTGAAACTTGAGTTTGACGCCCGTTCGGCGTCTGAGCAGTTCATCTCAGGATCGATGTCGTTTGACGATGTTACTGTGACGCCGCACCGTAGTGCGCCGGCTGCAAGCGCTCCCGCACAAACGCAGCCTACGCCGTAAGTGCCGTCGCAAGTGACGTCACAACGCGCTCCAGATCGCCGCCGAGGTCAGGTCCCATTGGCAAACTCACGACGTGCCGAGCCATCCAACTTGCGACCGGTGTGCAATCGGGGCAACACAGGTGGGCGTAAGCTGGCTGGATATTCAGCGGCACCGGGTAGTGGACGGCCGTTGGAATGCCTGCGGTTTGGAGCCGGGCTTGCAATGCCTCGCGATCAGGAACCAAGACGGTGTATTGCGCGTGAACGCTGGTGTTTTCTGGAAGCGTTGTCAGGGTTCGCAAATGAGTGAGTGGTTTGCCAACGTCAGTCGGCGAGATCATCGCAGCGCCCGGAACTGTGTCAAGTATCCGGCGCGTGTAGAGAGCGCCCAGCTTTTCGCGATCAGCGACTTCAGAGGCAAAGCGCGGCCACTTAGCAAGTATGATGGCGCACTGAAGCGTATCCATGCGGCCACCAAGACCAATGCGCGTGTGCACATAGCGTTTGCTTTGACCATGTACTCGAATTTCTTTGGACGCTTGGGCGATCACATCATCGTCTGTGAACAACGCGCCACCGTCACCATAGCATCCGAGCGGTTTTGATGGAAAAAAGCTGGTGCAGCCGATGGCTGACAACGCGCAACTTTTGCGGCCCTTGTAGGTGGCGCCAAAACTTTGCGCAGCGTCTTCGATCACCGGGATGTTGCCATGTTTCGCTGCGATCGCGTTGATCTCGTCCATGGCAGCGGCTTGGCCATAAAGACTAACCGGCATGATCGCTTTTGTTCGCGGGGTGATCTTAGTTTCTAAATTAGCAACGTCGATGTTGGCGGTCATC
>JANNFX010000237.1:0-28232 GCA_031380225.1 Hyphomicrobium sp.
CTCATAATCTCCCGGCGGAATGACGCCACCGACGACGATCATAATGTCGTCGCGGCCTTCTTTCGCCAGGGCTTCGCGCAACTCGGGCACCAGCGTCAAGTGTCCGGCGGCCAGCGATGATACGCCGATGACATGCACGTCGTTTTCGACGGCTTGGCGGGCGGCTTCGTCGGCGGTGGCGAACAACGGCCCGATATCAACGTCGAAGCCGAGGTCGGCGAACGCGGTTGCGATCACCTTCTGGCCGCGGTCGTGACCGTCTTGGCCGAGCTTGGCGATCAAAATGCGCGGGCGGCGGCCCTCGTTCTTCTCGAACGCTTCCACAAGTTTCAAAACTTTGGGGACATCGCTGCTCATGGATGACTCCGACCGGTAGACGCCCGAAATGGCGCGAATTTCCGCACGATGACGCGTAAACACAGTTTCCATCGCATCCGACATTTCGCCGACGGTCGCTTTGGCGCGCGCGGCTTTGACAGCGAGATCGAGCAAGTTTGCGTTGCCACGCGCGCCATCGGTCAGCGCCTTCAATGCGGCTTGCGTCTCGGCTTCATTACGCTCAGCGCGAAGTCTTTTGAGCTTGGCAATTTGCTGCTCGCGCACCGATTGGTTGTCGACTTTTAAGAGTGGAAACTCCGCGTCACCAACAATCTTGAACTTGTTGATGCCGGTAATGGTCTGCTTACCGGTGTCGATGCGCGCCTGCGTGCGTGCGGCGGCTTCTTCGATGCGCATTTTCGGAATGCCGGCCGCAATCGCCTTGGTCATGCCGCCAAATTCTTCGATCTCGTCGATATGCGTCATCGCCTTTTGCGCGAGTTCATAGGTCAGCCGTTCAATGAAGTGACTTCCGCCCCACGGATCAATAACCTTGGTGGTGCCACTCTCTTGCTGCAACAGCAGCTGCGTATTGCGAGCTATGCGGGCCGAGAAGTCGGTCGGCAAGGCAATAGCTTCATCGAGGCCATTGGTGTGCAGCGACTGCGTATGCCCCTGTGTCGCCGCCATGGCTTCGAGGCAGGTGCGCGTGGCATTGTTGTAAACGTCCTGCGCCGTTAGCGTCCAACCCGAGGTTTGTGAGTGGGTCCGCAACGACAGCGAGCGCTGGTCTTTTGGATTGAACTCTTGCTTGATAAGCTTCGACCACAGCAGACGGGCCGCGCGCAGTTTCGCGATCTCCATGAAGTAGTTCATGCCAATCGCCCAGAAGAAGCTGAGCCGTGGCGCGAATGCGTCGATATCTAGCCCGCCGTTGACGCCGGCACGCACGTACTCGATGCCATCCGACAGCGTGTAGCCAAGCTCGAGGTCAGCGGTCGCACCGGCTTCCTGCATGTGATAGCCGGAAATCGAGATCGAATTGAACTTCGGCATGTGCGCCGATGTGTAGGCAAAAATATCCGAGACGATCCGCATCGAAGGAGCGGGCGGATAAATGTAGGTGTTGCGGACCATGAATTCTTTCAGAATGTCATTCTGAATGGTGCCCGCGAGCTGCGAGGCCGGAACGCCTTGCTCTTCGCCAGCAACGATGAACAACGCTAACACCGGCAGCACTGCGCCGTTCATGGTCATCGAGACCGTCATTTCTTGGAGCGGAATGTTGTCGAACAGCGTTCGCATATCGTAGATCGAGTCAATCGCCACACCAGCCATGCCGACGTCGCCGCGCACGCGTGGGTGATCAGAATCGTAGCCGCGATGGGTGGCGAGATCGAAGGCGATCGAGAGCCCCTTTTGACCAGCCGCGATGTTGCGGCGATAAAAGGCGTTTGAATCTTCCGCGGTCGAGAACCCGGCATACTGGCGGATGGTCCACGGCTGGGTGACATACATCGCCGGATACGGCCCGCGCAGATACGGTGCGATGCCGGGATAGGTGTTCAAAAAGTCGAGGCCTTCGGTATCGGCGCCCGTGTAAACCGGCTTTAGCGGGATGCCCTCGGGCGTCATCCACATGTCTGCCGGGGCCGATCCAGCAGTTGGACTGGCGCGCGCGGCAGCCGGTGTAGCGCCATCCAAAGCAATCGACGTAAAGTCGGGGATGAGTGTCATATGATCTTGCCTGCCGTCTCGGACCGTAACTGTGACACGGGGACTACCATAGCCATTCCGGTTTTGCGATGCGGCGAAGGCCGCGTTTGGGGGCTAGGGGCGGGCTCGAAGCAGGGTGAAGATTGTGAAAACTTTCAGTTGGATAGCAGTGGCCATTTGGACGTCGGCCGGACTGGCTCATGCTGAAGCTGCGGACGCCCATGCATTGACCATTTCTGCGCCGCCGGGACATTGCGCCTTCGAACCAGCAGCGCCGGAAAACGCCGGTCTCAAGACAGGCTTCAAACCTGGCCTTCAGGAGGCGACACAACTCGTAGCGCTGTTCGTGCCGTGCGATGCGCTGCACCTTGCCAAGGCAGGCCTTACGACCTGGCTGCCGGAGTGGGTGGCGTTTGAGAAAAATGCCATCACGATGCCGAGCGATGATGAGCGCAATACCAACGGCACGTCGCGAGAAGCGGTCGATACGTTGTGCCGGGATGCGCAAACGCGGCATTGGCAAATTGAGGCCCAGACGTTCGAAGCCAAAACAGCGTCGGCGCACAAGAGCCTGTCAGACCAACGCCCAGTCGTCTATTTCGGTGTCGTCGGCAATGATCCGGAAGTTTGCTACATGGCGTCGTTGACGTTGGAGGGTGATCCGGCCGGCCGCAATCACCCGATGTTGAATGTGTTCGCGTTCATGGCAGTTGGCGATACTTGGGTTTATCAAACAGTCCGCCGCCGCGCCGACGATGCATCGGGTGCACAGGAAGTGCTGTACGACGCCAAGAACGGTGCGCGCGATTTTTTGCGCGGTAACGAGTGATGACTCAAGCCGTTTCCAGTGTCACGAAATCGCGTTCGCGGTCGAGGACCATGAACGAATTGCGGACAATGCCCCACGGCTTGACGGCCTTCAGAATCGCATCCCGGTCGAGCTGCCCGCAGGTGTAGAAATCGAGTTGCACCAGTGCCGGAGTGGATTCGTCCCAGATGTGCACGGCGACGTGCGAGGTTTCGATGATCGCAACGCCGGTCAGGCCACGATTGCCCACCTTGTCGACATACGCGACGTGAGGGCCGGAGAGCACATTCATGCCCTGGCCCTCGATCAGCTTTGCCATCCAGCTTTCCAAATATGCGCGATCCGCAAGCAAGGGCGGGTTCGTGACCTCGAAGCGGCCGATGAAATGGTGATGTTTGATCATGGCTGTCCTTTCAAGATGCAAGCCAACGAACGCTTGAGCCTGCGAAGATCGCAGGCCGTCAGCCGTTTACCGGTTGTCCGCGGACGTTTCCTTTGGCAGCCATTTGGATTTCGTAATTTGATCCTCTGAATACGAGGATATCCGTGGCACTCACTGTCGCGGCTGCTTATTTAATATAATAGCACAGCCCGGCTATTTTAAGATGTGCCGCTTGTCAAAATGGCTAACTTATCGGTTAAAAAAGTTGCTCTTTGAGTCCTGACCGCTCCGTCACATCCCGCGCTTGATTTCAGACGAAACGCGGAACAAATGAAAAAGGCCCGGGATTGCTCCCGGGCCTTATTTGGTCTTGCAAACGTGCGTGGCGGCCGGCTCCCCGGAGGGGAGTCGCCACGCACAGATTAAAGATGAAAAAGGCCCGGGATTGCTCCCGGGCCTTATTTGGTCTTGCAAACGTGCGTTGCGGCCGGCTCTCCGGAGGGGAGTCGCCACGCACAACCTAGACAGAGTAGTACATATCGTACTCGATCGGGTGCGGGGTCATTTCGTAACGCATGTTTTCTTCCATGCGCAGATCGATATACGCGTCGATCATTTCGTCGGTCATGACGCCGCCGGCTTTGAGGTAATCACGGTCCTTGTCGAGGCTTGCCAGCGCTTCGCGCAGCGAGCCGCACACGGTCGGGATCTTGGCCAGTTCAGCAGCCGGCAGGTCATACAGGTTCTTATCCATCGGGTCGCCCGGATGGGTCTTGTTCTGGATGCCGTCGAGGCCAGCCATCAACATCGCCGTGAACGCGAGGTAGGGGTTGGCACCCGGATCCGGGAAGCGGATTTCGATGCGCTTCGCCTTCGGGTTCGAGACGTGCGGAATGCGGCACGAGGCCGAGCGGTTACGCGCCGAGTAAGCGAGCAACACCGGGGCTTCGTAGCCCGGCACCAAGCGCTTGTAGGAGTTGGTCAGCGGGTTGGTGAAGGCGTTGATCGACTTGGCGTGCTTCAGGATACCGCCGATATAGAACAGGCACATTTCCGAGAGGTCGGCATACTTGTTGCCGGCGAACATCGGCTGGCCGCCCTTCCAGATCGACTGATGCACGTGCATGCCCGAACCGTTGTCGCCGAAGATTGGCTTCGGCATGAACGTTGCGGTCTTGCCGTAGGCCTGCGCAACCTGATGGACCACGTACTTATAGATCTGCATGTGGTCGGCCATCTGGATCATCGGGCCGAACTTGACGCCGAGTTCATGTTGAGCGGCCGCCACTTCGTGGTGATGCTTTTCGACTTTGACGCCCATTTCAGTCAGTACCGACAGCATCTCCGAACGCATGTCCTGGCAGCTGTCGATCGGCGGCACCGGGAAATAGCCGCCCTTGACGCGCGGACGATGGCCGAGATTGCCCATCTCGTATTCGGTATTCATGTTGGTTGGCAGCTCTGAGCTGTCGACCTTGAAGCCAACTTGATACATGTCGTTGGAGAAACGCACGTCGTCGAAGATGAAGAATTCTGCTTCCGGGCCGAAGTAGACCTGATCGCCGATTCCAAGCGACAACATATAAGCTTCGGCCTTCTTGGCGATGCCGCGCGGGTCGCGCTCATAGAGCTGACCGGTCGAGGGCTCGAGCACGTCGCAGAAAATCGCCACCGTGGTTTGGGCAAAAAATGGGTCGATGTGGGCCGAGGAGGCATCCGGCATCAACAACATGTCTGAGGCTTCAATCGATTTCCAGCCGGCAATCGATGAGCCGTCGAAGGCGTAGCCGTCTTTGAACATTTCTTCATCAACGCAGCTGACGTCTGCTGTGACGTGCTGCATTTTTCCTTTGGTGTCGGTAAAGCGAAGATCAACGAACTTGGCTTCCTTGTCCTTGATCAGCTTTAACACATCATTCGCGGTCTTCATGGGCACTCCCCTTTGCACACACAATCGTCTCTACCGTTTGCGGGCGGTGTGATCGTCCGGTCGGATTTGGTGAAGTCAACTTGGCGATTGAAACCTTAAATAGCGTCGGCGCCGTGCTCTCCAGTGCGGATGCGGATGGCCTCCTCGACACTGGATATGAAAATCTTGCCATCGCCGATGCGGCCCGTTTTCGCAGCCTTCTGAATTGCTTCGACGGCCTTATCGAGCATGTCGTCGGCCAACACCACTTCGATTTTGACCTTGGGCAGGAAATCCACCACGTACTCAGCGCCGCGGTAGAGTTCAGTATGACCTTTTTGGCGGCCGAAGCCCTTGGCTTCGATCACAGTAATGCCTTGCAGGCCGATTTCCTGCAGGGCTTCCTTTACTTCGTCGAGTTTGAAAGGCTTGATGATGGCTTCAATTTTTTTCATGGATGGTGACCTCGGGTGCGAGCACAGCTCAAATAGGGCGCCGCGCAACCATCGCGCACCCCATTTCCGCCGGGGCGTAGCATGCCTCGTGCCACATGGTTAGCCGGAAATTAATGTGTTCAGTATCAGCGAGTTGATCGGGTTCTGCCAAAACTTTCGCCGCACCGCGCCAGTTAGTATGATTAAAAATTAGACGAAACGATCAAAAATTAGTCTGCTGAGGGGTGCATATGAACGAACTCCTGACCAGTGCCGAAATGGCCGAAGCTGACCGGCGGGCGGTCTCTTTGGGTATTCCGTCGCTAACCCTGATGGAAAACGCCGGCCGGGCGGTGGCGGATGAGGCTGAAAAGATGGTCCAACCCGGCGCGCGCATCGCGGTTTTGTGCGGCCCCGGCAATAATGGCGGTGATGGCTTCGTCGCGGCACGGTTGCTTAAAGAGCGCGGGTATGGCGTGCAGGTGGCCTGTTTGGTGCCAATTGCCAGTCTCAAAGGCGATGCGGCCGGGATGGCGGGGAAGTGGGATGGGGTGGTTGAGCCCATGACGCCATCCGTTCTGACCGACGCTAGATTTATCATAGATGCTCTATTTGGGGCAGGGCTGGCGCGTGAAGTTGTTGGCGATGCAGCCAAAGTCATCGACGCAATCAATTGCCGGAATGACCATATCGCTGTGCTTTCGGTCGATGTGCCGAGTGGCATCGGCGGCAACAGCGGTCAGGTCCATGGTGTCGCCGTGCGGGCTACTCGCACCGTGACGTTTTTCCGGCGCAAACCTGGTCACGTCCTCTATCCAGGGCGGGCGTTTTGCGGGGCAATTGTCGTTTGTGACATTGGCATTCCTTCAACTGTTCTGCGCTCAATTGATCCCAAAACTTCGATAAACAAGCGGCTATGGCTGCCCGGATTTCCAGAACTCGGACCCGAAGCACACAAATACAAACGTGGCCACGTCGTCGTCATCTCGGGTCCGGCCTTATCAAGCGGCGCTGCAAGATTGGGCGCGCGAGGCGCGCTCAGGATCGGCGCTGGGCTTGTGACGCTCATTGGCAACAGCGCGGCATCAACCATCAATGCCGCTCACACCAATGCCGTCATGGTCCGCCGTGTCGAAGGCGAAGACGAACTCAGGGCATTTCTCAAAGATGAACGACGCAATGCTGTCCTGATTGGGCCTGGAGCGTCGGTCGGTGAGGAAACGGCGAGCGACGTGCTGACCGCACTAAAGTCTAAAGCGGCCGTTGTCCTCGACGCCGACGCGCTGACGTCGTTTGTCACTGACGACAGTTCAGCGAAAATCGAAGGCGGAAACTTTGGCTTTCTCAAACCTGGCCGAACCGGAACGCGAGCGCCGCTTGATCTGTTCAATGCCATCAAGGCGCGCACTGCAGCCGTCGTGATGACCCCGCATGAAGGCGAATTCAAACGTTTGTTCGGTGATCTCAAGGGATCGAAACTGGATCGCGCGCGCGACGCGGCAACGGTATCAGGTGCGATCATTGTTCTGAAAGGCGCCGATACTGTCATCGCCCATCCCGATGGCCGGGCCGCCATCAACACCAATGCGCCGCCAACGCTGGCAACCGCTGGATCAGGCGACGTGCTGGCCGGTTTCATTTCCGGCTTACTTGCTCAAGGAATGCCAGCCTTTGAAGCCGCCTCCGCAGCCGTCTGGCTGCATGGCGAATGCGCAAACGTGTTCGGTCCAGGCTTGATCGCCGAAGATTTGCCGGAGGTTTTGCCGGGAGTATTAGCCGCTTTACCAGCGGCCAAAAGCGCGTGAGGAATTGACTTAAAAAAGCATAATTAAATCCGTGAGCGTAGCGGCGGCCAACATTCGCATATTCTCCAGACTGGATATACGTTCAAATGTCTATTCGGTTCCGGTGGATTGCACTTTTCTTTTCAGGGTCAAACTTAAGTTGATTAATTGATTGTTCAACAACTACCTTCAAACTGAAGTATTCAATTCACGGGGAGGTCCGTAGAATGATTGACTTCAGGCGTCATGGGCTTAAAGGCCTTTTGACTGGCGACCGGGGTTCGCATGTCGAACCGGCGGCGTATGAGACGGATGCGGATGCAGAGGCCAGCCTCGTAAGAGTTCTGATGGCCGAGTTCGTCAATTCAGCCACCTTTGCGGGCGTCGTGGCCAGTATGGTGACGGCAAAGAAATCAGCGAGGCCGATCCGGATGATCGGTCCGGCAGCCAGTTATCTACCACCAGAGCCAATGATCTTTCCGGCGTTGACCTCAGGGCTGGTGTTCGCGGCGGATCACTCAGCACTCGTGGACAGCCTGCAAAACTACTACATGAAACTAGCATTTGCCCGTTCCGTCACAAAAATACCTGATGAGATATGGCAGCGAGAAACACCAGCCGATGAATTGCATTGGGCTGATTTCGCCGATATTTGGCAACATATTTGCGCCGCGGCAATTGTCGTCATTCACTGCAGTTACAATGCGCCGTTCACCGGCAATACTCAGAACCAAAGTACCCTGAGTGGACTGCATCAAATGCTGATGAATGCGGTCCGCGGTGAGTGCCCCTGTGTCAGGCACGACGGACGATTGATCATCCCGGGCTTGCTCGACCAGCGCAAGAGCGAACGGAAGCGGCTCGACAGGGCGTTGTGGATTGAAGCGCGGCACGGCCGGGCGCGGGTCATCCTGAAGGATATCTCGACAAGCGGTTTGGGCCTTGCGTCTTGTCCCTCGTTTGAGCCTGGAGAACGTGTTTCAGTCCAACTCGCAGACGGCCGGATCCTTGCCGCATTTATTGTCTGGTCAAAGGATGGCCGCGCTGGTGCGAGGCTCATTCAGCCGTTGTCGGAAAAAGATCCACTTCTTTGCAGCGAAATGCCGTCTTCAGGCGGCTTACAGTAGTGACTGAGCTGCGTGACATTATTCAGACGGGAATTTGATTATGTTGTCGTACATTGCACAAGCCACCGGCCGCGGAAACATTCCACCTGAGACAGCACAATTGGTGCGGCATCAGATTGCCGTCGCGCTGGCGGTCGCTGCCGCCGTCGGTTCAAACATGTACTTCTCCATAGAGTTGACGCGCCACGCTAGCGAAATCGCGGCGGTGTGGACAGCGAACGGACTTTTGCTTGCCGCTCTGTTGCTGACGCCGGACGCAAAGCTGCGGCTGATGCAGATCGTCATGTGCGCGGCCGCTAACTTCGTTGTAAATATAGTCCAAGATCGTCCAATTGGGATCAATCTGGTCTTCACTGCTGCGAATACAATCGAAGTAATGTCGGCGTTTTGGGTATATACCCGGTTGTGTGCTCAGCCACTGGAACTGTCAAAAATCGCAGCACTCAAGAGCTTCTCGTTCGCTTGCGGCAGTGCGCCCGTCCTAACAGCGATCTTGGTTGCCATATTTACCAGCATCGCCAGTCAGGCAAATTTCTGGAACACGCTCTTTGATTGGTATGTCAGCGATGTGCTCGGGCTGCTCATTGTAACTCCCGCTGTCGTCCTGATGATCCGGGAAGGGTCTGAAATACTGAGGTTGCAAAACCGGCTTCAAATTATAGTGCTTTTCGCCTTCCTTCTAACCGTAACGTTCGTCGTATTTTCCTTGAACTATCCGTTATTGTTCCTGATCTATCCGGCGCTGATATTGATCGCCTATAAATTGGGGCCGGCGCCAACAGCCTTGGCAACGATCATCGTCGCGGCGATTGCACTGACCCACCCATTTATGGGTCCGTTTGCGTCTAACATGGCCAATGCATCTGAACATGCCCGTATCATCCTCGCGCAAGTCTTTGTGCTGGTGGTATTCTACACGTCGCTTCCGCTAGCTGAAGTCATGGCTGAAGAACGGCGTCTCCGGGACCGGTTGACGGCGGAAGTTCAATTGAGCGCCGGGCTGGCCGAGGGATTCCGGAATCAACAGCAAGCTCTCGTCGATCAAAAAATAGAGTCTGAAGCTGTTCATACCCGGCTAAGCGATGCACTCGACGTCATGCCAGCTGGCGTGGTTATGCTCGATTCCAAAGGCAACTATGTCACTTGGAACAAGAAGTATGAGGACATTTACAAAGAAACGGCCGACCAGCTCTTTGTCGGCGGCAGTATCGAGACCGCGACACGGATTGGTTTGAAACGAGGAATTTATCCCGGAGCGGTCGGCCAGGAAGAAAAATGGTTGGCGGAACGCTTGGAGCGCCTGCGCAACCCTGGTGAGCCGCATGAACAGGTTCTTGCAGACGGACGGCATTTTTTGATCAAAGAATGCCGGACGAGCGATGGAGGCATCATCAGTGTCCGCAGCGACATCACAGAGCTGAAACGCAAGGAAGCATCGTCACGGTTGCTATTCGAAAGCAATCCACTTCCGATGTTCGTCGTCTGCCAGTCAACCCTTTCCATCTTGGCTGTCAATAAAGCTGCGATCGGGGACTACGGTTATCTCGAACAAGAATTCTTGCAGATGAGCTTCAATGAAATCCAACGGGGATTTACACGAAACACAGAAAGCAAACAGAACAACGGCGCCAACGGTGATGGAAAGCCAACACAGCATGTCAAGCGCAGCGGCGCCGTCATCGACGTCGAAATCCACATCACAGAGTTCGAACATCTTGGCGTACCTTCAATCATGATTGCTGCGATTGATATGACGCTGCGCAACAAGGCAGAGGCCAAAGCGGCGCATATGGCCCGGCACGACCCGCTGACCAACTTACCAAACAGAAATATGCTGGCTGAGCGAATGAGCCAAGCCGTCGCACGGGTGAGGCGGGGCGATCGCGTCGCGCTGCTTTTACTTGATCTCGATAATTTCAAGTCAATCAATGACACATTGGGTCATGCTGCCGGTGATGAACTTCTCAACGGCGTTGCCGACCGCTTGCGCTATGTCGTCCGCGAAGTTGATACAGTAGCCCGGCTGGGGGGCGATGAGTTTGCAGTTCTACTGATCGGAGCGGATTTACCTCGCGGCGCTGCTGTCGTTGCCGAGCGGATTATTGACTGCATTGCCCAGCCGTTCTTTCTCGGTACGACACAAGTATCTTGCAGTGTCAGTGTTGGGATCGCCATCGCTCCAAATGATGCTGTTGAAGCGGCCGACCTTTTCCGCTTCGCAGATCTTGCTCTTTATACCGCAAAGGACGAAAAGCGTGGAACTTACCGCTTCTTCCAAGATGATATGAATGAGAAGGTGCATCTGCGGGCGCTTCTTGAAGCCGATCTGAAGACGGCGCTTGAAAATGACGAGTTGGAAATTCACTATCAACCGATCGTATCAGTAGAACTGGGCAGGCCAATTTGCGCTGAGGCGCTGGTCCGCTGGCGCCACCCGATCCGCGGTCTCATCCCGCCAATGGAGTTTGTCCCAATCGCTGAAGAGACGGGTTTGATCGTTAAACTCGGCGAACTTGTCATGCGGCGCGCGTGCAAAGATGCGGCGCAATGGCCGGACAGCATGGCCGTGGCGGTGAATTTAAGCGCGATTGAATTGTCAAATCCAAGTCTGATTTCCATAGTCCGGAGCTCGCTTGCCGAAGCGGGATTGCCGGGCGAACGGCTGCACATTGAGGTGACTGAAACGACCGTCATGAAGGACGTCGAGAAATCAGTTGCAACACTGAAAGCGATTGGCAAGCTTGGTGTAGACATTTCGATGGATGACTTCGGCACCGGTTATTCGTCGTTGAGTTCGTTGCGTAGTTTTCCATTCAATAAAATCAAAATAGACCGTTCTTTCGTCATGGATCTCGAAACATCACAGGAGGCGCGCGAGGTGCTCGCGACGATCCTTGCCCTCGCAAAGACGTTGGGTATGCGTTCGACAGCCGAGGGTGTGGAAACGAACGAACAGTTGCGGATCGTCCAGAGTTTAGGGTGCACGGAAGTGCAAGGTTACCTCTACAGCAAGCCTTTGCCTCTGGCCCAGCTACAGCTCTTTCTGGCGGGTTGTGAGATGGACACCCGAAATGCGGCTTGAACGGACGCGAGCCGGGACTATTTTTCGGAGGCTGCCGTCCACGCGTCCGTGTCGTGGTCGGGATGCTGATAGGAAATCAATTGATCGAGGAACGGCGCGGCGATGATGTCGTCGATCGTATGCCGGTTGGGCAGCGCCGGAATCGTGTCGGCATAGGGGACTTTGCCTTCAACGCCATACTGCACGGTGGGTATGATTTGAGCGGGATCATCGAACGCACCGATTGCCAGCGCGATGCCATCGGGGGCTTGGTAGGATAGTGGTGTTCCGCATTTTTCGCAAAAGCCGCGTTCAACGAAATTCGACGACTTGAATGTTGCCAGGCGTCCGCGCGTCCAAGTCAGTTTTGCGCCGCGAACCGAGACCAGTGGCGCATAAAGCCCTCCGAACGCCTTCTGGCACATCCGGCAATGACAGACAGAAGCGTCGCCGAGTTCGCCTTCGACGCGGAATCGGATGGCGCCGCATTGGCATCCGCCTGAGTGAGATGTGCCGGTCATTTCGCCCCTCGTCTATGGTAATTGGTAGTAGGCGGTAGGCAATTTGAGCACCGATGACCGCCTCAAAATCAGCGCCGTAGATTGGGTTAGTGGCGGCCCTTGAGTCAGAAAGTCAAACTCCATATTTAGACCGCCGCGTAACCCAACACTTTTAAGCGGCGGTTTCGATACTAAAGTTTTATCTCAATCGTTGCCGCAAAGTTGTTGGGTTACGCGGCGGATCGCATTCCATTGCATAAAATTTTGATCCTGGCCGCCGCTAACCCAACCTACAATATTGAGCCCTTTGGTGCGCTGAACTGCAACGGCCACCGTCACCACATCATGCCGCAGGTGTCCACTGCACCTGATCGATATGCGTGGCGCCGGTTGCCAACATGACCAAGCGGTCGAAACCAAGCGCGCAACCCGACGCGGCTGGCATGTGGGCGAGGGCCGCGAGGAAATCCTCGTCGATTGGATAGCGCACGCCATATATCGATTGCTTGAGAGCCATGTCAGCTTCAAAACGGCGGCGCTGTTCGGCAGCATCGGTCAGTTCGCCGAAGCCATTGGCGAGTTCGACGCCACAGCAATACAGCTCAAAACGTTCGGCCAGCAGCGGATCCGAAGGCTTGCGTCGCGCTAGCGCGGCTTCGCTGACCGGATAGTCGTAGAGCAGCGTTGCACGCGGGCTGCCGAGGCGTGGCTCAATATCGGCGGCAAGAACTTTTGAAAACACATCGGACCACGTGTCCGCCGGCGTGATCGAATGACCTTTGACGCGCGCAAGGGCCGCGAAAGTTTCCAAAGCGTCGGGCGCGGTTTCCGGCAATGGCAAATCAAAGCCAGCGTATCGGCGAAACGCGTCCGCGACCGTCAAGCGCTCGGGCGGCTTGCGTGCATCCGCGCTCAGTTCGCGCCACGACACCGCTTGAGTGCCAGCGGCCTCGGCAGCAAGTTTAAGCAGCGCTGCGGTATCCTCCATCACCGCCTCATACGGCGCGCCGGTGCGATACCACTCGAGCATTGTGAACTCGGAGGCATGCAACGGCCCGGCCTCGCGATTGCGGAACACGGGCGCGAAGGAGAAAATCTTGGTCTCGCCAGCTGCCAGCAATTTCTTGCATGCGAACTCCGGCGAGGTGTGGAGATACAAGTCACGGCGCTTGAGATCAGTGCCAATCGCTTCGGTCTTAAAGGCGTGGAGATGGGTTTCATTGCCGGGTGACACCTGCAGGCACCCAGTTTCAACCTCGACAAAGCCCTGGCTCTCAAACCAGCCCCGGATCGCGCATTTGATGCGGTTGCGGGCGAGCAGGAACGGCCGCCGGTCGGTGTGGCGGTCTGGCATCCACCATGGTGATGGCCGTGTGATCATAGAGGCTCCAATACGGGGGAACGAACGTTTTGGGAACGGCAATCCAGTCCACAACCCCGTCCGCCCTCATCCCCCCGCATTCCGCGGCTAATGGATAGGCTCAACAGGGTGGGAAGGCCGTGGTTTGGTCACAGTAGCCGGTCATTTGGCGGCAAGACCGTCGTGCGGATGTCCCGACGATGGCAGTGGCGGGTTGCGATGTCGCGCTGCAAGTCAGATTTTGCAGTGCAATATCGCGCAAACACGCGTAACGCGACTAATCCCTTCGTATCGTAAGTCTACCAATCGGAACGGTCCCCGCATATGAACCCGGCAGACGTCACCCAAACGCCTATGGCTCAGGCCGCTCACGGCAATTCATTCGTCGACTTGTTTTTGAACGCATCGATCACCGTTCAGTTGATTATGATCGGGTTGTTGCTGGCGTCAGTGTGGTCGTGGGCGATCATCATTGAAAAGCTGTTCGCCTTCCGCCGCGCCCGCATTGAGGCCGACAAGTTCGAGCAAACGTTTTGGTCGGGGCAATCACTTGATGAACTGTACAATGCTTTGTCGCGCGGGAAAACACTAGGTTTATCAACGCTCTTTGTGGCTGCCATGCGCGAGTGGAAACGTTCGGTTGAGGGCAATATCCGGGCACTCGGCGGAATTCAATTGCGCGTCGAAAAGGTCATGGACGTCACCATCAGCCGCGAAATGGAACGTCTCGACCGGCGCCTGTTGTTCTTAGCAACTGTCGGCTCAACTGCCCCGTTCGTCGGTCTGTTCGGCACAGTTTGGGGGATTATGACCTCATTTCAGGCCATTGCGGTCTCCAAAAATACCAATCTCGCTGTTGTGGCGCCCGGTATTGCGGAAGCGTTGTTCGCAACCGCGCTGGGTTTGATGGCTGCCATTCCAGCGGTTGTTTTTTATAACAAATTTCAGGCCGACTCGGCGGCTATTGCTCATCGTCTCGAGGCCTTTGCCGACGAGTTCGCGGCGATTGTCTCGCGTCAGATCGATGTGAGGAGCTAGTCCATGGGAGCCAGCCTTAAAGCGGCCGGTAGCGGCCGCAGGCGTGGAAGCCAGCGCCGAAACCGGGCGATGAGCGAAATCAACGTCACCCCGATGGTCGACGTGATGCTGGTGCTATTGATTATTTTCATGGTCGCCGCGCCGATGCTGACCGGCGGTATTCCCGTCGATCTGCCGCAAGCTAAGGGCGAGCAGATGCAATCCAATAAGGAGCCGATTACAATTTCGATCGACGCCAAAGGCGATATCTATATCGCTGAAGCCAAAGTTGCGATCGGGGAATTGGCGACGAAATTGAAAGCCATCGCCAAAAACGGCACCGATGATCAAATCGTTCTCAAGGGCGATCGCATTGTCGGTCACGGCCTGGTCATGCAGGTGATGGGCCGTGTGCGCGAAGCCGGCTTCCGCAAGCTGTCGTTCCTGACTGAAGGCGAAAACGGAGGGCCATAGCGCGGGATGCACGGAGGCCTGATAGCTTCTGTTGTTTTTCACGTGGCTCTCATCTTGTGGGCGCTGCGGGCCATGTTCTTGACCCCGCCACTGTTGCCATCAGAGCCGGAACCTATTGAAATTGCTCTAATTACGCCTTCCGAGTTGTTGCGCCTGAAAAAGGGCAACATCGATGCCAAAGAGCTCGAAGCCAAGGCCAACAAAGTTGAAAACAAAGAGCCGACCGTCGAGGATAAGGCCAACAAGCCGAAGCCGCCTGAGCCGGTGACGCCGCCTCCGGCCGAGCCGCCGAAGGTCGAAGAGAAAACGCCCGATCCAATTGCTGAGAAGCTTGCCGCCCTGCCGCCCGAACAAGCGAAACCGGATGAGCTCGCGCTCGAAGCGGCCAAAAAACTCGAAGAAGAAAAGAAACTTGAAGAGCAGAAAAAGCTCGACGCGGCCCAAAAAGAAAAAGACGACAAGGAAAAAAAGGAGAAGGAAGCAAAAGAGAAAAAAGAAAAAGAAGCCAAGGAAAAGAAGGAAAAAGAGGCCAAAGCAAAGAAAGAAAAAGAAGCCAAAGAAAAGAAGGAAAAAGAACTCGAAGCGCGCCGTTTGGCGCTGCTCAACAAGGACCCGACCAAGAAAGGCGCCGAAAGCGCCAACACTGATCCGGCAAAACCAACAGACTTCAAGGGGCCGACGGCTGGAGCCTCGAAGGGCAATGACACCGTGTTGTCGGCTCGCGAACAGGATCTTATTGGTTCGCGCATCAAGACCCAGATCGAACGCTGCGCCAACTTTCCAGGTGGCGGCGGCGGCATGGAAATCCCGGTTGTCGAATTGCAACTGACATACAAGGAAGACGGAACACTTGCTGGCGAGCCGGTCGTTTTAAATCCGCAAGCGACGACCGCTTATGAATTGGCGCGTTCGGCGTCGGTGCAAGCTGCAAGGAACTGCACGCTTGATCTCAAAATGTTTCCCTACAACTCGTGGCGCACATTCAAATTTATCTTTGACTGGCCCGTGATGCTGGGAATCAAGCCGCCGTGAACGGGAAAACAGCGCTAAACTGGCGGGTTTCGATCAACCTGTCCCACTAAAGGAACCAACAGCGCTGGCGTGCGTTTACCCCCCAGTAGACGCTGAAGGAGTAGAAAAAAATGGCTTTCCCTGAAACAAATACCCCGAAACGCGACCCTTATGCCAACGCAATGCGGGACCCGTCGGGAACTGACCCTCGGGCGCAAACCAATTATTGGAATTGGATCCTCGCATTATTGGCGCTCGCCCTGGTAGGGTACTACATCGTTAATTCGACTGACGTTACACGACCCTCGGCTACCGTAAGCCCGTCGACACAAACGGCACCGAATTCGCCGGCACCAGTCGCGCCAGCGCCAGTTGCGCCAGCGCCAACTGTCCCTGCCACGCCATAACGGCATGACCGATAGCAGCCGGCCGTCCGCTGAGAAATCTGCGGGCGGCCGTTTGCATTTTTAATCGAGCCGCAGAAATTTTGAGCTTTGCGATCACGTAATCTGAATTCGTTCCTCGCGCTCTCCGATCGTTCGCTGACTGCGCCGGGTTAGCTGCGTCGCCCAAAATCAGCCCAGGTTGTGAAAAGTCCCGGTACAATTTTGCGTGGCGTTAAGCGCCGCACATGCCGTTCCAACGTGCCGCACGCAAAAAACAGTCAAATCAAGCCACACTAGGGCCTCAAAATCCCATTGATGGTCTTAGAATGACGGTAACGGACCTTTGGAAACCCATGCGCATCGCGTTTCGCACCCTCCCAATTTTAGCCGTCGCAGCTTTTTTGCCGGCCATCGCTCCAGCATCAGCGCAAAAAGCCGATGACAGTTACAAGCCACCGGCTGCGAGCGGTGGTGGTGGTCTCGACGCGCAACGGCGCGCAATAACCGGCGAACCAGCACCGGCAACGGGTCAAGCCCAAAAACCGGCCACTGGAGCCGCAGCTCCCTCCGCCGGTGGCGGTCTGGTCGTTCGCGGAACGCAAGGCACGGCCGAAGCGATCAAAGTCGCTATTCCTGATTTCCTAAGCGACGACCCCAAGCTCGGCGCTGATATGGCGGAGGTGATTACCGCCGATCTCAAACGCTCGGGTCTGTTCGAACCGATCGACAAAGGCGCATTTCTTGAAACGGTTCGCGACGTCAACGCGCTGCCAAACTTTGCCAACTGGCGCCAAACGAAAGCAGTGGCGCTCAATGTCGGTCGCGTAAAGCCGACAGGCGATGGCCGCATCAACTCCGAGTTCCGGCTGTGGGACACAGAGTCGGGCAAACAGTTGTCGGGCCAGAGCTTTGCAGTTCAGCAGACAAGCTGGCGCCGTGCCGCACACATCATCGCCGATCAAATCTATGAGCGATTAACCGGCGAAAAAGGCTACTTTGATACGCGCGTCGTGTTTGTTGATGAGACCGGCACCAAGCTGAAGCGCATCAAGCGGCTGGCGATCATGGATCAGGATGCAGCCAATGTGCGGTTGTTGACGCAAGGCCAGGAACTGGTTTTGACGCCAAGGTTTTCGCCAACAAATCAGGAAATTGTCTACATGAGTTATGCGCGCGATCAACCGCGCGTGCTGATGATGAACCTCGGGACGGGACAAAAAGAAGTCGTCGGCGATTTCCCGGGCATGACGTTTGCGCCAAGGTTCTCGCCTGACGGTCAGCGCATCATTATGAGCCTGCAAAATGAAGGCGATTCCAATCTCTTCGAGATGGATCTCCGCACTAAGCAAACGCGCCAGCTCACCAACGCGCCCGGCATCGATACAGGGCCGTGCTACTCACCGGATGGCCGTCAGATCGTGTTCGAAAGCGATCGCGAGGGGACACAGCAACTCTACGTCATGAATGCCGATGGCTCTGGCGCGCGTCGTATTACCTTCAGCGAAGGCCGCTATTCGACGCCCGTTTGGTCGCCACGCGGTGACTACATTGCATTCACAAAGCAGTTGGCAGGCCGATTCTTGATCGGCGTTATCCGTCCCGATGGCCAGGGCGAGCGGATTTTGACCGAAGGCTTCCATAACGAAGGCCCAACTTGGGCTCCAAATGGCCGGGTTCTGATGTTTTTCCGCGAAGGTCAGGGCGCGCAGGGAGCGCGAATCTATTCGATCGATTTGACCGGATATAACGAGCAAGTGGTCCAAACTCCGTCCTTCGCATCTGATCCAGCCTGGTCGCCCGTGCTGAATTGAGACGCGGGTTTACCCACACTTAATGACTTCGTGTTACACTCTTGGTCGAGTTCCCCGCGTCTTTTTGGGGGTGTTTTCGTGCGTAAAATCAAACCGTTGCGGGTTCAATTCGAGGTCGAGTTGAGACTGCGCGGCACCGGAACCACGGAGTGGTATTTTCGCATCTGTGAGGTTGGAAACAGAGGGTTCGACGCCATCTGTTCTTGATCAAAACAGGCCACCTCGGGTACTTCAGGAGTCGGCTAGACGCCGAACCAGCATTTTTGGAGGATTGACCATGCAGGGTATCAAGGGGCTGATCGTTCTCTCAGCTGCAATCGTGGCTGTTGCTCTCGGCGCCTGTCGTCGTGAAGAAGCAGCACCGATGAAGCTCGGTGCTGAAGTTCCGGCTGCTGCTCAGGTAGCTCGCTAATTTACCAACTCCGGTGAGAGCCGGGACAACTAAGGAGAAAGACTATGAAGGGCGCAATCGTTCTTGCCGCTGCTATCGTTGCTGTTGCTCTCGGCGCATGCCGTCGTGAAGAAGCTGCTCCGATGAAGCTCGGCGCCGAAGTTCCGGCCGTTGCTCAGACCCGCTAAGGGTTTGTCAGTCTTGGTTTTCCAAGATTGAAATCAGATAGATCGGGTTGCCAACGTAAAGCGTTGGCAACCCGTTCTGTTTTTGGGTGCCCTTCATGCTTGGGGCTTCTTGACGGTCGATCTGCCACAGGGGATCAGCGTCAACATGTTAAAAACGACGCGATAACACGGCGACGACCGGCCACATTTTGGTACGAAGGCTCCGCTAAGCCCGAACTTGGGCGTGAGTCGGACGAAACTCGGACGCGGCGAACTTGTGATCAAACGCGATTGTTGACGGTTCCGGGGCAGCATCCCGTCGAGCCACGAAAGGACCCGACATGCCGGGAACATCCATTTTGAAATTTACCCGTGCGGCGCTGATGGGTTTGGCACTGCTATCGCTCGGCGCTTGCGCCAATCAGGACACCAATCCTGACACTGCGCTCAACGCTGGCCGCGACGGCAAAGGTCCCGTCACACCTGGTACACAGCGCGATTTCAGCTTGAATGTCGGCGACCTCGTATATTTCTCGTCTGATAGTTCGGATCTGACGCCGGAAGCGACGTCGATTCTGCAAAAACAAGTTCAATGGCTGAAGCAATACCCGCAATACACCATCACCGTTGAGGGGCACGCCGATGAGCGTGGCACACGCGAATACAACATCGCGCTCGGTGCGCGGCGGTCAACAACGGTGCGCAATTTCCTGGCGCAAAATGGTATCAATGCTGCGCGATTAAAGACGATTTCGTACGGCAAAGAACGCCCGGTGGCAGTTTGCGACGATATTTCGTGCTGGTCGCAAAACCGGCGCTCGCAAACGGTGCTAAACAGCAAAGCGGCCTCGTAGGGCAATTTTCAAAAATTCGGAACCAATCCTAACAGACTTAGTTCCCGGACAGATTGCGAACACCGTGAGCAGCGTTCCGCCGCGTCAGCAGCGCAGCGGCTCGCAACCGAAAAAGTGAGCGAACTGTTCCGGGCTCTTCACGATCAAAGTTGATCCGCGTTGCTGCATCCCAATTTAATTATTACCGGTGATGATCTCGGATGACATCGCGTGCTGCCGCCCGCGCTGTCTCCGGGAACACGGCTGTCCGGTTGAGATTTTAGGATATGACTTCAATGAGAAGTCAGTGGATGCAAAAATAGAATACAGCTCATGCGGGACATGGAAATAATCAGCCCAAAATTCTGTTTTCCCGGAAGCCGCGCCATTCGATGCCTCGAGATAAGTGGGGCTACAAGTCGCGCGGCTATCCGGGACCTTTACCAGCTTCCGCAGTCCAGTGACCTCCGCAAAAAAACGCCAAGTAATACTCGAAAATTCACCAGTCATTTCCCCTTCGGTCACTTAAAGGTCCCGGATAGCCGCGACTAATGCAATGGTGGTCATGACTGCCAATTGCGAAACGCGGCTTCCGGGAAGACGAACAGTTGAGGTCGGAAATCTGAACTGGACAGCCGTGGTCCGGGAACCAGAAATCTGAAATTACCTGCGATTTTGGCCTTAAAACGGCACGATTTTTCCGTGTCCGGCTAAGTTTGGCCGGAATGTGGCCCTAACAGCACAGGCGGTGGGCGCTTGATTGGGTTTAGCCGTGCTGCAGGTACTGCGTGGTTGCGGGTTAAATAAGCGGTGGACGCGATCTGCCGTCATGGGCGCTGTCATTATCGCCGCCACGCTGTTTTCGCCGCCCCTGCCTTCAGCCTATGCTGGAAGTGCCGAACGTTTGCCGTCCCCCGCCACTCCATCACCAAGTCCGAACAATGCGCCGGAACGATTTTCGCAGGCCATTGCAGCTCTCGATCGTGGCGACTTGGTTGCCGCTCAACGTTTATTCGAACAAGTTATTGCTCTTGATCCCTCAGGCGACAAGGCAGCCGCAGCGCGGCATCATTTGGCTCAGCTCTATAGTCAGCCAAAGGCTGGCACACCGAACACACTTCAACCCGGCGAGCCAAGCGTGCCGCTCGTGCCGAAAGCCGAAGATCCAGGTTCTGCACAGACAACATCTGAACCTCCACCCGCCAATCGGTCGCGTTTGGCCTCTCAATATCGCAGCGTTGAAGAGGAATTTATCGGTGAAGTTGGCGACCGGGTATTTTTCAGCAGTGGTAACGCCGATCTTGGCAGGCGCGCGGTAGCAATCGTCTCCGCCCAGGCGGTGTGGCTCAAACAACAAGCGCGCTTGAATGCCAGTATTGAAGGCCATGCCGATGAACCGTCTTTGTCGCCTCAGCAAAATGAGGCGCTATCGGAGGCGCGTGCGGTGGCAGTGCGTGACCGCCTCGTTGCAGACGGCGTCGCACCAGAGCGGCTCTCCATCGTGGCGTGGGGACGTGATGGGCGCATTTCCATCTGCGCAGAAAGCCAGTGTCAGGCGCAGAATCGCAGAGCCGTGACTGTTCTGGTTCCCAAAAATCAGCCCGTCAAACCGCCCCAGCGTCAGGGGCAAGTGCTGCCTCAGCGCCCGCCATTGCCTACTCAATGACTATAAGCCGTGCGTCCAATCAGCCGAAAAATGCAGCCCTGTGCGTGGAATTCATCACGTTGGCAAGATCGGCGAAACGCTTTAGAACGGCTGCAGACTCTGGACCTGTTCAGCGCGTGCCGGTCGGTTGTCTCTAAGGAATACAGGGCATGTCGATGCTGGCAATTAATAACAGCGTCAAAGCGGTTGCCATTGGGTTGACCGTGGCGGCTTCGGTAGCGTGGACGGCTGCCGCGCAGGATTTGACGCCGTTGCCGCCGATCCAACAGGCCGCGCCGCCGCCAGCGGCCCCAACAAAGGCGCAGCCACCGGCCAAGACGGCAGCGGCGAAGCCAGCGGCAGGCGCTGCACCATCGGCGGCTGGCGCAGGAAGCGACGCAGCATTGCGTCAGCGCGTCGAACAGTTGGAAGAGCAAATCGTCGACATGCAAGTCGTCATCGGGACGCTTGAGTCATTGGCTAAGACCAGCGCATCGAACGTTGCGTCACCGCAAGCCGTTCGCAATGCCAATGCGCCCGCGTCAGGCGCAGATGGCGCCCGCGTATCGTCGCTCGAAGCTCAAGTGCAGACCTTGAGCCAACAGGTCCAACAGCTTCAGGCAACAAACAGTGCCGCAGGTCTGCGTCCGCCGATGGGTTCTCCTGACCGGCGCTCAGAACTCGCGCCACCGGCACCGATTGCAACTCAGCCGGACTTAGCCGGTTCGGGATTTGGATCAACGACAGTAACGGCGGCTGACGCTGCGGGTGTTGATCAGATAGGCGGTTTGATTGCGGCCGCACCTGTTGGCCAAGCATTGCCACCTGTGGCCGGTGCTGCCGGCAGCCTTGGTGGAGCTGCGGCGGGCGATGACCCCAAGCAGCTTTATGAAAGTGCCTACGGCAATTTGTTGAACCAGAATTATCCCTCGGCACAGAGTGGCTTCGAGGAATTCCTGCGCTTGCATCCCAAGGATGCGTTGGCGCCTGATGCGCTGTTCTGGCTTGGCGAAGCCCACTACATGCAAAAGAACTACTCTGACGCTGCTGAAGCCTTTGATCTGGTGGCATCGAGTTACGGCGCCAGCACTAAAGCGCCTGAAGCTCAGCTGCGGCGTGCCGCAACGTTGGTGCAACTTGGTCGCAAAGAAGATGCCTGTGCCGCGCTGCGTCAGCTCAATACCAAGTATCCCAATGCGCGCGCGGTTTTGAAATCGAAAGCGGACGCGGAACGGCAACGCGCTGGGTGCGCGTGAATGGCCAGAGCCGGTGATGCGGCAGCGCCGATTTCAGATAGCGAATTGCCGGGGCTGTTCGATCATGCGTTGACGGCGCCTTGCCTGGCACTCGCCGTGTCGGGTGGCGCCGATAGTATGGCGCTTTTGCATCTCGTAGGCCGTTGGCGGGCACTCCATCGGCCGCACGCCGGCGTGCTTGTTTTGACTGTCGATCATGGCTTGCGGCCCGAATCCGGCAGCGAAGCATCATTTGTAGCAAGCGCTGCCCGGCAGCTTGGCTTCGATCATCGAACGCTCATTTGGACCGGCCCCAAACCTGAGGCTGGCTTGCAAGCCGCCGCCCGCGAGGCGCGATACGCCCTGATGCGCGACGCGATACGATCTGAAATGCGCGTACCAGGCCGTACCTCCTACGTCAGCATGCTCGTCACCGCACACCACGCCGATGATCAAGCTGAAACGCTGTTGATGCGTTTGGCGCGCGGCAGCGGCATTGACGGTCTTGCATCGATGAAGCCCGATACGATGCGCGACGGTGTGAGGTTGGTGCGGCCACTGCTTCAGGTTCCAAAATCGAGATTGCTGGCCACGCTCAAAGCCGCATCGCTGCCGTGGCTGGACGATCCAAGCAATGCCAACGACCGCTTTGAACGCGTGCGCTGGCGCCAAGTGATGCCAATGTTGAATGCACTGGGTTTGACGGCTGAGGCTCTGTCTGAAAGCGCCAAACGTTTGGCGTCCGCTGTATCAGCACTCGAGACGGCAGTGGATGCCTTTTCCGTCACGAGCGGTGTTGATCGTCATCAGGGTGCATTTGCGACACTTAATTTCGCTAAGTTCGCGAGCGGACATGGCGAATTCAGAACACGATTGCTGCGCCGGTTGATTTCGGAAAACGGCGGCTCCGCGCCGCCCGCGCAGTTGTCTGAAATCGAAGACCTCGCCGCACGTATTGCGACCGGCGTGACAGGAGCTGCAACGCTTGGCGGCGTGATTATTCGCTGGTCAGATCGTGACAACAAGCTTTCCATTTGCCGTGAACCTGGCCGCTTTGCGCCGCCGCCTCTTCGCCTCACTCCTGGTCAAAGTGCAGTCTGGGATCAACGCTTCGTGGTTGGCCTGGAGGCAGGAGCCGTTAGCGAACAGATGTGCCAATCTGAACCTGTCTGCGTCCGCGCGCTGGGTGCGGCAGACTATGCAACCCTACGCAAAGAGTTATCTCGCGAGCTGCCCTCTGAGGTGGCTGCCACCTTGCCTGCATTCATTTTGGCGGGACAGCCTCTCGCCGTTCCCTATTTCTCTGATCAATCAAATGCTTTATCCGGTCCCTTAACGGGCGATGGGCACAGGGTTTGCTACGCTCACCCACTTACCGCCACGCTTTAACTAACGGCTACGTAACTGTTATTTGGCCGCTACAAGAATTATGGGTGCCGAAACTTGGCAAACAGGGTGGCGAAGCCTATCTAAGAGGAGCATGATTGCCACCAAAGGTGTAGCGCGCCCGAAGTGCAGCGATCCTATTCCGGTCTTAACTGCCGGCGACACAGGACATCTCAATGAATTCGAATTTTCAGAAGTTAGCGATTTGGGTAGCATTGCTGGTTTTGTTGGCAGCGCTCTACAACCTCGTGAACAGCGGGAACCAGACGCATCGGGACGAGAAATCTTATTCTGATTTCATTACTGCCGTCGAGCAAGGCAAGGTGACCGAAGTCACGTTGGCCGGAAACACTATTCACGGCAAGGTCAGTGACAGCCCGCAGGAATTCACCACCTACGCGCCAAATGACTCTGGCCTCGTCGAGCGCCTCGAAAAGAAGGGCGTCAAGATCAACGCTAAGCCGGCCGAGGAACAGATTTCACCGATGATGAGCATGCTCATCAATTGGTTCCCGATGCTGCTTCTGATAGGCGTCTGGGTGTTCTTTATGCGCCAGATGCAATCGGGCTCCGGCCGCGCTATGGGCTTCGGCAAAAGCCGCGCGAAACTGCTGACTGAACGCCAGGGCCGCGTAACGTTTGACGACGTTGCCGGCGTCGATGAAGCCAAAGCCGATCTTGAAGAAATCGTCGAGTTCCTCCGCGATCCGCAAAAGTTCCAGCGCTTGGGCGGCCGCATCCCGCGTGGCGCGCTTCTCGTCGGCCCGCCAGGGACCGGTAAAACGCTGATCGCGCGCGCTGTTGCCGGCGAGGCCAACGTGCCGTTCTTCACGATTTCAGGTTCGGACTTTGTTGAAATGTTCGTCGGCGTCGGCGCGAGCCGCGTCCGCGATATGTTCGAACAAGCCAAGAAGAATGCGCCGTGCATTATTTTCATCGACGAAATCGATGCCGTTGGCCGTCACCGCGGTGCCGGTCTTGGCGGCGGTAACGATGAGCGCGAGCAGACGCTGAACCAGTTGCTGGTTGAGATGGATGGTTTCGAAGCCAACGAAGGCATCATCATCGTCGCTGCTACCAACCGTCCGGACGTGCTCGACCCTGCGTTGCTGCGCCCCGGCCGCTTTGACCGTCAGATCATGGTTCCGAACCCCGATGTCGGCGGCCGTGAAAAAATCTTGAAGGTCCACATGAAGAAGGTGCCGCTGGCTCCTGACGTCGAAGCACGCATTATTGCGCGCGGCACGCCTGGGTTCTCGGGTGCTGACCTCGCCAACCTTGTCAACGAAGCGGCGTTGTTGGCCGCGCGCCGCAACAAACGGCTTGTGACACAGGCCGAATTCGAAGATGCCAAAGACAAGGTCATGATGGGCGCCGAGCGCAAATCAATGGCGATGTCCGAGGAAGAAAAGACATTGACCGCTTATCACGAGGCCGGTCATGCGGTGGTTGGATTGTCGGTGCCGAAGGGCATCCCGGTTCACAAGGCGACCATTATTCCGCGCGGCCGTGCGCTGGGCATGGTGAAATTCCTCCCCGAAGGTGACCGCTATTCGATGAAGTTTATCGAATACACGTCGCAGCTGACAGTTGCGATGGGTGGCCGCGTCGCTGAAGAATTGGTCTTCGGCAAGGAAAACATCACGTCGGGTGCGTCGGGCGACATTCAGCAGGCGACCGCCATGGCTCGCGCTATGGTCACGCGTCTTGGGTATTCGGACGATCTTGGCACCGTCATGTACGGCGACAACCAGGAAGAAGTATTCCTCGGCATGTCAATGGGACGTCACGCGCAAATCTCGGAAGCCACAGCCCAAAAGATCGACGCGGAAGTACGCCGCTTGGTCAGCCAGGGTTACGAGGACGCCCGCAAGATCTTGACCGAAAAACGCGATCAGCTCGAAGCGGTCGCGCTGGCGCTGCTCGAACTCGAAACACTGACGGGCGAAGAGATCAAAGGCTTGATGGCCGGCCGTCCCGTTTCGCGGCCGAACTCGGACGGTAGCGATGGCACGAAAGGTCCGGCGTCGTCGGCCGTTCCATCAGCTGGCGTATCAAAGACACGCGAAGAACCGGGCACCGGCGGTATGGAACCACAGCCGACATAGAGCGTGATCGTTTGAGATGGGATCGCAGGGCGATTCCATCTCAAACGTGAATCACGCTCTACAGTATTGATTTAGAGTGCGATTCACGTCTTTAATTGAAGAGCGCTGCGCTTCAATTAAAGACGATCGTACTCTAGGCGTTGCGCGGCGATATGAATTTAAGCAGCCTCCCGGCCCCCCTGGAGGCTGCTTCGTTTTGAGAGGGCCGCCGTATGATCCGCACCCATTACCTGCGCCCGATTCCGTGCTTGGGATTTGATCGCGCGCGGCACGACGCGCAGCACTCCGAAGTCATCGAGCCGATCGCCGGGCAAACGCACGTTGGCTTTACGCATTTGGAATTGATCGAGCGCCGCGACGGCGCGCCACCCTGTGTGCGGTTTATCGGCTCATCGGGGGCGGGTGGATTTTCAAACCAGGACTGGCATCATCCGCCGTCTAATGGCAACCAAATGTGGGAGACATTTGAAGCCCTCATCAAGCCGCGCGCCAGCTTTGCCGGGCTCAGCATGGACCGGCCGCGGATCATGGGCATTGTCAATGTCACGCCCGATAGCTTTTCCGATGGTGGCAGACTGACGTCGGTCAACGCGGCCGTCGATCATGCCCTGAAGCTCGCTGATGAAGGCGCGGATATTCTGGACATCGGTGGTGAGAGCACACGGCCCGGCTCGGATGCTGTCGCGCTTGACGAGGAACTGGAGCGGGTGCTGCCGGTGCTCGAAGCGCTGCGGCCCAAAACCAAAGCTAAAATTTCAATTGACACCCGCAAGGCCGAAGTGATGCGGCGCGCGGCAGCGGCGGGCGCCGATATTCTGAATGACGTTTCAGCATTGACCCATGATCCGAAAGCGCTGGTTGTCGCGGCCAAAACCGGATTGCCAGTGATGCTGATGCACGCGCAGGGCGATCCCAAAACCATGAATGTCGACCCTCAGTATTATGACGTGACGCTCGACGTGTTCGATTTCTTGGAGAGCCGCATAGCCGCCTGCGTCGCGGCCGGTGTTCCAAAGGCAAACATTGCCGTTGATCCCGGCATTGGCTTCGGCAAACATTTGCATCACAACATTGCAGTCTTGAATGCGATGAGCCTCTACCATGGCCTCGGGGTGCCGGTGCTGCTCGGCGCATCGCGCAAAAAACTCATTGGCCAACTGTGCAACGTCGAAAATCCGGCTGATCGCGTTGCAGGTTCCATCGCCGCTGCGCTATCAAGTGTAGCGCAGGGCGTGCAAATTATCCGCGTTCACGATGTTGCCGCGACGCGTCAAGCCATCTCCGTCTGGCGCGCGGCGTTGGGCGGCACTGAAAAGGGGCTGGCATAGCTAGAAACCATGACCGAGTTTGACCTCACCATCCTAGCGAGTTTATTCTTTATCGCTGCCACGCTTTACACCTCTGTCGGGCATGCGGGAGCGTCGGGCTATATCGCGGCCATGGCGTTGATGAGTGTTCCAGCAGTGGTGATGAAACCGACCTCGCTGGCGGTCAATATTTTGGTGGCTACGCTCGCCACCGCGCGCTGGACTAGTCTCGGCCGGACGCTCGATTGGCGCGCTCTGTTGCCGCTCGTGGCGGGCTCTATTCCGGCCGCGTACTTTGCCGGCAAATATCAATTGTCAGATCAGCATTACCGCTGGCTAGTCGGCGCGCTGTTGTTGGCGGCGGGCATAAAGTTCTTATTGAAACCGGGGCCTGACCCGGAACAGGGCTTAAAACCCGGCGATATTTCGTGGTCCGCGGGCGTCCCGGTTGGCGCTGTCGTTGGCGGTCTCTCTGGATTGACAGGCACGGGTGGCGGCATATTTCTATCACCACTGCTGATGCTATCGGGCCGGGCTGGCATCCGCCAAGTCTCAGGGTTGACGGCCCCGTTTATTCTATTGAATTCGATGGCCGCCCTGGCCGGCAATGTTCAGTCGTTGCAAAGTCTGCCGCGTGAGTTGCCTGTGTTGATGGTTGCAGCCTTGGCCGGCGCGGTCGTTGGAACCCAGGTTGGTCTCAAATGGGTGACGACCGCGACCCTGCAGCGATTGGTCGGCGTGGTGCTTTTGATCGCTGCTGGCAAATTCTTGTTCAGTTAGTCGCAGGCCTTTCAGCCGGCACAGTTGACCTTGCGGCACCGGCCGTGGTGTGGGATGGCACGCGGACCGAGTGTGTTGGACACGACCTATGTTAATCGATCACCATTGTCATATTGATCGCCATGAATTTGCGGCTGACCGCCGAGCTTTCGTGGCGCGGGCACACGGCGCAGGCGTGGCGGCTATGGTGACCATTTCAACGCGCATTCGCCGCTTCCACGAGATCACCGCCGTCATTGAAGCGTTCCCGCAAGTCTATGGATCGGTCGGCACCCATCCCCA
>JANNFX010000261.1:0-9402 GCA_031380225.1 Hyphomicrobium sp.
CTAAGTCGGTCATCTTCTATACTTCGGGTCGTGCCTCGTTGGAAACAGCGTATCTCTACGGCCTGTTCGCCCGAGCCTACGGCAGCCACAATCTTCCCGACAGCTCGAACATGTGTCACGAGTCGACGTCTGTCGGCTTGACAGAGGCCATCGGATCGGCTGTTGGGACAGTCATCCTCGACGACTTCCAGCACTGCGACTGTATTCTTTTCTTCGGCCAAAACGTTGGCACTAATTCCCCGCGTATGCTGCATACTTTGCGCGACGCGGCCAAGCGCGGCTGCGAGATCATCACGTTTAACCCGCTTCGCGAACGTGCGCTTGAGCGCTTCACAGACCCCCAAAATCCATTCGAAATGCTGACGGGTCAGGAAACAACGATCTCCACGCAATATCATCAGGTCAAGGTCGGAGGCGATCTCGCGGCCATGACGGGTATTGCGAAGGCGCTCATGGACCTTGATGACCGTGCGCTCAATAACGGCAGCGAGCGCGTTCTCGATCAAGCGTTTATGAATGAACACACATCCGGCTCTGCAGAGCTGGCGAGCTTTGTGCGCAGTCAATCATGGGGTGACATCGAAGGTGCAAGTGGCCTCACGCGCGAAGCCTTAAAGGCAGTTGCCGAAGTGTACTCCAAGTCAAAGGCTGTCATTGCCGTTTATGGCATGGGGTTGACGCAGCACAAACTTGGCGTCGCCAATGTCCGCATGTTGATGAATCTACTCTTGTTGCGCGGAAACGTCGGACGCCTTGGGGCTGGAATATGTCCAGTGCGCGGCCATTCTAATGTACAGGGGCAACGTACTGTCGGCATTACAGAGAAACCTGATCTGGCGCCTTTGGATCGATTGAAAGAGCTGTATGGATTCGAACCGCCGCGGGACAAGGGCTGGGACACGGTTCACGCTTGCGAAGCCGTGCTGGACGGCCGCGCCAAAGCCTTCATAGGCCTCGGCGGCAATTTCGTGCGCGCGGTGCCAGATGCGTCGCGCATTGAAGATGCCTGGCGAGCATTGCCAGTAACGGTGCACATCGCGACGAAGCTCAATCGGTCACATCTTCTACCCGGTAAAGTCAGTTGGCTATTACCGTGCCTCGGCCGTATCGAAGAAGATATCCAGAACGGCACCCCTCAAGCCGTGTCTGTTGAAGATAGCACGAGCTGCATCCACGGCTCACTGGGCAAAGCTTCGCCTGCCAGCACCACACTCATGTCTGAAGCGGCTATTGTTTGCGCCTTGGCCAATGCGACACTTCAAAACAATCCTCGCCTCCGGTGGCTGGATTGGTCTGGCGATTACAGTTTAATCCGATCCGCGATCGAAGCAACTTACCCTGATCTTTTTACCGATTTTAACAAGAGGTTGTTTACGGCCGGCGGCTTTCACAAAGGAGTTCCCGCCCGAAACCGTATCTGGAACACCGCGAGCGGAAAGGCTGAATTTGAACCGCCGCCCGCACTCAGCGCCACGGGATTTCCAGAACTGCCCGGCCGCTATCGGCTGACCACGCTTCGCTCTAATGACCAGTTCAACACGACTGTCTACGGCTATCACGACCGGTTTCGCGGCGTGAAGGGCACGCGCATGATCGTGTTTATGAACCCGCGCGATATTGAACGCGAAAAGTTGACCGATGGGGAAGATATTACGCTCGTCAGCGACGCGGCCGATAATGTCGACCGGCGCGTCAAAGGCTTGCGGATCGTGTCCTACAACATTCCTGAAGGATGCCTCGGCGCGTACTTTCCGGAATGCAACCCCCTGATTGCGTTAGATCACCACGCGATAAAATCTCATGTTCCTGCCGCCAAATCGGTTCCAGTGCGCCTTCTACGCAGCCCAAAAGTAACCCCCTGACGTTGCCCTGCCGGAAGTCCTAATGACCATCGGCACTGCATTCGAATAACGATTTTTTGGAGACTTGAAATGACCAACAGTGCATCAGCGGTGAAGCAATACCGTTACGGCTTTCGCTCGAATGGTAACCCTTTTGAAAAACATGAGCTTGCGGACTTTTATCGACGCTCATCCGCGCCGCGTCAGAAAAAGCCCTTCGCTCGTGCGCCCCGGCCAGCGTTGTCATCTGATGCCGGTGAGATGAGCTCGCTTGAGGCATTGCTCACTCACAAATGACAACTGGAATACCCACACTACGGCCGAAGAAAAAAAGATTTCCATGACGGAAGGCCGGTGTGGGCCGACTCGCACGGCACAACTGTGCGAACTCGCAGACCGCCGGGAAGTTTTACAGCTGAGATCGTTGTTGTAGGTGGCGGCATTACTGGAGCGCTTTGTGCACTAGAACTCGCGAGCGCAGGCCACGACGTTGTCGTCGTTGACCGGCGGGAATCTGGCGAACGCGCCCGCCCACGCATAGTCAATCATTAAATGCGGCTTATTGAGCAATACTTGAATTTTTCTCAGGAGCGCTTTGGCCTTTGCTGGAATTGCCGCTGCACGCCTCTTGTCTTTCAGCGACGGCGAATTTTCTGATCAATCATAAAATAACGACGCCCTGCTGCCTTCGCGCTGCATCTCCTCTGGCGTCGTTCCTGCGACGATTTTTTTACGCCCGGCTCTAACCTCGCGCCTATTTCCCTTTCGAATTTTTTCCGACCCGCCGCACACAGGCCGCTCTTTGGCTTTTTTCGCCTTCTCAGTCATGCTGTTTTCTTCGTTTTGCTGACGGCCATGTTGTCGACCAGATTCGGATATGGCCGGCCAGCTTTGCGAGCACGTGCTTTGGCAGCTTGTTTCCTTTTTGGCGGAAGTTTTTTTTCGGCAGATTTTTTTTTAAAGTTGGGTTTCGTCCAGGGAGCCGATTTTCGCGCAGCCATGCCGCCTCCGATTTTTAGATTTTTATGCGGGCGGCCAATCAGCTGGCCGCCCGCCGTTCGGACCCGCTACGCGATTACAATGATGTCAACGATTTCATAAGTGACCGGATCAACGATGCAGATCTGGTCGCCGACGAGAAAATATCGATAGTTGCGATACTCGGGCACGAAGACAACGATGTCGGCCGGTATCGCGTAAAAACGAACGTCGCGTGGTACCGAGACGCCGACGTTTATCGAGAAATTGAGATTTCGCGCAGGTTCGACCCGATGCCGCGAGAACGTCGACGTAAGCTTGGTACGCTGTTCGCCAGTAACGCTCTTGTATGCGGTTTTGCTGCCATCCTTTGACCCATCGCGCGCATCAGCTTTCATGTCTGCCTTTGAGGCGTCTGGCGCACTCGTGTCGCCAGCGCGGCCGTCAGATTTCACGGCATCGCGATTAGCTTTGCGATCCGAGTCGCTGTTGCGGGGATCGACTGCGCTCTTGTCAGCATCACGCGACGCGTCGCTAGCCTTTTCGCTGGCCTTGTTTTGACCTGGCGCTAGATCCTTCGCTGACTCTTTCGCCCCTTTCAGCTGGCCCGGTGCCGCGTCTTTCGCCGAATTGCCGGGTACCTTCATTTGGCCTGGCGCTTTATCAGAGGCTGATGGCGTCTCAATTTTTTCAGCGGGCGCCATGTTCTTGGAACCGTTTGGCGCTGGCGACGGCGCATCTTGCGCATAGGCAAGCGAAGCGCTTGCGATCAACGCTGCGACTGATATCAATGCTCTGTTTCTCATAGCTTTACTCCAACCAACCGTATATGCCCGCGAACCTTATTGTCCTCGAGATTGCCTGTTCAACGGTATGACGACGACTAAGTTCCTTCCAACCCTCTCAAAGGCAATGACCGTCGCGTGGTCAGAGCACAAAGAAGAACTCCTCGATCACCGGGAGTAATCGAGGAGTTCACGTTCACCACAGCGGGGGTGCGCACGGGGGGAGTGCGAGCTGTGGTCGGCAGTTCAACCACCTGCTTGGAGAATTGTTCCAAGTTTAAATACGCGGTACCGAGGCTGCACCTCCACCGCCTTATCGTAGTCGAGATTCTGTTGGGCAGCGCTGGTTCGAAATCGAGCTGGAACTCGGCCGCCCGGCTAAATCTCGCAATCCGCTAGACGTCGCTATGTTCGGCAATTCCGGCACTATACGTACGTAGTTTCCGAATCTGATGCTCGACTATCATAAGGATTACAGTGGTAGCTAATGCCCGCTGGCAACGTCACAAATCCCAGTCTAGGAGTAGCCCATGACGACTAGTCCTTTCCAAATGCCTGAACAGATTCGCGAGATGGCCGAGAAAAATGTCGAGCAGGCCCGAGTTGGTTACGGGCAGTTCATGGACGCCATGACCCAAGCGATGGGGATGTGGAGTAAAGGCATTCCGGAAAATCGGATGACATCTGGATTGAAGGTCGTCCAGGATCGAGCCATCGGTTTCGCCAAGCAAAATGCTGAAGCTGGCCTTGCTTTGGCGGGCGAACTCGCAAAAGCGAAGGATATCAACGAAATTTTGTCCATGCAGGGCCGCTATGCGCAGGCCCAAATGCAATCCTACGCGCGCCAAGCCCAGGAACTAGGTCAACTTATGACCGAGGCGGTTCAGGGTATGCAGTCGAAGCCGTGAAGGAAGCGCTCCGACGCATTCGCTCAGACGGCTGCTCGATGCTTTCGAATGCCAGAAAACTCGTGGTTCGGGACGCGCGAGTAAAGCGCTTTTGGCTGGCAATGAATGAGATTAAGCGATGCCTTGCTTGTGCAGCGGATGGCTCGAAAATAGTTTGTTGAGCACGTCACCGCACGATCGTTTCTGGTCGAGCACCGTGAGCCTCCGGCCCATCCGCAACGTTCCGGGACGCAGCAAGCGCTAAACGAGCCAATGCCGGAAGAGATTTCGAGCCGGTCTTCGTCATGATCGACGCGCGATGATTTTCGACAGTTCGCTGGCTGATGCCGAGATCCGCGGCGATGTTTTTGCTGGGGTGGCCAGCGAGAACCATTTCCATGATCTGGCGCTGCCGCGGGGTGAGGTCCGCGATGTGATTTGCCGCGGCTTCCTGCCATGCAAGCAGTTTGTTGGCATCGCGCGACTGTTCAAGGGCACGCGCGATGCTGGCAAGCAACTCCACGCGGCCAATCGGTTTTTCGATGAAGTCGCAAGCGCCCGCCTTCATGGCCTGCACCGCTATTGGCACGTCGCTATTGCCGGTGATCATGATCGCTGGTAGCCGATCGCCGGCACCATGGAGCTTTTGCAGCAATTCCAGCCCGTTCATTCCCGGTAAATAAGCGTCAATCAACAAGCACGCTTCGCGGCCTGGACGGTAGGCTTCGAGAAATGCTTCGCAATCCGGAAAATCCTCGACTGTCTGACCATCGTCCTCGAGTACATTTCGAATTCCATCGCGTACATTGCCATCGTCATCAACGATAAAAATAATCGGCCTGCCGAGACCGGCGGCGGATTTGGCGGCATTATGTGGACGCACCTTTGCCGCGCTTGGCGACCTGGGCAAGAGGCGTTGTATGACTTCAGCCAATGCTTTCAACTTCACTGGCTTATTGAGTTGAGCGCAGTCTTTGCTCGCAATATTGTGCATGGTGCCCGTTGAGATATCGCCGGTCAGTATGATGGCCGGGATGGGGCGATGAAGCGTCTCCCGCAGCTTAGCGGCAAGCTCAAGCCCATTGAGGTCTTTGGGGAGATTGAAGTCGGCAAGAATAAGGTCAGGCTGGATCTTGCCATGCGCTACCAAGTCGATTGCCGCAAGCCCGTCCGGCGCGGCCATCGTGATGTAGCCCTCGTCCCTGAGAAATAGTTCGAGGAGATTGCACACTTCGGGATCGTCCTCGACAACGAGGATTGTACCAAGCCGGTGAAGGCTGTGCAGACTTTCATCTTCCGGCTGGTGGTGCTTATGCTGACGTGCGGGTCCACTCAATGGCAACTTGATGTCAATAGAAAAAACCGAGCCCTTGCCGTGTTGCGAGCGAACACGAACCCGATGACCCAGTAGTCTCCCCAAACGCTGGACAATGGAGAGCCCTAGGCCAAGACCACGGCTTCGTTCGCGCGCGGCATTGTCGAGCTGGTGATATTCTTCGAAAATTGCGTGCAGTTCACCTTCTGGAATGCCAACTCCAGTGTCCCAAATCTCGATGCTCAACAGTCCAGTGCGGCGGCGGCAACCGAGCAGAACCTTGCCGTGCTTGGTGTATTTCAAAGCGTTGGAAAGCAGGTTGCGGATCATCTGCTCGAGCAGACGCGGATCACTGCATACTGAGAGGCTGCACGAGACCACGCGCATTTGAAGCCTCTTGGCTTGCGCGTGATAGGTGAACTCATTACTTAAGCGGCTCAACAGGTCTTCGATCTCGAAACTGACCATTTCGGCGCGGATCGTTCCGGAATCGATCTGATTGATATCGAGCAGCGTGTTCAACATACCGGACATTGCACCCAACGTCTCATCGATCCGTGCGACGAACTTCTTCGCTTTCTCGCCCTCTACGACCTTCGCCAACAACCCTTGAAGCAAGGCCAGCGACTGGAGTGGCTGGCGAAGGTCGTGGCTGGCGGCGGCGAGAAAACGCGATTTCGCGGCATTGGCCATCTCCGCTTGCTGCTTGGCGGCTTCCAACGCCTTCCGGATGCGTTTGCGCTCGGTGACATCGGTGAACGTGATAACCACACCCTCCACCCGGTTTGCATGCGTGCGATACGGCAAGATCCGGCGGATAAACCAGACGCCGCTCTCCGTTTCGATTTCCCGTTCGATCGGCGCTTGGTTCTGCACTACCGTTCGAGCATCCGCTGGTAGAGCGGTGTCAGCGGACAATGAGTGAAGATCCGCCAGCGGGCGGCCGATGTCGCCCGGAATGACATTGAAGAGTGACTTTGTGGCTGGCGTGAAAAATCGGATATTCAAGTCAATGTCGAGAAACAGCGTCGCAACATCAGTGCTGTACAGAATATTTTGCAGATCGTTCGAGGCCGTGCGTTGCCGGTCAAGGGTTTCCTGCAGCTGGCTGTTGAGCGCAGTAAGCTCCTCGTTGAGCGACTGCAGTTCCTCCTTCGACGTCAACAGCTCCTCGTTTGTCGACTGAAACTCCTCATTGACGGACGATGCTTCTTCGTTGAACGCTTTCTGCTCTTCGCTCGATAATTCGAGGCTATGGATAGCGCCTTGCAGCTCAGTTCTCGTCGATTCCAGCTCCCGCTCCAACTCCACGACCCGTTCCGAGTTTCCAGAAGCAGCGTGGCGATCCTGCGTGTGCGTTTGCTTTGGCTGGTCAATGAAGCAAACCAGCAGCAACTGCTCGCCCTCGCACGCAATTGGCTTCACTTCAATTTTATATAGCCCTCCATCGCCTTGGCCATTTGCCTGGGCGACGGTGACAGCAGGCGCATTTTCTTGAATGGATCTTTGAATGACCGACCTGAGTTTTGAGCGCAAAGACTGAGGAGCCATGGCGAGCAAATCGTGCGTAGGGTGGCCCGCTGGCACGCGAAGATACCGGTCCGTCGAACCCAATGAAAACAGGCACTCAAACTTGTGATTGATCAAAACGGCCGCCGGCCCATACTGCTCCATCACGTGACGACGGCACAAGTCTGATAGAACTACGTCGCGTGATGGCGGCTGACCTTGTCCAGACCGCGCGTAGAGCCGCCCTCGTTCTTCCGCGCCGGGAAGAAAATTCAAATCGCTCGCCCTTGAGCGCCCGATGTGCCGGTAAACCCGCTCGGCTTTGGAAATTACCTCGAAGCGACCATCGATATCGCCAGCCGACTCCGAGTTTCCAAGCAGCAGTACACCTCCCTGCCGCAAGGCAAAATGGAAGAGCGAAATCGCCTTCGACTGAGCCTCGGGGCCCAAATAGATCAACAGGTTTCGGCACGACACGAAGTCGAGACGTGAGAACGGCGGATCGGCCAGCAAATCCTGAACCGTAAAGACCACTATACCGCGCAGCTCGGGCAGCACTCTAAACCCGTGTTCTTCTTTCGAAAAAAACTTTGCAAGCCGTTCTGGAGACACTTCTGCTGTAATCGTGTCTGGAAAGCTGCCTTCGCGAGCGCTGACGACAGCATCCGAATCGACATCAGACGCGAATATCTGGAGCTTGACGCTTGACTTCGCCGCTGCGATAGCCTCGCGGAACAGCATCGCAATCGAGTAGGTCTCCTCGCCCGTACTGCAGCCGGCAATCCAAATGCGCAGCGGGAGATCTGCCGATTGCTTTGCAACGAGATCTGGAACGATGTGCGCGGCTAAGTACTCGAACACTTTCGGATCACGAAAGAAGCTGGTGACATTGATCAGCAAATCTTGGGCGAGAAGGTTTAGCTCTTCAGTATTGTTCTCTAAAAGTTTGAAGTACTGATCTAAGGCGCCACGCTCGATGGCGGCCATCGCCATACGCCGCTCGATCCGGCGCTGAAGGGTGCCCGGCTTGTAAAGCGTGAAATCGTGGGCGGTCTTAGTGCGCAAAAGTTCGATAATCCTGAGCAGCCAATCCTGTGCTTTGTCCTGCGAACCCGTCTCCTTTAGCGCCTGGGCGACAACCGTGCCGCGTTCAAACTTTACTAGTGCATCAGAAATTTTGGCTAGCGGGAGTACGAGATCGACTTGCCCGGTTAGAATTGCGGAGCGCGGCATGCCATCGAAGCTAGCTTCTTTCGGGTCCTGCGCAATAACGAGCCCGCCTTTTTCCTTTACGGCTTGCAAGCCAAGGCTGCCATCGGCACCGGTGCCTGAAAGAATAATGCCAATGGCGCGCGTTCCGAAGTCGTTTGCCAGCGAGTGCAACAAAAAATCGAACGGCAATCGCGTGCCGTGACGCTCAGTGGGAACAGAAAGTTGAAGTTTTCCTTGAGCAGCTGCAAGATAAGAACCTGGCGGAATGATATATACATGGTCACGCTCTATGAGCATTCCATGCTTGGCTTGGTTCACCTTCATCACCGTGTGGCTGGTTAACAATTCAGCCATCATGCTTTCGTGGAGGGGGTCGAGATGTTGAACGATGATAAATGCCATGCCAATGTCTGCAGGCAGTGCATCAAGAAGCTTCCTGCATGCATCAAGCCCGCCTGCCGAGGCACCGATGGCAACAACCGGAAAGTCACCCGCGTCATGAGACGCGACGAGAGGCTGCCCGCGTGTCAGCGCGGGGGTTCCGACTGATCGGGGATTGGTTGGCTTTGCCTGATCCGAAGTATTTTCCGGCATCTTCCACCCGTCTGCACTTCATCGCTTCGCCAGGGAAGCCGCGAGGCACATTTAGCACGAATTCTGAACTGGAGGCGTTCATTTAGTAGGCGCCGCTCCCGACGGGCTAACACCGCTGGCGCTGCCCGCACTCCGGGGCGAACACAGCGCTAAGTAGTTTCCGAGGCTGCACGTGTTGATGTCCCCGCATCTATGATCAGCCAACGGCTCCGATCGGGCCGCTTTTCTTCGCCCGAACCCTAACGCCGGGTGGAAACATTGGTTCCAGCCCTTGGCAGACC
>JANNFX010000062.1:0-33923 GCA_031380225.1 Hyphomicrobium sp.
CGAGGATCGCATAGGCGTGGGCAACCTCGGGCTCGGTGCTGGCGCGCTTACAACATGGCGTGCCTTTTTCTGCCAGCAAACGGAAACAGCGCTCGCTCTCTTTGCGGTATTTCTTACCGCGCGCCGCGATCATCGCCTCGACGGTGGTTTCAAGCGTCAGCGTGTGGCCAGCGTGGGTTGCTGCGGTAGCCTGTCGAACAAGCGCTAACGGGTTCAACCGGCCACATATCTCGCGCGGCATATTCGAGAGTTCGAGTAGATCGTCGTCGGTTAGAACTTTTCTGAGCACGGAAACCAATGTGGCCGCCGCAGCGGCCGTCATAGGCGCCGCTGGACCTAAGATCGGACCACCGTAATCGGAAACACCGAGTGAAGCCGCTGACACAACGCTCAAGCGGCCGGCGCGGGTTCTAACAAGTGGAAGAAACAGCGCGAGGTCTCCCGAAACCGCATCGGTGATCTCAACTGCAATCGGATCTGCGGACATGGACTGCGCGAGCGTTTTATAAAGCGGCGTCAGCCAGTCCAGGCGCTGAAATGCGAGCGCGGTTGCCGCGCTGGCTTCAATCACCCGCAGCCGTTCTAGAATAGCGTCAGCACCTTCCAAAACACAACCGCGATACGACGCGACCGCGGACTCCGCGGCCGAAGTTGTTATCACAGGACCATGTTGTATTGCCGCCGGTGGCACTATCGCGCCGCCTATTCCGCCGCTTTCGGGATGTCGAGCACGCGGCCGGGATTGTCCTTGTCGAGAACAAACTCGATCGGACGCACGGATTTGCGCTTTTTCTCAAGCAGTCCAGCGCGCCTTACCCCGGCTTGCATCACAGCCTTGGCCCAGAAGCCGGCGCCGGATAATGCGCGTGACTCAGGCTTCAAGCCCACGTGCTGGCGCAGAATGCCATTTGCGGTGTTAATCATTTGATTGCGGCGGATACGTTCGGTCCAATACTCGGTTGTCATCGACACATTGAGGCTGTCAAAATTTTCGACCCTGTGCGGCGCATTCAGCGGCCAATGCAGCATCTCGCCACCTTCGATATCGAACACCTCGGCATGCTGGTCATAGGATGGGTCGTATTTCATGCCGACTTCGAGCGCCGTCAGCGCAATGTTTTCCAATTGCTCCGGCGTGATGAATGGCGGCTTGCTCGGATAGACGTAGACGCGCTTGCGGCCGTGCAACTGCCACAGCGACTGGCCGGGCAAATCAGAATGATAATAGACCTGCGCGTCCGGCGACGAAATCAGAATGCCGCTGGTCCGGTTGTAGGTCTCGTAGCCAGGGATGTTGGCGCGAACTTCGTCGAAGATTGCGTCGAGAACCTCGCCATAGATGCCATTGGTTTTGCCAGCGTCGCGAAGATTGAGCCACATGCGGCCGTTGCGGATGGCTTCGATAACATTTTCACCTGACAGGGACCCGATATCGCCCTCACGCCACAAGCGGCGCGGAGAGCCTTTCTCACCGACTTCGACCAGCGAATAATTTGCGCGCGGATAACCCTTGATCAACTCGGCCAGTGCGTCGAGCGTAAACAGCGGATGCGTGTTGAGGCGGTGCTTGGCAAGCAGCGGCGCGTTGGCCCACTTCGCCGTCAGTTCGGGCGTCCAGTTGGTAAAGATCGGCTCAGACATCGTCTCAATCCTCAAATGCCCGACAAAAAGATTGCTCGTTGCACGCAATCAATGTGCCAGCAGATCTAGGGCGGCAGCGCATCAGGCCCATAAGTTAAATCAGGGCGTTGCGCGCGTCCATTGGGACATTTCAGGCCCCTGCCACGCTATTAACCCTCAATTTGGGACAAAGGGGTGAAACTCGAGACCGAGTGCGGCGGCCAAATGGCCAGTCAGCGTTTCAATATCAGCGGCCAACGACTGGAATTGCCCTTCGGCGGCTCGAACGGCCGGATAGTGAAGGAGCCGGCCTTTTTTGCTGCGCCCCGCCCAGGCCGGCTCGGGCATTTCCAAATGGAAGACATAGGCCGCGTCCTGGAATGTCTCGATGATCTTTGAATGTGACAGTTGATTGCGGAGCCGGGTCGCCTCAGTCGCCCGCTCAAGCAGCGCGGTTATTTGAGGCTCAAAACTGTCATCGTCGCCACCGCTTGCAAAAGCCCGCGTTGCATTCTTCATCATGATCAAACGTTGTGCGAAACCGTTGATCGAATAGAAGGCCGTGATTGCGGCTTGCGTGTTGTGCGCCACCACCAAGCAGGCGAACAACTTAGCGCAAGCGGCTTCGATGGCTTGCCACGCCAGCAAGGCGCGGCCGACGGCTTCTGCAAACTCAGCTGCACTGGCATTCGGAAAGCTTGCAGGCACTTTACTGACAGACATTTTTGGGAATCCAACGCCGCGGAATGCCGTCCGGTGCTCTGCAACATAGCAGATTGAACGTCGTGGCGGAATTATCGTATATGTTTGGAAATCCGCTCCGCAGGAGCGGCTTTTTCTTATTGATTCAATTTGAGTTTTTGCCGTGAGCGAAAAAGACGACAGTGCGATTTGTCAGGCTTGCGGCGCATGCTGCGCCTATGATGCGAGTTGGCCGCGGTTTTCACTCGAATCCGACGCCGAATTGGCGCTGATCCCCGAGGCGCACATTAACGCGCTTCAAACCGGGATGCGGTTTGAGAAGGGGCGGTGTACGGCACTCCAAGGTGAGGTTTGTGAAGCCGTATTGTGCCGGATTTACGCGGTCCGGCCCATCGTTTGCCGGGATTGCCTTCCGGGAGACGATGCCTGCAACGAGGCCCGCGCCCGCTACAATATGGCCGCGCTGCCGCCACGCCCGCTGTAACTCCACATTGTCGTGCTAGGCAGATCGAGTCGCGCCGGCATATGCCGGCAAATCTTAAAGGCCTAGTCATGACTGAAACACCTCACACGAGCCATGACCGGCCGAACCGGGTTCCGTGGCCGCCGATCCTACTGTTGGCCGTTATTGGCGCCGCGATTGTGCTTGGCCGGCTGGTGCCGCTTAGGTGGCCCGGCATCGATGACACAGGGGCACACGTGGTTGGTCTTGGTATTGGCTTGGCCGGGTTGTTCCTGACCGCTTGGGCCGTCATGACATTGTTCAAGCACAACACAACAGTCATGCCCGATCAGGCAGCCACTCACCTCGTTACAACCGGTCCCTTTGCGTGGCGCCGCAATCCAATCTATCTGGGTGAGATCCTGATGCTGATGGGAATTGCCGAACTGACCAAGAATATTTGGTTCGTGCCATTGGCGGTGTTGTTTGGCGCGTTGGTCACATGGCTCGCGATCCTGCCCGAGGAACACCACCTCGAAGCGCGTTTCGGCGATGCATGGCGCAATTATGCCGGTAGAACGCGGCGGCTGTTGTAAGGCTAGACCCGGAATTGGCATGGCGATCGACTACAGAGAAAAGGAGCGTGAATTCCTTGACGGGCTCGAGGAAGCGACCGGCCGCGGGCTCGAGGCCTGGATGGCGCTGATCTCAGAGCAGAACTTTTCCCATCGCAACGCTTTGATTGATTGGCTGCGCCAGCAAGGCTTCATGTTTTCAAAAGCGTCATGGCTTGAGCGTGTGCATCACAACGGCGGCAAACCGATCTATTCAGGTGTGAGCCCGGCGCGGAGCCAAAAGTCGCGCGAAAGAATTCAACCATCGAAGCCGGCATCGGGCGACGAGCGCGCGGCGGCCGATCCAAATCCGCCAGCGCCTGTTGTTCGTCAAATACCTCAAGCCCAGGAGCCAGCTGAGACCAGCGCTATGAATTCGGCCTTAGCAACAGCCAAAGGCCTCCGCCCGTTGGCCCAGGCCTTAGTTCGCCAAATCCAGAACGCGGTTCCAGAGGCCGGCGTCACGCCCTTCAATCAGCAGTTAAATTTCAACCACAAAGACCGTGATTTTGGGGTGCTGGTCATGGGCGCCAAGGAACTGCGGCTCGGGCTGGCGCTCGGCAGACAACCCGCGACCGCACCCTGGTTGGCAGCTAAATTCCCCAACCCGGCCCTTAAAATTGACCCGTTGATCACCCATATGCTGATCGTCAACGATGTCCGGCAAATCACGCCCGACGTTATCCGGCTTGTATCGGCCGCAGCAAACACCTGAACTGCTGGGCGGCAAGCGCATCACGGAATAGCCGGAATGTTTTGGCAATTTGGAGTGATGGAATTGTCTCTGCACCACCGTTTGCCGCTGATCGCCGGGTTCATACTGGTGCTGTTACCATCTAGTGTGATCGCTCAGACCTCACATCGCGACAGCATTGCAGAATTAATTGCGCAAGCGACGCCTCAATCCGATGGCAAAAAAATTACCCCTGCCGCTGTCGATATTGCACCCGAAGCCGCTCCTGATCCACGCGCCGGTGATCCAACCTATGAACAAGCGCAACGCCTGATGCAGGCCGTCGATGCTATCCTCAAAGATACCGCTGAAAATCGCGCCAGCGCCAAAAAGCTGCCCGGCAAGGACGAGTTCATCGTCGCACCAATCTGGACGGAGACCCGCGAAGACCGAGACTTGAAGGTGCGCGCCCTACTCGATAGCGCGTTAGGCATTGTCACTGATGTCCCGGTCGTCGAAGTCCAAAAGAAAATCGAGGGCCTGCGTAAAAATATTCGCGATAGCGAAGACCAGATCGCGAGCCTCAGGGAAAAACAGGTCGTCGCGCCGAAGGATGGCATGTTGCCTGGCGTCTTGACTGACACGTCCACGAGCTTGGGCGAGGCGATTGTCGAGGCCAAAAAGCGGATTGAGCTCAATCAGACTGAAATCACGAAAGCTAAGATCGACATTCAAGACGCCATGGTCAAATCAGGCGTCAAACTCACGCCGGACCAGATAGATCTGTTGCTGGATAGCGTATTGTCCGGCGATCTTGTTCGGCTTGTCGCGGCCTTCAATGCTGCCAAGTTGATCGACGGCCAGCTTGCCGTTTTAATGAGTGCCACCGGCGACAACATCAACGCGTCCCGGAAATACTTTGCCATGCATGCGGCCCTGTTCGCCATGCTGGTGCGCGCGCAAGATTCCGCGGTTGCGAAGATCGATACCCAATATTTACCCAAGCTCGACGCTATTCTAAAGGATATCGCCGCCGCAAAGATCAAGACCGCCGAGTTGATGCGCGCAGAAAACCGCCCCGACCAGAAGCGCGCGCTCGACGCCAACCGCGACAGTCAGAAACTCGCCGACGACGCGGCGCGGGCTTATCGCAAGTATCTCCAACAACAGCGCGAGCAGATCGCGCGCGCCAGGGCCAAGGCGGCCCACGATTTGAGCATCGCAGACAATACATACGAGACCGTCGAAGCCAGTTTCCAACTCCGCAACCTGATGCGTGATAGCTCAGCGTCATTTGAAGCTCTGCAAAAGCTTGAGGCACCAACGTTTGATCAAATTTTTCAGAACGAAGAATTGCGCCGCGAGTTCGAAAACCTGACCCGCAAACTCGACGCGCCGACGAGTTAGCGTTGTGTCACTGCGGCGTCGTTCTTGGACGGACCATCACTGGCGCAACTTTTGTTCACGCGCCAAAGCCCATTTCATTTTGTAATTCGGCTGTTCAAGCCGGCCCGCGCGCTAACTCTCGATCACAACTATTTCAGCCGTCGAAGTGACGTTTGGAACGACCGCATCGCGAAGCGCTTCGCCAATTAGGATGAGCAGAGGACCGGCGATGGCATCTGCGTTCAAATCTTTGCCGATGGCGCCAATCGTTGAGACGACCACCTGCTCGTCCGAGCGCGTGGCATTGGCGACGGCAAGCGCTGGCGTCGCGGGATCGAGGCCATGCGCCATCGCGACTTCTGCAAGTTCGATCAGCGTATGCTTCGGCATGTAAACGACTGTCGTCGCAGTGGCGTCCGCAACCGCCGACCAATCAATATCCGGCGGTAAGCGGCCATGACGGTCGTGCGCGGTGATGTATTGCAAGCGCCGGGCGTGATTGCGATGGGTCAGCGACACGCCAAGACTTGCAGCCGCACCCTGCGCCGAGGTTACACCCGGCACGATGCTGACAGGAACCCCGGCTTCCCGGCAAGCTTGGATTTCTTCCCCAGCGCGGCCGAAAATCAATGGATCGCCGGATTTCAGGCGCACGACATTAAGCCCGCGGCGTGCGAGCTCAACAATCTGCGTATTAATGTCGGGTTGTTTGCATGACGCCCGGTAGCCGCGCTTGCCGACGTTGATGCGCTCGGCGGAGGCGCTTATCAAATCGAGAATTGGTTCTGCGACGAGGTCGTCGAACAATACCACGTCTGCTTCCGCGAGTACGCGTACTGCGCGCACCGTCAATAATTCAGGATCGCCAGGGCCTGCGCCGACAAGCGTCACGTGGCCTGCTTTTCTGACTGCAACACGCTGCTCGGAAACGGCCGGAGACATTGCGTCGTTCAACATGCGGCTTTCGAAGGGAACCCGTGGTTGCCAGCCGAAGCGCTCAAGTTCAGGATCGAGGTGCTCCTCTTCAGGCCAGCCAAGCAGCAAATAACCGATTAGCGACCAGCCTAGCGGCGCGTTGAGGGTCACAGCAGCTTCCACTGGATCGAGGATCGAAACCCAACCCATACCAAGCCCGGCTTCGCGCGCCGCAAGCCACAGAATGGTAATCATGCACGCGCACGAATGATCGAGCGTCTCTGGCATCGTCTGACGGCCGAGGCCGGAGCCCTGAGCAGATGTGTGGTCTGAAAATATCGCCAAATGAACTGGCGCCGCATCGAAGCCGGCCAGTTTCAAATTGGAGTACTGCACGGCTTTCTCACCGGCATACTGACCAGCCGCGTCCGCATTCGCGGCTTTGAAATTCTCCGCCATCGCGCGGCGAGCCTCTGCGCGCGTCACAGTCATTATCCGCCACGGCTGACTGTTGCCGACCGATGGCGCCAAATCGGCGACGCGCAGCAAGCGATCGATCAAATCATCAGGCACAGGATCAGGACGGAAGCGGCGCACATCACGGCGCCAGCGCACTAGCTGCTCGATCGCCGACGGCGCGGCGTTAGCCATTGGCGCTGCACCCGGTCCAATGTCCGGTCCCGATCCGCTGTCACTTGAGTCCCGTGATGCCATCGTCGTCCCGTTGATCAACCAGCGCTAGAGCCCTTGCGGCTCAAATGGAACCGAATTCCATGTGGGCCGGAAGGGCTCTAGTATGGCAATGAGCTCGCTGCCTGTCCGATAACTCAATGCCGCAGCCCTGACTTGGAATGGCTGCCAGAGCCGGATCCTATTTAAAGTGATTTGGCTTTAATAGCTTTGTCAGAGGTTTTAGATGCCGGTTTTGCCGGCGTGCTGTGAGTGGCCTTTTCGGAGTCCAGATTTGCACTTCTGAGCGGGCCTTCTGCTGCCGCCCGCGCGATCAATGTCCCAAGCGATATGAACTCATCCTTCCTTGGCGACGACGAGCGCCAGACCAATCCAATCGAGCGGAACGGCGCCGGCTCGGCAAACTGCAACAAGGTTAAACCGCGGCCGCGCTGTTCAACACCAATACTGATCTCCGGCAGCAATGTGATTCCGTAACCCGCCGATACCATCTCGACAATCGTTGATAAACTTGATGCGCCAAACGTGTTGACCATATCGACTTGTTGCAGCGTGCAATACGACAGAGCTTGATCGCGCAGACAATGACCTTCTTCGAGCAATAGCAGCCGCTCGTTTTCAATCATTTCCTTGGTCGCTTTGACCTTGCCGGACAGCTGGCGGTCTTTCGGCAGCGCTAAGACAAACCGGTCTTCGAACAGCGCATGAGTTTCAAGATCGTTGTGTTTGACCGGCAGAGCCATCAACAATACGTCGAGCTTGCCTTCAAGCAAGTCCTCGGTCAATTGTTGGGTTTGCGTCTCGCGCAAAAACAATTCGAGTTCCGGATAGGCTTCGCGCACCAAGGGCAACAGCGGCGGCAGAATGTAGGGCGCCAATGTCGGGATAACGCCGAACCGCAATGGCCCGGTCAACGGCCGTTGCGAATGCTTCGCGAACGACACGAAATCGCGCACTTCTCCTAAGATGCGGGCTGAACGACCGGCTAGCTCGCGGCCCTTGTCGGTCAGGCGGACACCGCTTCGTGTGCGCTCGACCAATATCAAACCGAGCGCCTCTTCAAGTTCGTGGATTTGCATGGACAGCGCCGGTTGTGTGACAGAGCATGACTCCGCCGCGCGGCCGAAATGCTTCTCACGCGCTAGGGCGTCGAAATAGCGAAGCTGTTTGAGTGTCACAACCATCAGAGTTGGTGATCGATGCAGTAAAGGAATACCATTGGAACTTATAAAGCAGTCAAGATACCTTAGCGCAAGACACAGAGCGTTGATCTGCCGCCTATTTTCGGCCCTCAACAGATATCCGGCCGGGCATCCGTGCCTTCGCCGGAAAGAAGCGCCTCGGACCCGGAACGCCGAACCGGTTTCGGGGCGTTTTTATTTTCTCGGTTCTTTCACGGCGCTGACGCTCATCAAACAGAGCGATGCCTCTGAGAAAGCGCAAATTATCCCACTTCAGGCCTGAAGCCGAACTACCGCTTGCAGTACGCGGCAGGAACGTTTAGTGTACATTCACGAAATGTACTGTGCCGATTCTAATCAGTTTCTGTCACTCAGGGCGGATCGCCCTCTACCCAGCCGTCACGGAGACCCAATGCTGACCCAGAAACAAAAAGAGCTGCTCGTGTTTATCCATGAGCGCCTGCAGGACAGTGGCGTTCCGCCGTCCTTTGACGAAATGAAAGACGCGCTCGATTTGAAGTCCAAGTCGGGCATTCACCGCTTGATTACGGCACTGGTCGAACGCGGATTTATAAGGCGGCTGCCGCACCGGGCCCGCGCACTTGAAGTCATCAAGCTGCCGGAAACTTCAAGCCACGCCATAGCCGCATCAACAAATGTTGCCGAGGCACCGCGTCGAACGGGCTTTCAGCCAAGTGTCATTGAAGGCAGCAAAATGCGTTCGATGGATCTCGACGTGCCGCCCGCACACGTCATCAATGCGACCACAATTTCGATCCCAGTCATGGGCCGGATTGCAGCCGGTGTGCCGATCAGCGCCATCCAAACCCATAGCCATGATATCGCCTGCCCAGCCGATCTGCTGACGCGCGGCGAGCACTTCGCACTTGAGGTTAAAGGCGATTCCATGATGGAAGCCGGCATTCTTGACGGCGACACTGTCATCATCCGGCGCTGCGACAGTGCCGATAACGGCGATATCGTCGTGGCGCTGGTTGAGAAAGAAGAAGCGACGCTGAAACGATTGCGCAAGAAGGGTTCGACCATCGCCCTCGAAGCCGCCAATCCCAATTACAAAACCCGCATCTTCGGACCCGACCAAGTCGACATCCAAGGCCGCTTGGTGGGACTGATCCGCAAGTATTCATAGCCGCCGGCAAGTCTCGACCAGGACCGGAGTTGCCGTCGTCTGCGTGACGGCAACGCGAGGCTATTATACCGGCGCGCCAAAGTTTTGACTCTTCCAATTCTGGAAGGCGCGCCGGTATCTTACTTCGCTTTGCGCGCGTCGACACGCGTTCCGCGAGCCGGCCGCCGCGCGCCGCCAGCCTCGAGGCGGGTTAAAACTTTTGACCGCTGGTATTACTCTTCGCCGTCGAATTCGGAGGACGGATCCTTTGTGGCGCTAAGGGGTGCATCGCCTTGTTTCGCGCGGCCATCGCCAACTACTCCAACAGGAGGCATTGCAGGTTTGCTTGCTATAAATTTTGGTTTCGGTCCAAGCGCAATGGTCCACGGCCGGGTGCCACGGTGTTGGGCGACCGTGTCAATCCGCAATCGCGAGGCTGCTGCGACCGGGCCGGAAGCACTCGACTTGGCCGTTGCGACCTCAGCAAAATAAATCGCGTGCGTTCCGCTTTCCTCGAACGCCGTTTTGTCGATGACGAGGTGGGGCTTCTCACAGCCGTCAGGCTTTTGAAACGGCATGATCACCACATCGGCCAAGCGGCAGTCTTCGTCCAAGGCTGCGGGATGGCGAACGACCGCGACCTTCATGCCATTGACGGTCGCTACGCAGGATGACGCATCACAGCGCCAAACATCGCCAAGCGCTGCGTCACTGGCCTGGCGTGAATCACCATCCGTGCCAAGCCAGCGCTCTAATTCAAAGCCGCCATGCCGGCCCGGTGTCGCTTGAAATAAGCTATCCGACCCGCGCGCCACGACCAAGGCGCCGTCACGGCCTGCGATGACGCCAGCGCGGTTTTGCAAGGGTGCGAGGGCAAGGGCCAAGGCAACTGGCGCCAAACCCAAGAGGCGCAAGCGCGTTCGCCATAAACACAGCCACAACACACCGAACGCAAACAAAACAATGGAAACTTCAGGCACTGCTGCCACGCGGCCAACGGCACCGGGCACCGCGGCAACCGTAGCGGCGGCCCACATCATTACATCAATTCCACGGCCCATAAGAAACAGCGGCCAGCCTTCAAGGCCGAATGGCATCGCCACCAGCGATAACAACGCTGCCGGCATGACAACGACATTGCATATTGGGATCGCCATCAGATTGGCAGCCACCGCATACTGTTGCGTCTGGTGGAAATGATAGATCGAGAACGGCGCCACCGAGACGCTGGCGATCAACGTCGATAGAACAATCCCGCCGAAGAACGCAGCCACGCGCCGCGCCGGGCCGTGATTTTCTTCAATGCTCAATCCAACCCGGTTTCGCACTAATTCATAGACCGCGACCAGACAGATCACAGCGGCGAACGACATCTGAAATCCGCAATCCAACAGTGTCTCGGGCATCGCTACCAACAGGATCAACGCTGCGATCGCGACGTTGCGCATGGCAATCGCCGGCCTGTCGATCAGTACCGCCATAAACATGATGCCAATCATGATGGCGCTTCGCAGCGTCGCTACCGACGATCCAGAAATCAACAAGTAGCCGAACCCCGCCATCAACGCCGCCGTGGCCGCCCACTTCTTGGTCGGGTAGTAGAGCGCTAGACGCGGCACCGCCGACAGCATCAGACGCACAGCCAGAAACGCAGCACCCGCCATCACGACCATATGCAGCCCGGAAATCGAGAGGATGTGCAGAAGCCCAGAATCGCGAAATGCCGCCACCGATGCGTCGCTGATTCCGCCGCGCTCGCCGGTGATCAGGGCCAAAGCAATGGCGCCTGTCTCACCCGGCAAGGCGGCCGTGACGCGGTGCCCAATTGCTTGACGCACGGTCTCAATGGTCCGCGAGACCATGCCCCCGGCCACATCGGGTGCTGCCGTTTCAATCTCAACTTTGCCCATCGCGAAGCCAGTGGCGCCGAGACGTTGAAACCAAGCCGCGCGCGCGAAGTCATAGTCGCCTGGTAACGACGGGGGCGATGGCGGTCCAAGTTTCGCCCGGATGTGAACGTGATCTCCGGGCTTCAATCCTGGCGTCACTTGCAGCATGCGAATGCGGACCCTCTTCGGCCTCTTTTCCGGGGGCAGATCGTCAAGTGATGTGACGCGGAGTGTGACGCGCTCGCCTTTGGTGGGGCGCGGCTCCACGAGTTCGACGACGCCGCGCACGTCAGCGCGGTTCAACTGCCGTTCCAAAACCGGAGCCCGCGTCCATTCTGTGCGCGCCTTGGCCAGCGTAAAGCCGACGACTGCTGTCAACAGTACGGTGGTAAAAAAGCCAGCGGCCAATCCGTTGCGGACAATCACGCGAAAGCAGCTGGCGGCGGCCAACAAGCCAGCAACGCCAGTCAAAGTCGGCTCGAAAGGCAGCCAGAAATAGAGCCCGATCCCGGCTCCAAGCCAGACCGGCAGCCATAAAAACCAGCGCGAGCGCTCGGCCTCGAGAACAACAGCAATGGGGGCGCTCCAATCCCGAGGCGAAGCAAATTCCCCAACGCTGGTTGCAGCAGCGCCTGCTGCGACCGTCCTAGATACCAGCGCGCCGAGCTCCTTAGGCGGCTCGTTATGCGACATGCCACGCCACGGCTCTTACTCCCCCATTTTCCCCATGCTACAGCGCGGCCAAACTATTTGTGAAAAAGATCGATCAAACGGCCATGACCAACGACACGTCTTCTAAAACGCACGGCGCCTCGAAATCCGTCGTTCGTTTTGCGCCTTCTCCGACCGGATATCTGCATATCGGCGGCGCGCGCACGGCGCTGTTCAACTGGCTCTATGCCAAACATACCGGGGGCACGTTCCTGCTCCGCATCGAAGACACCGATCGTGAACGCAATAATCCGGCTGCCGTCGCCGCAATTCTCGACGGTTTGACATGGCTTGAATTGGACTGGTCGGGAGAAGCCGTATCGCAGTTCGCCCGCGCCGCGCGCCATCGCGAAGTCGCTGAAGCCCTGTTGGCCAATGGCGCGGCTTATCATTGCTACTGCTCGCCCGAGGAAATTGACTCTGCCCGTGACAAAGCCAAGGCCGAGGGCCGCCCGCAATTGTTCCTGTCGCCGTGGCGTGACCGCGATCCGAAGGATGCGCCGGCTGGCATCAAGCCCACCATAAGGCTCAAGGCGCCGCGCGAAGGTGAAACCACCGTCGATGATCAAGTCCAGGGTCTGGTTACGTTCCAGAACAAGGAATTTGACGATCTCATCATTCTGCGCAGCGACGGCAACCCGACCTACAATCTGGCCGTCGTTGTTGATGACCACGACATGGGCGTCACGCATGTCATTCGCGGCAACGATCATTTGACCAACGCCGGGCGGCAGACGCAAATCTATAACGGTATGGGCTGGCCGCTTCCGGTTTGGGCGCACGTGCCGCTGATTCATGGCGGCGACGGCGCTAAACTTTCAAAGCGCCATGGCGCGCTCGGGGCCGAAGCCTACCGCGCGATGGGGTTTCTACCGCAGGCCTTGCGCAACTATCTTGTGCGGCTTGGCTGGAGCCACGGCGATGATGAAATCATTTCGACCGATCAGTTGATCACGTGGTTTAACTTCGATGGCCTCGGCAAAAGCGCGGCCCGCTTCGATTTCAAAAAGCTGCTTGATCTTAACGGCCACTACATCCGCGAAACTACAGTTGCTGATTTGCTTGACCGCGTCGGCAAGCTGCTGCCGCTATTGAACTTCGAAGACATCGCCAAGACCGAGCTCGATCCCAAAGCGCCGCCGCGGCCCGACGTGGCATTCGCCAACATGATTTTAGCCACGGTTCCGGGCGTCAAGACCGGCGCCGATCTCAAGGCTCGTTTCGAAAAAGCCGGTTGGGACAAACTCGGCGCCATATTGCCGGCCGTCAAAGAGCGCTCGAAGACGCTGCTTGATATTCCAGAGGGCGCGCTATTTCTCATTCAACAGCGTCCGCTCGCAGTGGAAGACAAGGCTAAAGCGTCGATCGACGGCGACGCGAAGTCTGCCATAACGGCCCTCCTTCCGCGCTTCACAGTCGCGCAAGATTGGAGTGCTGCGGCACTCGAAGCCGAAGTCCGCGCCTATAGCGAAGAAACCGGCACCAAACTCGGAAAAATCGCGCAGCCTTTACGCGCCGCACTGACGGGCCGGGCCGTGTCGCCACCGGTGTTCGATGTCATGGCCGTCCTCGGCCGCGACGAAACGCTGGCACGTTTGGGCGACGTTGCTTGAGCGTCACGCCAGTCCTGCGACAGCGGCTTCGATATCTTCGGGGCTGCCGAGCGAGGTTGCGTTGAGCGATTTTTCGATGCGCTTGACAAGACCAGCCAATACTTTTCCGGCGCCAATTTCATAGACATCAGTCACACCAGCCGAAGTCATAGTCATCACACATTCGCGCCAGCGAACAGTGCCGGTGACTTGTTCAACCAGGCGCTTGCGGATTTCGTCAGGATCGCTGATTGGCGCTGCCAGAACATTGGCGATCACCGGAACAACCGGCGCCTTGATGGTGACATTCGCGAGAGCTTCTGCCATCGCGTCGGCAGCTGGTTGCATCAACGAGCAATGGAACGGCGCCGACACCGGCAACGGCACCGCGCGGCGCACGCCGAACGCTTTACCCGCTTCCGGTACACGATCAAGCGCCACTTTGTGGCCCGACAGAACGACCTGGGTTGGTTCATTATCATTGGCAACATCACAAACATCGCCTTGCCGAACGGCATCGGCGACTTGGCGCGCAACATCGATGCCGACGCCGAGCAGAGCTGTCATCGCGCCTTGACCGACAGGAACGGCAGCCTGCATGGCGTTGCCGCGCAACCGCAACAACTTGGCCGTATCCGAAAGCGTGAACGCGCCAGCAGCAGCCAACGCAGAATATTCGCCAAGTGAATGTCCGGCGACGAACTTGACTTTGTCTTTGAGCAAAAATCCGTGCTCGTGTTCGAGGACCCGCATCACAGCCATCGATACCGCCATCAGTGCCGGCTGCGCGTTTTGCGTCAACGTCAGCGTTTCTTTGCTGCCGTCCCACATGATCGCTGACAGCTTTTCGCCAAGCGCGTCGTCGACTTCATTGAAGACGTCTTTGGCGCACGAAAACCGTTCGGCCAACGCGCGGCCCATGCCGATATCCTGGCTGCCTTGCCCGGGGAAAACGAATGCGATGGCCATGTGCTGAAGCCTCTTTTTGGGACTGATTGTTCTTCGCCGCCATTGCCGCGTGCCGCGCCCCAAGTCAAGCCGCCGATGATCGCAACGACGTGTTCCGCGAACCTCAGCGCCGGAAAACGGTAAAGGCTTCGGTGTGGGGAGTGAACAGGAATTGGTCGATTGGCGTGACAGGGCCCATTTTGAAACCGGCGTCGATCAGCGCTTTGGCATCGCGGGCCAACGTCGCGGGCGCACACGAGACGGCGATCACGCACTTGATTTTGCTGCGCGTGATGCGCTCGGTCTGCTCGGCAGCGCCCGCGCGCGGCGGATCGATAACGATGGCGTCAAAGCCGTCCAATTCCCGGGCCGAGAATGGCTCGTGAAATAAATCGCGGTGGCGCACGTCGACGGGCTTCAAACCGGTCGCTTGATTGACCGCATATTGCAGCGCGGCCAACGCCCGCTTGTCACTGTCAGCCGCCATCACTTGCACTTTGCGCGCGAGTGGCAACGTGAATGTGCCAATGCCGCAAAACAAATCAGCGATACGTTTGGCTTTGGGAGGCAGTGCGTTCATGACCAGATCGATCAATAGCGCCTCGGCCGCTGGCACTGCTTGCAGAAAAATTGACGGCGGCGGTGATATTGCGACGCCGCCAATAGTCAGCGTAGGCGTGGTGTGGGTCGCAATCGCGTCGCCTGCAACAATCAACCGGATGATGCGGGCGGACGCACACATCACAGCCAATTTTTGCCGCGCCTCGGGCGGTAGCAATTTATGACCGTTGTCAAAAGATACATCGAGGCCGTGATCAAGCTTGGTGACAATCAGGCGGCCATTGGTACGCTGTGGCATGGCGATCAGCGCCATGTCTTTCAAGACTGGCAGCGCCGCAACGATCAGCGGATCGAGAACGGGACATTCCTCCATTTCGACCAGCGTATGCTCGCCTTCTTCGCGGAAGCCGATGCGAACATTACGATCACCACGCTCAATGCCAAGAAATGCGCGCCGCCGTGTGCCGGGCGCCATCACAGTCAATGGCGCGACATCGGCATCGATGCCACGGTGGGCAAAGGCCGCGCGCACGGTTTCGCGTTTCCAATTGGCGTAAAGTGCAGGCGACATATGCTGGGTTGCGCAGCCGCCGCAGGTTCCGAAATGTTTACAGATCGGATCGATGCGATCGGCGCTGGCGCTGAGCCGCGTCGCGTCGTCTCCGCCGCCAATGTCCCAGCGCTCGCCGGGTAAGGCCAACGGCACGAAGCGGCCGTCATCGGTCACGCCGTCACCCTTGGCGCCAAGCCTTACAATCGTCACGTCGCGTCCGTCAGTCATCGCGCCGTGCTCCGATTAAATATTCTTCGTTGGTCTCGCCAGTGACGCTCGGCCATGGGACGAATGCCGTCTCATGCCAGCCGGGCTGTTGCGCCAGCCAGTCCCGCACAATCGCAATCGCGCGTTGGCGATGCTCAGGTGATTTCACTATGCCGCCTCTTCCAATCGCATCCGGCCCGGCTTCGAATTGCGGTTTGATCAAAGCGATCAACCAGGCGCCCGGTGCCGTCAATGCGAGCGCGGCCGGAAGGGCCTTGGTCAGCGAAATAAAACTGACGTCACAAACTATCGCTGTCACCGGCTCGATGATCATGCTTCGCGTCAGATGACGGGCATCAGTTTCTTCAAGCACCACGACGCGTGGATCATTCCGCAAGCTGGTGTGCAACTGGGTTGTACCAACGTCGACCGCATAGACTTTGGCCGCGCCACGCTTCAACAGCACATCGGTAAACCCGCCCGTCGAGGCGCCGGCATCGATCACAACGCGGCCCCGAGGATCAAACGCTGGCCCGAACGCCTCCAGCGCCATCACAAGTTTGTCAGCGCCGAAGGAAATAAATGCGCTGGCATCAGTGGCCAGTGCTATGTCGGTCTCATGGTCAACGAGGGCGGCGGGCTTATCGGCGATAGCACCGGCCACGCTCACTCGGCCACGGAGGATCATGCCGCGTGCACGGGCTCGCGTTTCAACCAGGCCGCGCGCGACCAGGGCTTGATCCAATCTCTGCCGCATCCCTATATACTGTCCACCAAGTCGCAATCTTCGACGTCACCCTACAAAATCGAAGGATGTCAGCCATGAAGACCGTCGTATCTGTCGCAGTATTGAGCCTGGCCCTGGCGCTCGCCGCCTGCGGCCCGTCGACGCCAGAGGTCAAACGCACGCCATCTGCTGCGGGCGCTAAGGTCTCGATCCTTGAGCCAAAGAACGGAGCCGAAGTGACCTCACCTGTCACGGTAAAATTCGGCGTTGTAGGCATGACACTTGCCCCCGCCGGAACCGAAGCTGAGCATAGTGGCCACCATCACGTGCTGATCGATACCAAACTCACGGATTTCAATAACCCAATTCCGGCCGATGACAACCACAAGCATTTCGGTAAGGCGCAAACTGAAGGTTCGATTGAGTTGAAGCCCGGCAAACATACACTTCAGTTGGTCCTCGCCGATCACAACCATATCCCCCATGATCCCGTTGTGGAGTCCGAGGTCATCACCGTCACGGTGAAGTAGCCGCCGCACTTGGCTCATAAGCTGGGCTCATATGCTGGGCATGGTGATATTCGACATTGCGGCCCTCAAGGCGGCCTGCAATTCGTAACTCCGTTCCGACAAACTCTGGCTTGCAGCCACAATTGTCAGCCGCTTTGATAACCTATGGACCAATGCACAGCGACCATTCGGCAGCTCCAGAGCAACCGAATTGGTTTCCGGCTAGACCGGGGGTTTGAATAGTGGGAAAGGCTGTGACGCCCGCAGTCAAACCTAAAGCCGCCGTTATCAAAGCCTACGCTTGTCATTGATCGAGACTACAGCGCCCGGAGCCGACTTCTGCCCGCCTCAACCGAAATCCCTCAACATTTTGCCAGTCGCAGGCCGCTTCGAGTTGCAGGTGCCGCGTGTGCCCTGCTGTTGTTGGCACCAAACGCTGCGTTCGCCGACCTGAAGCTCTGCAATTCGACTTCAAGCCGGATTGGCGTTTCGGTTGGCTATCAGGACGACAAGGGTTGGGCGACCGAGGGCTGGTGGACTATTTCGCCGCAGACCTGCGAGACATTGCTCAAGGGTGCAGTGCCAAGTCAGTTCATTTACGTCCATGCTGTGGACTATGACCGCGGTGGCGAATGGGCTGGTGGCAATCAAATGTGTACAGACGACAAATCGTTCGTTATCCGCGGAGTAGAGGATTGCCCAAAACGTGGCTATAAGCGGTCGGGATTCTTCGAAGTCAACACCGGCGATGCCAAAGAGTGGACTGTTCGCCTCACCGACCCTGAGCCCGGGAGCTCCAAGAAAGAATGAAACGTAATCGCAGGGTCAAGATTTTGGCGACCCTTGGGCCGGCGTCGTCGACCCCAGACATGATTCAACGCCTGTTCCAGGCCGGTGTCGATGTGTTCCGCATCAACATGAGCCACGCCACCCACGAGGGCGCGCGCGAACTCGTGTCATCGATCCGCTCGATCGCGCAGCGCAATCGCCACCCCATTGGCATCCTCTGCGACCTGCAGGGCCCGAAATTGCGCGTCGGCGAGTTCCTGGGCAATCGCGTGTTCCTCGCAGAAGGCGCCACATTCAAGTTTGACCGGAGCGAAACGCCCGGCACAGCCGACCGCGTGTTCCTGCCCCATCCGCAGATTTTTTCCGGCGTCAAAGCGGGTCACATTTTGCTGCTCGATGATGGCAAGATCCGCATGCGCGTCACCGATGCCAAACCGGATGTGATCACGTCGGAGGTGCTGACGGGCGGAGCATTGAGCAGCCGCAAGGGCATATCGCTGCCTGACACGCTGCTGCCGATGAGCCCACTGACGCCAAAAGATCGCGCTGACCTTGAGTGTGCGTTGGAACTCGGCGTCGACTGGATTGCATTGTCATTCGTGCAGCGCGCGCAGGACATCATCGAAGCCAAGGCTTTGATCGACGGCCGCGCCGCTGTGATGGCAAAGATCGAGAAGCCGTCAGCCATCGATGACATCGACGCCATTATTGCTGCTGGTGACGGGTTTATGGTCGCCCGCGGCGATCTCGGCGTTGAATTGCCGGTTGAGCAAGTGCCGGGCTTACAGAAAAAGATCACCCATAAAGCGCGCAGCGCCGGCAAACCGGTCGTGGTCGCGACGCAGATGCTGGAAAGCATGATTTCATCGCCGGTCCCGACCCGCGCCGAAGTCTCGGACGTCGCAACTGCCGTATTCGACGGCGCCGATGCTGTGATGCTGTCCGCGGAATCCGCGGTCGGACAGTATCCACTTGAAGCCATCCAGGTCATGGATCGCATCGCCCAGCAGGTCGAAAGCGACCCGAGCTATGAAACGCTGGTCCACACCACCGAATTTACGCCACAAGCGACCGGCGCCGATGCCATCTCAGCCGCCGCCTATGCCATCGCCAATACGGTCAAAGTGGCAGCGATCCTGTGCTACACGGCAACCGGCTCAACGGCGCTGCGCGTAGCGCGTGAACGGCCGAATTTGCCGGTGATTGGCTTGACGCCTGTCGCCGAAACCGCCCAGCGACTGTCGCTCGTGTGGGGCATCCAGGCGGTATTGACATCCGATCCCGAAGACCTCTCGGACATGGTCCGCAAGGCCTGCCGGATTGCCTATGAAGATGGCTACGTCAAAGCCGGCGATGGCGTCGTCATCACCTGCGGCGTGCCGTTGGGTTCACCCGGCGCCACCAACATGATCCGCTTGGCCTTCGTCGATGAATTGGGCCTGCCCGACGGCCACGATCCCGACGCGCTCCCGGTTGGCGGGAAGAAACTCGCGCCGAAGGTTGCAGGCGCTGGAGCACCAGCTGTCAAAGCCAAGGTTTGATACAGGTTACAATCGACAAAAGAAAACGGCGTGATGGCTGATCATCACGCCGTCGAATTTTTGAGAGATAGACCGTCTGGCAAATCAGAACTTGTGTTTGACTGAACCACGAATCGTTACGTCGTCGGTCGGGGCCTGATCTTCGGCTTCACCTGGCTTCTGATCGTTGGCGCCGTAAAGCAGCTCGAGACCAAAATCCATCTTTGGCAACATGCCGAGCTTGCCGAGGCCGGGAATGCGAACTTCCGTACCGGCCGACGGCTTTTCAACGGCCGCGCCAGAGTTCAGTTCAACGCCAGCTGCCGGGGCAACGGCTGCGGGTGTCCCAGACGCGCCCGGGATCGGGGCCTGTTGTTCTTCAAAGCCGAACGCAGAGCCGCTCGCAAATGCAAGCGCCAAGCACAGCCCAAGTGATGATCTTAATCTCATAATTTCCGGTCCCCGCGACATGCACGGCACTGCTTAAGTCTAACGCTACCCTCTGACTCGGGAAGATGGCGTGTCAGCCGTCCGGAAACAAGACTGAACCCACCCCAGTTAAGCCCGGATGAACATTTGGAGCCGGTGGTGTGGTTGCGTTGCAATGTGGCACGACCGCCACATATGCTGCATGGCAGCATATGTGGTGGTAAATCCAGCGACCGATTTTGCTGGCCAAACTCAACCATCAACAAAAAGGCTGCCCTTTCGGACGCCCTTTAATGTGCTTGGCCGTTGAGATCTGTAGACCGGGAGAAGTCTCAGAACTGAATACGGCCGCCAGCGATCACCATATCAAGGTTGTCGAGATCGGTTTTCACAAGTGCGCCCGGAGCCGTGAAGTCTCCGGCAGCGCTGCGATAGATCACGTAGAGGTCCATTGCGGCTGCATCAATGTTCTGCACGATACCAATAGCCCAGCATCGCCTCACCCTTTAAGCGGATTGCGCAATATTTTCTACCATAAATTGTAGTTACCCGCATCCAGTGACGCGCAGCCTCGTCCAAGAAACCAAAAAAGGCCGCCCTTGCGGGCGGCCTCTTCCGGCGTTTCGAGACCTGGGAGAAGGTGGAAACTTAGAACTTGATGATTGCGCCGGTCATGACGATATCGAGGTCTTCGAACTCTTTCGCCTTAGCGACAACACCATCATCAGCAAGGCTCAACTCGCCCTCATAGTGGCGATAGTAAGCATAGAGGTTGATGGATGCGCCTTCGAGTTCCTGAACAATACCACCGCCGTACATTTTGAGGCCAGAGCTGAACACATTGGCGCTGCTGCCAAGTGAATTGATAGCATCACTACCGGAAACCGACAGACGCTCGCTGGCGCCACCGTCGAGATCGTAATACTGGCCGAACAAGGTCGTCTTACCGAGTGAGTTGAACTTCTGCTCGATACCAGCTTCGATGGCCCAGAACGTGGTGCTGTCGTCTGCGCCCGTTCCAGCCAAGTCGCTGTCGCCCAGCACGCCGTCGTCCTGGTGCTCGCCTGCGGCCGCGTTCATGTAAAGACCGGTTGGCTTGTGCATGACGCTCACCGATCCGCCATACTGCTTACAACGCGCGTCACGGTCGGGGAATGCGGCGACGGCAGTGCCGGTGCATTCGAAGAAGGCCGCTTCTGCATTGGTGTCAGTGTTCTCACCGTATGCGATGCCAGCAGCGACCTTGAAGTCGCCGACTTCGCCCTTGTACTTGAGTCCGCCATCCCAGTGGTCGTCGGCGCCCCAACCAGCTTCCAATGTGAAGCCCTGGTATTCCGGTGACTGCCACCAAACGCCGTTGCGGCGCTCACCTTCACCTGGCTGGTCGCCAGTGTGCTTGATCAGACGGCGCCATTGAACGCCACTCAAGCCGCCATCTATGCCGCGCAGCTTTAGGCCAAGCCCGCTATCTTCAACGTCTGAAAATTTAGCGACATCTTTGGTGTGCGCCAGGTTGATTTCGGTGACACCCTCCATCGCGGTCGGCGTCGTGCCGACGCTGACGGACCCAAATGTTTTGCTAGCTAAGTACCAGCGCGAGTGGCGCACATCGAGACCGTTTTCTTCGGGAACGAACTTGTCATCCTGGCTGAAGCGCTTTGAGTTATTGGTGCGAACACCGATCTCAAGAACGTAACCGGCCTTCCAGTCGGCGTTGATTTTTGCGTCGCCTTTGAATCCGAAGCGGGTGCGCGAATTGTCGTTCGTGACGAGCGTTGCGTCGCTCTCTTTGCCATCATCCCAGAACAGCACGGCTTCATTGACTTGACCATAGACCGTCAAGCTGACCTTGCGGTTGCCCTTGCGTGCGGTCGTGGCTTCCAATTCTGCAATGCGCTCTTCAAGATCGGCGCAGCAGTTGCCACCCAAATCTGCCGCTTGTGACAGGGTCGAGGTGCCCATAAACAGGCTCAAACTCAACACGCTTGCCGCGACGTAGACATCACGAGATTTCATCTTATGTCCCCCATCGGCACCCTCAAAGGCCACCGATTCTTGCGCCCAAACACAGTTCGAATATTCCCTATTCGAACCAACTCACAAAACCGCAACGCGCCTCTATAGCAACTCGAGGCAAATACTGTTGCATTCTGGTACCGTAGATTGACCGATGTGATACGAAGGAGCATCAGCATCAGACTAACCAGATTCAATCACCGATTGAATTCAAACGGTTACTAATGCGTTAATAGGCAGGCTGTGTAACATCCACATGACAACGCCGTGACACGCTACTGACGACGGGGTTTGACGTCTCATTTCAGCAACAGTTAAGCTCCAGGACGTGAAGATGAGCGCCCGAATGACTGTTTCAGCGTTGGTAATTGGCGGCGGGCCGGCAGGACTTGCGGCTGCATTGGCGCTTGCAAAATCAGGCGTTGCGCTCGCACTGGCTGCTCCTGTGCACCGTCCGTCCTATCAAAGCGGCGGCGCTGGCATAGACCGGCGTACTGCAGCACTTTTCGGCGGCTCGATCGCGCTTCTGAAGAACCTCGGCGTATGGGATGATGTTGCTTCGAAAAGTCAGCCCCTCTCTGCCATCCGCATCATTGACGACACCGGTGGACTGCTGCGCGCGCCGGAAGTCACATTCCGCGCCGCTGAAGCTGGCCTCGACGCATTTGGCTACAATGTGCCGAATGCCGTTCTAGTCGAAGCACTGCGCGTTAAACTTGCCGAGGCCGGGAGCATAATCCAGATCGTCGATACGGAAGCCGTCGAGCGGCTTGAGATCGGCGAGCATACGGTCCAAGTGACGACGCGCGAGGGCGTTGTTATCGAGGCGCAACTGATCGCCGCCGCGGATGGCCGCAATTCGATTTGCCGGGCGGCGGCCGGTATCGCCGCCAAAACCTGGACCTATCCGCAATCGGCTATCGTTTGCTCCTTCGATCACGCGCGCGCGCACCGCAATATTTCAACAGAGTTCCATCGCGCGGCGGGGCCATTCACGACCGTGCCGATGCCAGGCAACGCTTCAAGCCTGGTTTGGGTCGCGACGCCCGAGGACGCGCAGCGGATTTTGACGCTCGATACGCCCGCAGTTACAGCGTTGATCGAAGACCGCTTGCAAGGCCTGCTCGGTTCGATCTCGAACCTGTCGCCACGCGCAGCGTTTCCGCTGACTGGTTTGACCGCCGGCAGTTTCGGACAAAACCGGGTCGCATTAATCGGCGAAGCCGGGCACGTGATCCCACCGATTGGCGCTCAAGGCTTAAATCTCGGCCTGCGCGACGCGGCAACGCTGGCGGATTGCATCATCGAAGCCGGTGCTGATTGCAAAGACATCGGCGCGCCGCACATCTTGCGCGCCTATGCTGACGCCCGCTCGCCTGACGTAACCTCGCGGATCTGGACCATTGATCTTTTGAACCGCTCGCTACTTTCAGCCCTGCCACCCGTGCAGCTGGCTCGTGGTGCCGGACTTTACGCTTTGACTGCGCTTGGACCATTGCGACGGCTGCTTTTGCGTGAAGGAATCCAACCGGCAATGGCCACGCCGAGTTTGATGCGGTGACGGTGAGACGCCGGCGCGCCTCAACACACCGATGTCATCCCGGCATTTATTGCCGGGATCCATGGGTCCGCTGGCTTGGAAACAAATGAATGCGCCGTGACAGCTGCGCGCCGATTTTCACATTTTGTAGTGTTGCCAAATGGGTCCCGGGGACAAGCCCCGGGATGACAATTGTGGGTGCAATGGATCGCGGCCCACAAATGCCGTAGGTGGGGCTGAGGCATTTGCGAAGCCCAACCTTTCTCACTCATCACTCGGTAGCGTCACGCGCGGCGCCGGGTATGAGAGAACCGGCGCGCCTTTCATGCGGGCCAAGCGCGCGACTTGCTCATAAGCAATGGTCGCAGCATTGAGGGCCGTGATGCCGCCACTGTCATAAGCGGGCGCGACTTCAACCACATCAGAACCCACAATGTTCAAGCCCGCGATGCCGCGCAAAATCTGCAACAGATCGACCGGCGCCAAACCGCCCGTCACCGGCGTACCGGTGCCCGGAGCAAAGGCCGGATCGAGGCAATCGATATCGACGGTCAGGTAACACGGTCCCTCGCCTGCGATCTCGACAATGGCCGCGGCGATATCAGACGCACGATTGGTGTCAACCATGATGTTGTCGAGAATGGTCATGCCCATCGCGTCATCGACCCAGGTGCGGATGCCGGTCTGCACCGAACGCTCCGGCACAATGAGGCCCTCGGCAATGGCGCGCGAGAACATGGTGCCGTGATTGATTTCAACCGGGCCATCGAGCGGGTTCATCGAACTCCACGTATCGGTGTGGGCGTCGAATTGTATGAGCGCCAGCGGTCCATATTTTTTTGCGTGCGCCTTCAACAGCGCGTAGGTGACGAAATGATCGCCACCGAGCGACAACAAAAACGCGCCGCTGTCGATGACCTGGTTGGCGGCCGTCTCAATCGCGGCGACGACCGTCAGCGGATTGCCGTAGTCGAAATACACATCGCCGACATCGACGGCCTTCACGTACTGCATCGGATCGAACCCGCCGGGATAGGCTTTGAGTTCGGCCAATTGTGCGGATGCGGCCCGGATCGCATCAGGCCCAAAGCGCGCGCCGGGACGGTTGGACGTTGCGAGATCGAACGGAATGCCGAGGATCGCTAAGTCCGCACCGTTAGCGTTTTTGGCGCGCGGCGTGCGCAGGAACGTATGCGAGCCGGTATAAGTTTGCTCGCTGACGATGTTCGGAGACGAAAATACCGGCCGTGTTGGGGGAGCTTTTGCAGTCACGATCACCTCACTCGATCACGCACCTTTATGCGGCTCGCTCGGCGTTTCACGCAATCGCTCGCCAAGCGTTCGAGCAGTTGCGCAGTGTGCAGAGCGAGATCGCCATCAATGGACGTTCAAGGGGTTGCGCAGCGCGCAGTGCGAGAACGCCATCAAATTATGCGATCGAGCGGTTGCGTGAAACGCAGAGCGAGAACGCCATCAAAAACTGCGTAATCAGGTGTTGTCCGGCCACCACCGTGTTTTCCACCCGCCGGGCGTTCGCACGCTGGCTGGGGCTGCCTCCGTTTCTCGGCAGACTCGATTTTGCCAGGGTGGAAGGGAGAGTCAAGCAGGGGCGCCGCTCAAACGCCGCTGCAAGTGACAGATCTGAGCACATGATACGCGCGTTTTCGCGCTCTCCGCTCCTTTACTTCCCTCCCTGCGCCTCGGAAGTTTGCCGGGCCGCACTGACGCGCCAGATTTGGTTGCCGACATCGTCTGCGACGAGGAGTGCGCCGTCCGAGGCCAATGCCACGCCAACCGGGCGGCCGAGAGCGTTGCCGTCAGCGTCGAGGAACCCGGTCAAAACATCGACGGGCGCGCCGCCCGTCGGCTTGCCATCGGCGAATGGTACGAAAATGACCTTATAACCGCTCGCCGGCTTGCGGTTCCACGATCCATGCTGGCCGATGAACGCGCCGTTCGCGAAGGGTGCCGCAAGCGGAGTCTTGCCAGCGAAGGTCAGGCCCAACGAGGCTGTGTGCGCGCCGAGTGCATAATCAGGCGCGATCGCTTTAGCAACGAGATCCGTGCGCTCTGGTTGCACACGCTTGTCGACGTTCTGGCCAAAATAGCTATAGGGCCAGCCGTAAAAGCCGCCGTCCTTGACCGAGGTCAGGTAATCGGGAACCAGGTCGTTGCCCAACTCGTCGCGCTCGTTGACGACGGTCCAAAGCACTTTCGATGATGGTTCAAATGCCATGCCATTGGGGTTTCTGAGGCCCGATGCAAAGACGCGCGATGCGCCGCTGGCAGTATCGATTTCCAAGATGGCGGCGCGATACTCTTCCTTGTCGATGCCGTTTTCGGCGACGTTGCTATTCGACCCAACTGTCACGTAAAGTTTCGTCCCATCGGGGCTCGCAATGACGTTCTTCGTCCAATGGTGATTGAGTGTACCACCGGGCAGGTCCGCGACTTTCACGGCAGCGGCGCTGATGCGCGTGTCGCCGGCCGTGTAGGGGAATTTTACCAGCACGTCGGTGTTGGCGATGTAGAGCGTGTCGCCGGCGAGCGTCATTCCAAAGGGGGAATTCAAGCCTTCGAGGAACACGAATTTTTCAGCCGCGGTGCCGTCGGCCTTAAGCCCGCGCAAAAGAGTGATGCGGTTGGGGCTTTCAACGCCGGCGCCGGCCTTCTTCATGAACAGCCTCATCACCATGCCCTTGATGCCCTTATTTGCGTCGGGACGCTCGGGTGCGTTGGTTTCTGCGACGAGCACGTCACTGTTGGGCAAAACGTAAAGCCAGCGCGGGTGGTCGAGGTTGGCTGCATACGAGGACACCGCGAGGCCGGTCACGGGAGTTGGCTTTTGTCCGGCCTGCCAGCCTATTGCGGTCGGCACGTTGACGGTTGGAATGAGTGACGACGACGGCTCAGGCAACTGCGGGTTGGGGCCAAATCCGGGTTCCAATTTGGTCTCCTGTGCAAGGGCCACGGCGGAAGCGGCGCCAAGCAAAACGGTGGCCGCGACGACTATATATCTCGCATTCTTCGTCATTTTCATTCTCTTGAAAATATGCCAGCCAATCAGACGGCGCTGTTCGTGCATATGGTGCATATGTTTGAGCAACAGAGATAGCCGTCGGGGAGTTTTAACACTCCCGAACGGCCCAGCACCGTAAAAGGCGCCTGACAAATGCTGTTGCATCCGTCTGCAGAACAAACGCTATACCCAGGGTCGCGGTTCCGTCGTTGTTAAAAAAGTTTCTGCGATCCAGGCAACCATCACTTTTTGCAGTCGAAATCTTTTAAGTGCGCGGTGACTCAAATATCGGGTCGGCGTTGTCTGCGCACACGACCCCGATCTCCCCGATTTTTCCGGCATCTCCTCCCCTCACGCCGCCATTTCTCGGACACCCAGGTACGCATCGAATGCGGCCCAGAATTTTTGGCGGATGCTGTCGGTTTCTTGCAGAATTTCGTGATTGGCGCCAGGCAACAGAATTTGACTGCCAACCTTCAGGCGGACGCCGAAGTCTTCGATCACACGCGTATCAACAATGCGATCCTTGCCGGCTCCAAACACGAGACACGGCACGCGAATGGCATGCGGAAAATCTGGATTCTGCATGACTGCCATCGAGCGATAGGCGGCGCGCAGCCAGAATATCGTCGGCGACCCAAGCCCGAGTTCGGGCGCGTAGTCGAGCACGGCCTTGTTGCGCGCATGACGCTCGCGGTCCGACGTCAGCAGGCCGATTTCAATCGGCAACTGCTCGGCAGCAAAAGACGTTCCACCCAAAATATATCTGGTGCCTAGGCCAAGTAACGTACAGATTTCGCTATAGACCCTGACGAACAGTTGCGAGTGCTTCGAACGCTCGGGGTGAATTGCAATCATCGGCGCAACCAACACCATGCGATCAAACCAGGAGCCAGGCAGAATGGCATTACGCAACAGAATATGCGCGCCCATCGAATGCGCCATGGCGATGTAAGGCGGCGGGCAGTCCGGCAGCACGATGTTTTTCATGAATGCGGACAGGTCGCGATCATACTCGGAGAAATCGCGGACGTGGCCTTTGCGCATGTCTGGCAACTTACGTTCCGAGCCGCCCTGCCCGCGCCAATCGAGCGCCGCAACTGCAAATCCGCGGCGCCGTAAATCGGCGATGACTTCGAAGTATTTTTCGATGTACTCGCCGCGGCCGCCGAATAGGCAAATCGTGCCGCGGCGTGGCCCGCGCGTGGCTTGCCAGCAGGCGTACCGGAGTTGCGTGCCGTCGAAAGACTGTAAGGCCCCGATCACTGCCCCGCCCGGCACCGGGTTATTGGGCAGCGAAACCAAATCCATGCCGATGTCCCTTAAGTGTGCAGCGCTGTTTTCGAGTTGCGGCGTAGCACGATTTGGAACAGGCGCGGAAGTCTCAACGCCGGGGGCGCTAGTCCTTATAGCCGTAGCGGACGCGCGGGGCGGTGTCATAGCCGCTCCATTGCGGACCGTAGACCGGGCGCGCTGAAATTGTGCGGCCATTGCAGCCGTCAATCTTCAGCAAGAATGGCCGGCCGGTGCCGCGGCGCTCGGCACGTATCACGGCCACGCCCTCACCGAATGACGCTAAGTGAAATCGCGTCCAGCCTTCGTTCTCTAGGTTCTGTTTGACACGATGCCCGGGCAGGCAGCGGCTGTGGCGAGGCTCGTCCTGATTATAACCGCGGCGGTCGCGATATTGATCTCTGGAGTTGTAGTGGTCCGGACGGTCGTCCCGATTGGCTACGTCATCATCATCGTCATCGTCCTGGCCGTCGTCCCGATTGCGCCAGCGCCCGCTATAGCGGGGCCCGTCGTCATCGTCATCATCGGCACGATCATTACTTGGATCGGCACGATCATCGCTTTGACCGCTGAAGTAAGGTTGCCGATGACCGAAATAGCCATCGCGGCCGTCCGATAAATCGGCCGCAAAGGCCGCGTGACCTGACAGGCTGAGCATCTGAACGGCGGCAACTAATAATGTGATGAGCGAAGTGGATTTCATGGTCTCCTCGCATGTGTCCGGGGTGCAAATTCCGGCCTTTAGCCTCTGCCAATCAACATGAACGGGAGATGAAGGATGTTATATTCTTCGTGCAATGTCATGGGCATTTGGTCTGAAGTTTAGAAATATAAATGCCGCGACCTTAAACTCAAATTGTTGTAAGCAAGTCGCCACTTTGCATTGAAACTGGAAGCCGGTCATGGTCACAAAAGTTGGCACCAAAAAGAACGATCATTTGTCCGGCACGGCCGGCGCTGATACCCTGTTCGGCCTCGAAGGCAATGACACCATCGACGCCGGCAAAGGCAACGACAAGATGGACGCCGGCACTGGCGCCGATACGGTCAGAGGCGGCGACGGCAACGACCTGATCCTCGGCAACAAGGGTAACGACAAACTCTTTGGCGACAAAGGCAAAGATACCATCCTCGGCGGCGCCGACAACGACACCATCAACGGCGGCGACGGCGACGACGGCCTGCAAGGTGACGCGGGCACGGACAAAATCTTCGGTGGTGCCGGCAAGGATATCTTGGTCGGCGTCACCGGCAATGATTACCTCGATGGCGGCGACGGCGACGACACGCTCGACGGCGGCACAGCTGTCGACACGCTGATCGGCGGCGCTGGCAAAGACAAACTCTTCGGCGGCGACGGCGGCGACACTCTTTCAGGCGGCTTGGACGCCGACCAGTTGGCTGGCGGCAAAGGCAACGACATAATGGATGGCGGCGACGGCGCCGATCAACTGTTTGGCCAAGATGACACCGACACGCTAACCGGCGGTCCCGGCGACGACTATCTTGACGGTGGCAAAGGGGACGACAAGCTGGACGGCGGTAAGGGCAACGACTTTATCCTGGCAGGTCCCGGCGCTGATACCATCGATGGCGGCGAAGGCACCGATACGCTCTCCTACGCCGATGCGACGATCGCTGTCGAAATCGCACTCGATAAAACACTCATGGGCAAGGGCGGCGCGGCGGGCGACGACTGGAAAAACATTGAAAACCTGAACGGATCGAAATTCGACGACACGTTAACTGGTTCCGATCTTTTCGTCTCGACGATCCAAGGCGGCGACGGCAACGACACCATTACTGGTGGAATTAAAAGTGACGCCCTCGTCGGCGGCAAGGGCAACGACATCATCAACGGAGGTGATGGCAACGACTCGATTTACGGCAGCGACGGCGATGACACATTGAACGGTGGCGCGGGTGACGACTTTATCCTCGCCGGTCCCGGCGCTGACATCATCGACGGCGGCGCCAATACGAAGGTGCTGTTCACAACGACGGGCTTTATATTCGGCGACTATCTCGACTATGCAGACGCGATAACTGGCGTCGAAGTGGCACTTGATCAGACACTGTTAGGTAAGAACGGCGCGGCGGGCGACGACTGGAAAAATGTTGAGCACCTCATCGGCTCCGACTTCGATGACAAGCTGACGGGCTCAGATAGCTTTGGCGGCTGGCTCCAGGGCGGTGATGGTAACGACACCATCACGGCTGGAACTGGGGGCAATGACATCAATAGCGGCTTCAACATGATGCGCGGCGATCAGGGCACCGATACGCTCGTTGGCAAAGCTGGTAATTTCGATGGCTTCGTCGCGCAGTATAATCTCGGCGCCGATACGTTCTCAGGCTTCGTTCACAACAGCGATTTAGTTATGCTGTCTAAATTTGAGTTCAAAATCACAGCCGATCCGATGGACGCCACCAAGCTGACCGCCGCCGCCCTTCAAGTTGGCTCAGATAATATCGCCCTGACTACCGATGTGCGGCTGATCTTCGAGACCGATACACGCATCCTGTGGGCCGATCTTGACGGCAATGGCTCCGGCGCCCCGGTTGCCATCGCCACCATCAGCGATCTCAACACGGCAACCATCAGCGATTTCTATGTGATGTTTTAGGGCGGCCATGCCCGCTCCTTGTGGATCCGCCAAAAACCGGGTTGTGCCCAACGCTGTTTGGACTGGCGGGCGTTAACAGGCAAAATTAAGCCTACCTATTAAAGCCAAAACTCAAATTTATTGGACTTAAGTCCGTCGACACAATCTATCTCTGGATTAATCTGTCCTCAAATGAGCTGGTCCCGGTTCTGTGAATTATAGATTTTTTCACGAGGCCCAGGCACTCGAGATCGACGCCATTTATCAGCAGTTTTGTTCGGAGTAAAATATCATGGCAGTCAAACGCGGCACCAGTGGTTCCGAGACAATTATCGGAACTGGCTTCGCCGATTTACTGATTGGGCTCGGCGGCAGCGACACTCTGATCGGCAACGGCGGTAACGATATCATCGACGGCGGCGGCGGCAATGACCTTATCCGTGGCAACGCGGGTGGCGACGCCATCCGCGGTAGCACAGGGAGCGATCGTCTATTCGGAGATTCAGGTAACGACACCGTCCTCGGAAGCACCGGCAACGATACGCTGAATGGCGGCACCGGCCATGACTTGTTGAATGGTGGTTTCGGAAATGATCTCATCAATGGCGGGGCCGGTGCCGATGTGATGCGGGGCGAAGGCGGCTTCGATGTCTTCACGTTCGATGATTTCGATGGTCTATTCAACAATATCCTGGCCAACAATTGGGATGACCGCATCTTTGGCTACAACGACAACCAAGACCGATTCAGTTTCTTGCGCACGAATTTCTCAACTGTCGACTTGGTGTATTACTCAACGCCGGGCGTCAGCCCAAATGGCATCGTTGGAACTGAAATTCTGTACGGCAGCGGACCCCTGAATGGCTACACGGGATTTGTCTTCGTTGCTGGATACGATCCCGGCGAATGGAGCAACTCTGATTTCATCGGCGTGACCATCGATCAAACGTCCATCCTCTGAACGGACAAATATTTGTAAATGCGGCTGGTCCCCTGGGGCTGGCCGTTTTTTTTTATCTGCCACTTGAAACGCCCCCCACCCATCCTAAGTTAACGTCGTGCCCGCCGTTCTAAGCGGGGGTGCAGACTGAACCGGGCCCGGCCATCGTGGCGGGCTCACTCAACACGTTGCTTCTAAGAAGGACCTGTCCCATGCGACACCTCGACTTCACACCCCTATTCCGTTCCACAGTCGGTTTTGACCGTCTTGTACAAATGCTCGACGCCGCAAATGGCTTCGATGCTGACAGCTACCCGCCGTACAACATCGAGCGCACTGGCGATAATGCCTACCGTATTACCATGGCAGTCGCCGGCTTTTCGGGCTCCGACCTCAAGGTCGACCTGAAAGAAGCGTTGCTAACCGTGAAGGGCGAAAAAGCTCCAGAAACGGCTGAACGAACTTATCTGCACCGCGGCATCGCCAACCGCGCGTTTGAGCGCCGGTTCCAGCTCGCCGATTACGTCGAAGTGACGGGCGCCTCGCTGACCGATGGCGTCTTGAGCCTCGATCTTGTGCGCAACCTGCCGGAAAAGCTGAAGCCGCGATCCATTGCGATTTCAGTCGACAGTACTCCGAAGCAGATTGAAGCGTCATCTGAGCTGAATAAGGCAGCTTAAGTCTGCATATTCACAAACAACGAACATCCCGGGGGCTCGCCCTCGGGATGTTTCGCTTTGTTCATTGCTGCAACGCTCTCTACAAAACAAAATCACCGCTGGTGAGTGTCTTGATGCCGGTCAACTCAATCTGAAAATCGGCGCGGCCATCGCCGTTGGTGTCGCCTTCGATGATGGTTTTGCCTCCAGACTGCAAATAATGAAGTTCACCGGCTGTGTGTGAGAAGTCCTTGGTGCCGATGAAGCTGAATTTCTGATCAGCGCCCTTTGTGGTATTGGCGTCGATGTTTTTCAAATCGATGTCGTCGATATTGTGCTGGAAATCCTTGATGCGATCGCGCGTCGCTGCACTCTTGCCCGCTTCAGAAACAGCGTTGAAGTTGAACACATCTTTTTCAGTGCCACCCGACAGGATATCCTTACCAGCGCCACCGTTGATGTAGTCTTTACCGGCCTCACCCATCATCGTATCGGCACCCTTGGAGCCGTACATCGTGTCGTTGCCGAACCCGCCTTGCAATAGATTGCCAAAATTGCTGCCTTGGATCGTGTCGTTGAAATTCGAGCCTTCCGCGCCGCCAATGGAATTCGGTACCCAAGTATCGCTGCCGCCGCCGCCCGATGCTGTGCCCTTGGCCAAATTGAGCGACACACCAGCCGTGGCACTGAAATAACTGACGAAGCCGCCGCTATCGGTGATGAAGGTGTCGTTGCCGCTTCCGCTTTGGAACTGACCGTATCCCGTGCCGCCATTCTTGGTAATTGTCACACCGCCTCCGACCAGGAACGGATAGAGTTCTTCGTTGTTTCCGTCTTCTCCGCCAAGCGATAGCAGGCCATACGAGAAAGCCGATGCATCGTGGGGTGTGGCCAAATAATCGACGAAATTCAGCGGCGTGGCACCATCGGTGTCGAGTTGCGTAATTGCGGTGATCGTGCCGGTTTCACTGAAAGTGGCGCCGGTAAGTCCCGTGCCTGCAATCAATAAATAGCCAACAACGGTATCACTCAAGTCGAGCAGTGCGACCTTCAGTGACGTCCCATTTGCCGCAAACGTCGTGTTGCCGGTGTGATCGTAGCCAATTGTCCCGGCGAGATCCCAGGCCGTAAACGTGTCGGCCATAATGCCGAGGCCTTCTCCGAGGAAGGCCGTAATGCTGGCTGCCAAAGTTGCCTGATTGGCGAGCGCTATATCCACGGTCTGTAGTGCAGCTCCTGAGCCCATATTCGCGGCCGGATCAAAGAGCTCAATGGTAGTGATGGTCCCCGTCATCACGCCGGTCGCTTCATCATAGGCGAGAGTACTACCGATGATGCGAACGGTGGTGCCGGGCAGCCCCATGTCAGGACTAGTGTTGAACGTGATCATCGAGCCGTCGAGCGCAACCACGGCGCCGTCATAGGCGTTGAATTGGTAAGACATTCGAAATCCCCCACAATTGGAAACGGCGGCGCCAGTACAAACGCGGGCGCGGCCGTAAAGACTTCCAGACTACACCGCCGGAATGACCCTCAAACTAGCAGAGTTATGACGACAGACAATGTGTATTGTGAGGGTCTATGGCCGCAAATGGGGATCGCTTGGGACGGCGGCGCAGCACTCAAATATCGCGGCGGCCTGGGTCCGTTTTGCTGGGCTTTTGTTTAGGCGGCCCGGGCGTAGGAGATGGAGATTTCCCGGCCGGTTTACCATCATCTGATTTGCCGTCCGTCTCAGGACCGCCAGCCGTCGTCTTGCAAATGCCGCGCAAGTCGATCCAGTCGTCGTTGCTCAAAGCCTGATGAGAGGAATAGGCGTCCTGCGCTTCAATGGCCGCGATGCGCTCGTCGGTTTGCGGGTGAGTGCGGAAGACATCGAAAGCTTTGCTCCGGTCGTCGTCATCCTCGTCTTGCTTTTTCATGCGCTTGAAAAAAGCAGCAAAACCTTTGGGCGAAACTCCAGCCGCCTTGAGCATCGAAAGCGCATGCTGATCCGCTTCGCGCTCGGCATCGCGCGAATACGACAACTGCGCCATCACCAGCCCGAGATTGGCAAGCGTGCC